>JAKAGF010000019.1 GCA_021825805.1 Nitrospirota bacterium
GGTGTGATAGCGGTGATGGCTCTTGCGGGGTTGATGGTAGGGTCGGTGTTTGCACTTCCTGCTGATAAACTAGTTGTGAAGGATAGCACAGGGATAAACACCAAGTTTGTTGTGAGGGATGATGGGACGATTGGGGTGAATGTTCCTGCTCCGGTGAACAACTTTGATCTATCGAGTGCTGGGGTATGGCGGTCTTCCATGCATTTCTCGGTGGACGGGACCCCTGTTGGAGGCTGGATAACCTCAGTACTTGCCAATAATTTTTTCCTATCTTCAGGCGCAGAATATGTCCAGTCACTGGGGGGATGGATACAGCGTTCTTCAGATGGTTATTCTGGCATGGTGGGAACACAAACATTTGATGGCTACACGCTGTTCCTTCAATCCGGTGGCGTGGTGGGGTCACCGATTACGCCACAGCCTGTATTTCAGGTGTTTTACAATGGGAGCATAGGGATGGGAAGGACAGCCGACCCAACAAAGGCGATAATAAGCTCAACCGGAGCTTATCTGTCAACTGGAGGTGTATGGACTAATGCATCCAGCAGGTCGTACAAGGACAATATCAGAGAACTCTCTTCCGAAGAGGCTTCAAAGGCAGTGAAGGAACTAAATCCGGTAACCTTCACCTACAAGGTTGATGCAGGAGAACAGCATGCTGGGTTTATTGCAGAGGATGTACCTGCACTGGTAGCGACAAAAGACAGAAAGGGCCTGAGTCCGATGGACATCGTCGCAGTCCTGACCAAGGTCGTCCAGGAGCAGAGCAAGACGATAGAGGCATTGTCGGCCAAGATAGAGAAGATAGAAAAGGCTGCCCGCAACAGCAATAGCTTCTAAAGGGTTTAAGGGCACTAAAGTCTGTTGTCCGCTTATCGCAGACAGCAGACTTTTTTTATGTTGCGGCAAGATAATAATGGGGGCGATCGTCAAAGCAGACGACCTACTACAAAAATCCCATCCCTGGTTCCTCGTCAAACATCGCTGTCATCATGGAGGGTGTTTTTAATCCAGCTTCTGAAACCAGACCAGTATCACTACTACCCAGGGAACGCTCACAATCATCGGGGGAACTAAATCTGATACCGCAGTGAGTGAATGCCATGCTGAACAACCCACCCTCAACCGAAGGGGTACTTTCCGAGTCGCTATAGGGGATCGAAAAATGTTAACATTAGTCGAACTATCAGCGAGTTCCTTTCGGGACAAGCAGGTGTTTAGTAATAATTCGACGCAGGGCTAAAGAAAAGTAGAAATGCTCCAGAAGGCTATTGTACTATTCAGGGGGTTCCTTGAATTCATATTGATTCTGTATCGTCGCAGATCTCTTATCTTCGAGATGGCAAAAAGTGACATAGCGACCACCCACACCGGCTCGTTGCTCGGTTTCTTCTGGACCTTTATTAATCCCCTCATTATGATATTTGTTTTGTGGTTTGTCTTTACTGTCGGTTTCAAGGCTGCGCCGAGGGGGGGGGTACCCTTTGCCGTCTGGCTAACCGCCGGCATGGCGATCTGGAACGCCTTCACCGAGATTGTGAGCGGGGCGACCGGCATTGTTATTGTCAATCCTCATTTGGTAAAAAGGATTGTTTTTCCACTAAGTATTCTTCCAGTGGTTAAGCTTGTCGCCTCTCTGATTACCCATTCAATTTTTATTGCATTGCTGGTTGTGTTGATTATACTTTACGGGTTACCCTTCAATTTTTTCTGGCTGCAGGCTTTCTATTATTTTTTTGCGATGGGGGTCCTGGCGCTGGGAATCAGCTGGTTCACATCATCGGTCAATGTCTTTGCGAGGGATACAAACCAGGTGGTAGGCATCATTTTGCAACTCGGCTTCTGGGCAACACCCATTTTCTGGGATATCCATATGATGCCGGAGAAAATTCAGCCCGTCATTAAGCTTAATCCGATGTTTTATATAGTACAGGGGTACCGAGAATCGTTCCTATATTTCGTCCCGTTCTGGCAACATGGATTTCAGACGTTCTATTTCTGGACGGTTGTCGCCCTCATTTTCCTTTTCGGGGCTATAGTCTTTCTCCGTCTGAGGCCGCATTTCGCTGATGTCCTATAATAAATGTGGATAGCTGATTGTAACGCGTGCACAGAAGAGATGGTATGAGCGACATCGTTATCAGCGCAACAGGTCTTGGGAAAAAGTATCGTCTTTATGACAGCCCGCAACACCGTTTCATAGAGGCGCTGCACCCTTTCAGAAAAAAGTATCACCATGATTTCTGGGCGTTGCAAGACATATCCTTCGAAGTCAGAAAGGGCGAATGCCTTGGCATTATGGGCAAGAACGGAAGCGGCAAGTCAACCCTTCTGCAACTTCTCTGCGGCGTTTTACAGCCTACGACCGGCCACCTTTCGTTAAAGGGCAAGGTCGCAGCTCTGCTGGAATTGGGCGCCGGGTTCAATCCAGAACTCACAGGCAGAGAAAACGTATATATGAACGGTTCAATAATGGGTTTTACTCACCAGGAAATGCATAAGCGGATCCAGGCAATAATTGACTTTGCAGATATAGGTGAATTTATCGACCAGCCCGTCAGGACATATTCCAGCGGGATGTTCGTACGGCTTGCCTTCGCCGCTGCCATTAATGTCGACCCGGATATTCTCATTGTGGATGAAGCATTAGCAGTGGGTGATATTTTCTTCCGGCAAAAGTGCTATCGCCGGTTTGAAGAACTAAGGAACAACGGCGTAACTGTCATGCTGGTATCCCATTCCGCCAACGATATTGAGCAGCTTTGCAGCAGGGCGCTGTTGCTGGATCGGGGCAGCATGCTCTGCCTGGAAGAGGCGCCCAAAGCTGTGAAGCGGTATTATCTCCTTATCCAGGGGGACCAGGAGCTGGCGCCATGCCCGGATTCTCAGGGCACTGAGATAGCCGATCGACCGCCGGCAAGTTACGCCTCATCCACGGGGGGAGCTTTTTCCTGGCCGCAGGACGACGTCTTTACTGAAATATCTCCTGGGGCATCGGTGTCTAATGGTTGGGCCGTCTGCACGCGGGTAGCCGTATGTGATGACGCGGAAAATGCGTGCAGACATTTTGAGCAGGGCCAGAGGGCGCTTTTCTTTTATGAGTTCCACCTCCTCCACGATATCGAGGTACCCATAGGCGGCATGTTGATGGTAAATGACCGAAATATAATCGTACACGGTAAAACTACCTTGGAGTACGATACTGATGTCCCGGATACGGCGCCGGCGGGCAGTATCCTCCGTTTTCGGCAGGAGGTCAGTCTCTCAGTCGCCACCGGTGAATATTCGTTCGAAGTCGGCCTGGCGACCTTGCTTCGGGCGGATTACCAAAGAAGAGCCCAGCTGACATGGCAAGAACTTTCTGGAATAATTACCCGTATCTGCAGTGTGCCGTCTGCAGGAACGTTTACGGTTGGGTTACGCCAAAGGGAATTCTCCGTGCAACTCCTTCACCACGGCCTTTGCGACATGCCCGGCACCTGCAGTATTGCTGCTGTACCGCCAGGTCCCTTTTAGCATGATCACAAGTCACTGGCATTCTGCACACCATCTGTTCTTTGGGCTTTCATCTATAGCTCGTTATTATTTTTGCTTGATAGCCATCAAGAGGTTCCTATGATGTCCTTTGCGGACAATCACGAAAATCTCCCAGTACCGCTCCTATTGGAACGTCAGAAGGTCATTGATGGATATCGAAGTGTTTCAGCACTCTATCCATGGATTCCGCCTATGATCATCTGGCGTGGCTGGGAACGTGCTGCCTACTCTTTGTTCGCATTGCGTGAGCCGGTTTTGGATCTGGGGTGCGGTGACGGAAGTTTTTTCAGATTCCTCTGGCCCAATATCGCGAACGTTGTGGGATTGGATGCTGATCAGCGCGTCGCCGAGGCGGCCAAAGCGTCCGGTGTTTATCGTAATGTCCACTGTGGCCCTGCCGATACGCTTTCCTTGGAGGCGGGAACCTTCAATACGGTTTTTGCTAATTGTTCTCTGGAGCACATGAATAATATTGATGGAGTATTGCAGAACATTGCTCGCTGTCTAAGGCCCGGCGGTGGGTTCCTGCTTAGCGTCATCACCGATGCATGGGCCTCATGGGATATGCTTCCGCTGCTGGTCGGTCTGGCCGGGGACAAGCGGCGCGCTGGTCTTTTGAGGGAACAATATGTGAGCTTTCACCGTCATGTCAACATATTCTCCCTTGAGACGTGGATAGCCTGCCTCCGCAGAGCCGGTCTTACGGTTACACACCATGTCCCCATTGTTCCCGAGTATACGGGTCGCTTGTTTCTTTTGCTCGATCACGTGTGGCATATTGCTTACGGCTCCGGTGAAGCGGGTGATCTCATGGTCGATTCTTTTCGGAGCATGCCGAACTTCAAGGAAGCTCTTGAACAGATTCTATCTGGAATGCTGCATATGGAAACCGACTCCAGCCGTTGCTGCGGCGCTGTCTTTCATGCTATAAAATAAAATGGATCATTATAATCAGTCCATCGGCTGCTGGTGCGGCACTACTGCGCTTGAGCCTTTTTCGGAGCATTACCTCTTTTGTCCGTCCTGCAAGAGTCTCCGACTTAATGCATCTGTCGGCGACGTGGCACACGTCTCGGACGGCGAAACAGACCTGTATGGAAAATATTATTACCTCAGACATCTTCCTGAAAAGTACGGATATCCTGATATCGAGACCCGTGCGCGTCATGATCTGCCCGAGCGCTGCCTTTACTGGCTCCGCACGTTGCTAAAATATAAGCCGCCCCCCTCAAAGATACTGGAGTTGGGATGCGCCCATGGCGGTTTTGTCTCGCTCCTGCAGTGGGCCGGCTACGAAGCCACGGGCCTTGAACTCAGTCCTTGGCTCGCAAATTATGCCAGCGGGATCTTCGGGGTAACAGTCCTTGCCGGACCGATAGAGGACCAGCAGATCGCACCAGCTTCACTGGATGTTATCGTACTGATGGATGTTCTGGAGCATCTTCAGAATCCTGTTGCAACGGTCAGCCATTGCCTGGGTCTCCTTAAGCCGGATGGGATATTCCTGATTCAGACGCCTTCTTTCCCGGAGAATAAGAGTTATGAGCAGCTGCAAAATGAGTCCAGCCCGTTTCTGGAGCAGTTGAAGTATGATGAGCACCTCCATTTGTTCAGTAAATCTTCTATCACTGAATTTTTCAGCCGCATCGGATTTGACAGTGTGAGATTCGAGCCGGCCATTTTTTCACACTATGACATGTTTTTTCTATCAGGCAGGACCGCTGTCACCGTCCACCCACAAGAGGAAATTGTAACCGCATTGACGGTTTCACCAAGCGGACGGCTGATGCAGGCATTAATAGACATTGACGATGAAAAAAGAAACTGGATAAGAAAATACGCTGAAGCAGAGGCTGACCGGGCGGCCAGGCTTGCGGTTATTCACAAGCTGGAGCAGCAACTCGCCGAGGCAGAGGCTGACCGGACAGCCAAACTTGCGGCTATTCACAAGCTGGAGCGTCAACACCTGACAGCACAGAAGCGTTTCAGACAAATCTCTCAAGAACTTCATGGGATCGTTGCTGAGAGGGACAAAGAGCTTGAGATAGTGAAAACATCTTTCAGCTGGAGGATTACTTCACTTCTTAGGTGGGTCCTCGGAAAAATCTCCTCTACTGAAAAGCCCTAATCCAATAAAAATAGCTGGTGTTTCCCCCCCTTTTTAGTGTTATTATATCTAATCTCCTATAAGAAAAACAGGGGGGAAAGTGAAATTCGCCATCGTCAGAATAAGCGCTTTATTTATAATTCTTGTTGGTCTTATCATAAGTGCGGGGTGTGGGAATTCCCAAAAAACCGAATATGAGCTCACAAAGGGATGGCACAATTATGAAAAGGAAGGATCCAACTGGCTTCGATGGACTAGCGGCAAAGGAGAAGTCAGGATCACTGTGCCGAAGGAAGGCAGTATTTCCCTTCAAGGTGAGATAATCTCCATCCACCCTCACGCCATGGTCGATGTCCTGGTGAACGGGCAAAAAGTGAAGACATGGGATATTGTGAGGACCACATGGGAATTTAAACCCCTGGAACCTCTTGCCGTTTCTCTTAAAGCCGGCAGCACCACAATCGAATTTGTCAGCCTGCAGCCGGCGGTGATAAATCAAGGCGATCCTCGTCCGCTCGCGGTGGCTTTTAAGAATTTGCGATTAACCTATAACGGGGCTCAGGTTCCGCTGAAACTTCAGTGATTTGCCCTTTCTAAATGAAAAGAAGAATCGAGGGGTCAGTCTTTCGGAGCACAGGGATAATGATATCAGGAGTTGTTTTCCCATTTCGTAAATCATCGGCCTATATTTCACTACAGGGGCAGTCGTCTTGTTTTTGTTAGGGGTCTGTTCCATATTTCAGATGATCTTCCTCCCAGGCTTCATTGCATTGAAGCCCTTCAAAATCAACGGAATCATCAAGACAATCGTTTTTTCCTTCGCGTTAAGTCTCATAATTAATTATTGTTTGATTTTTGCGTTAACTGGTTTTGGCCTTTATAAGAGGATGGTGGTGTTTTTTATCACCTCAGGTATCCTCTTCTCGCACTTGACAACATATGGAATATCACAAATCTGTACATGCTCATGGAGAGCCAGTGCTTGGACAAGCGGCTGGTACTTTCAGACGGCAGTTCTCAACCACTTTCCATGCTCGCACAAAGCAGAGATAAGAAGTGCCTGCCGCGAACAGATCCACGATCCATTGGATTGTCTTTCTTTTGTTTATCGGCTGCCTTAAAGGGCAACAGGTGGAGGAGTGAAGAATCTTGAACAAATATCAATACCTGCCCGACGAGCGAGAGGATTTTGAAAGCTGTATGGCTGAGATTGAAAGGCAAAGGGACCGTGTCGTGAGATCCTTTGTCGATCATATCGAACCGGAGGCTGTCGAGGCTGTATGGACGGGCTTTCGCAATACAGGTCTGCATTGTGAGCACCTCACGGTCTCGCCCGAGGCTTTCCGGGCCTACGTGCAGGACGCGGAATATGAGGGACGCTTTCCTGATTATTGCAACGGATACAGGAGTGTCCTTGACGAGAAATCCTTAGAGCATTTTATTGCGAGGTCTATCTTGGACCCCCGTGAGTCTGATACTCTTATAGACCTCGCCAGCGAACACAGTCCACTGTCAGATATTGTCTCACGCCTTACCGGCTGCCGGGCCTTTCGCCAGGATATCATGCATCCTCCCGGTATTAATGGCGAGAGGATAGGGGGGGATGCCTGCCGGATGCCAATACCTGATGGTTTTGCCGACAAGATAACTCTCACATGCTCTCTGGAGCATTTCGAGGGTGACAGTGACAGCAGGCTGTTCGTTGAGATGTATAGGGTATTAAAACCCGGCGGGATGGTCTGCGTTGTGCCATTTTATGCCTTCCCCTCAGCGGCAAATCAGACTGACCCTACCATTGGCGTGCCCAACAATGTTCCCTTCGATAGCAGCGCGACTATCTTTTGCGCACATGGGTGGGGCAATAGATTTGCACGGTTTTACAGCCCTGAATCGTTTGTTAAGAGAATCGCCGAACGGACAGGATCGTTGTTTGACTATACCCTCTACAGGCTTATGAATACAGGCGCTATTCACAGCGGCATATATGCACGGTTTGTCCTGCTGGCAAGAAAGCGGCCAAATACATGAATAGTTGCATGGCCCTGACTATCATCAGCATAGTAACCCCCTCCTTCAATCAGGGGAGGTTCATCGAGGAGACCATTCGGAGTATCCTCGCGCAGGAGGGGGATTTCTTTATCGATTATATCGTTGTGGACGGGGGATCGACGGACCAGTCGGTGGACATAATCAGGAAATACGACATCCTCCTGCGTGAGGGGACCCTTGACACCGCGTGCCGGGGGATCACCTACCGCTGGGTCAGCGAGAAGGATCGGGGGCAGGTAGACGCCCTCAAAAAGGGGTTCAGGATGGCCAAAGGCGATATCTTCTGCTGGCTCAATTCCGACGATGTTTATCTGGAGAGGGACGTACTACAGCGGGTAAGCTCCTACTTCTCTGCCGACAAAGACCTGGAACTACTGACTGCGGACGGCTTTTTCATCAATGAGAATGGACAGACCTCAGGTCTGCACCATGTTGACAGAATCGTCTTCAAGGAGTTGCTCTATCTGGACTATCATATTCTGCAGCCCTCAACTTTTTTCAGAAGAAAGATATATGCTGAAGACAGTCTGCGGGAAAAGTATGTTTGCGCCCTTGATGCGGATTTTTTTATCCGCCTCATCTGGGAAGGGGTAAAATACAAAAAAACAGATGATATAATGTCCGGCTTTCGCATTTATCCTGAGATTAAGACAGTGGCCCTGGCCGGAACGAGATATCGGGAGCAGTTGGCAATAGCACAACTCTATTCGAATAATATATTATTGCTGGCAGTGTCGGCTGTATATCGCTATTTTGAGATCATTCTCCGTCAAAAGCTGCCTCCGCGTCTATTTCAGGCATTCTTCCCCACTCTGAAGAGCCTTTCGTACTGGATCATTACGGGGAAGAGAGGGCGCTGATATGTCCCGAAGGATTCTGCTCTTCTTCCCGCATAATTTCCTTGAATTGCGCCATGGCTGTCACCGACGCTGCTACGAATTAGTGCGATACTTCAAGGCAAGAGGATTCGTGGTCGATGTCTACTCCCTGGAGAACTTTGAAAACTCGTGGCGGGACTATACCTCCGACGGGCTTATTGACAGTCTTTTTTTGTACGACTTTGCCGAAGGGGCAAGAGAGCATGAAAGGCGCAATCGCACATCTGTGCGCGGGCTTCTGAATTTTCTTGTGCGCCGGGCTAACAATACAGCAATTGATCATCTTCACGACTATGCATTTGCCAGTATGAAAAAACAGTTCAGAGAAATAGTCGAACGAGGTGCCTATGACACTGTCATCATTGGCTACGCCTACTGGGCCGGGCTTCTTGACTCCATACGTGACAAGCAAGTTACGACAGTCCTTGACATGACTGATTTCCTTACGCTGAATCTATTCGATGCGTATGAAGGAAAAGTCAACTTCAGCAATCTCCTCGAAGAGGAGGTACGCTGTGTGGCCCTGTTTGATAAGGTTCTATGCATTTCGGACGAGGAGCTCTTCTTCTTCTCACGGCTGGCGAAAAGGCCGGAATATCATTATATCCCTATATCCCTGCCTGCTCCGAATACCTCGCGGCCTTCGGAGTACAAATATGACATCCTGTATATAGCTTCAGCCAATCCACACAACCGGGTAGGCATGACATGGTTTTTTGACAAAGTCTACCCTCTGTTGAGCAGCTCTTACAGGATACTGGTCGTGGGCGAAATTGTGCAGTTCGTTTCACCACATGCTAATGTCTCCCTCATTGAGCATGTTGACGACTTGGACAGCGTCTATAGAAATACAAGAATCGCCATCTGTCCTCTCCTGGGGGGAACGGGGCTGAAAATCAAGGTGGTGGAGAGCTTATCGTATGGCATGCCGGTTGTGTGCACCCGCCACGGGGTAGTGGGCTTCCAGAGCAAAATCAATAATGGCTGCTCCATTGCCGACGACCCTGGAGCATTCGCAGGTGCCGTCGAACTGCTCATAGAGAATGATGCACACTACCAACAGCAGAGCATGCTTGCCACATCGTACTTCAGGGATACTTTCGATGAGGAGCACGTCCACCTCCTCCTGGACAGGGTTTTTCACCCTGAGAAGTAAAGTGGGCGATAGCCAGCACATTTCATCTGAGGCAGAACGTTGAGCAGCTAACGACGTGCAGAGCACGACGAGAAGAGGACACATCGCACTATGCGCATAGGCGTCAATTGTTTCAACCTCCAGGCGAATATGGGAGGTCTTCGTCAGTATTTTCTCCGGCTGTTCAGAGAACTGCTCGAACAGGACGTGCTGCATACGTATGTCTTTTTCCATGGCAAACACAATATCCCAGAACTGGAACCGCTCGGCACTGATCGATGGCGGGATTCGGCGGTTCTGATTGATAGCCAGGAGGATATCCTGCCGCGACTGGCAGAGGTTGATCTGTATTTCTGCCCTTTCGGAGTCCTCTGGCCCCGGCCTGTTCCCGTGCCGAGCGTCGTGACCCTCGTCGATATTCAGGAGGTCTTTTTCCCCCAGTTCTTTACGGAACAGGACCTTTGGAACCGGGCGTATCACTATCAGGGATCGACTCGGTCCGCCACTGAAGTCATCACTATTTCGCAGTACTCAAAGAAGACGATCGTCGAGCACCACCGCGTCTCCGCGGACAAGGTGCGTGTCGTATACCTCGCCGCTGATGACTATTTCTATGGATATGACAGTGAGGAGGTATCTCTGGACCTCCCGCCGCGCTATATTTTTTATCCGGCAAACAGATGGCTTCACAAGAATCACGACAACCTTCTTAAGGCACTCGTGATCCTCAGGGATGACTTTCACGTCAGGATCGACTGCGTACTCACCGGCTTCGATTATGATGCGGGGTATCCGCTGAAGGCAAAGGCTCAGGAATATGGTCTTTCCGAGCAGATAAGGGTCATCGGATATGTCGGAAAGAAGGAGATCAAGCAGATATACAGGCAGGCGGTCATGCTCTGTTTCCCCTCACTGTTTGAAGGATTTGGCATGCCTCTCGTGGAGGCCATGGCCATCGGCTGTCCTGTCGTCTGCTCAAACACGACAAGTATTCCAGAGATCGTCGGTGATGCAGCGTTGTTTTTTGATCCGCACAACCCGCGTGACATAGCCGAAAAGATACGGGCATTGTGGGACAACCCTTCATTGAGGGCCATGCTTGTCGAGGCTGGCAGGAAACAGGCGGACAAGTACTCCGTCAAAAAGCTTGCCGCAGGCCATCTGGAGGCCTTCAATCGCGCAGAGAATTCATTCAGCATGTCGCGATATCGCCTCAACAGGTTTATCCTGGAACCGATGCACAGGATCAACATGCGCAGAAAGAGATATTTCCTGCAGGTCGCGGGGAGATGACGGCCCATGCGTTTCTATAACCCCGTGCCTCGTAAGTTTCTTCTTCACACAGCCGTCCTCGTGGTGGTTCTGGCGATGGCCGCAGGCGCGCTTTCGCCTTTGCTCAAGAGCGGTTTTGTTTCGGATGATGCGGTCAATTCAATAGAACGGGGGGTCCTGATGCTGACGGGACAGAGCCGTGCCGCATCCACCTATGCCGCCGTGAAGAGTTGGATATTTCATAACGGCCGCCTGTTTCCTCTCTCCTTTATTGCAAACGCCTTTCAGATTACCGATGATCTGGCATGGTATAAGGCAACAACCCTTGCTGTTGTGCTGTTCTCGATCGCCCTTTTCTGGCTTTTTGTCTATCTATTAATGGGCTCCCTGCCCCTTGCAATTCTGTCCGTATCCTTTCTGCCGCTTATCTTCCAGTTCCGACTGTATCACGACCCTGTCCTGGGTTTCGGCTGGCTGCAGGAGTTTGTTTTCATATATACCGTCTCTTCGCTTATACTGCTCGTCAAATATCTGAAAACGGACAGGAGGCTGTTTCTATATCTGAGCGTCCTTGTATACTGCGTCGCCGTATTGACATACGAAGCGTCATCCGTGTTCCTTGTGTTCCATATGACAGTCATCCTCGGGTATGCCGGGAAGATCACGCGCCGGACTCTCTTCGTGTTCGCGCCATATTTTTTCGTGGTCTTGTTGTGGGGAGGTCTGACATTTCTCCTGCGGCAGACCATTCCCTCCCATTATGCTGGGACCAGGCTCAACCCGGATATGGCCCTGGTATACGCTACCTTCATCCGGCAGGTAAGCGCATCAGTTCCTTTTGTCTATTATCTGGTAGACCCCCACCGGGTGTTTGCTGGCATGCCCAGGCTTGTCAATGCGGCGCTGACGATACCCGCGATCTTGTTTTCAGCCGGCTATTGTCTCGTGTTTCTTGTCGTTCGCCATATCCTCGAGCGCGAGAAAGCGTCTCCCGTCACGCCGGGCTTCATGACTATCGTCTTCTTGGGTTTCTGTCTGACAGTCGCCCCAGGCATGGTGGTCTCATTGTCCGAAAAATATCAAAATGAACTGGTTTTCGGAATCGGCTATCTGCCCGTGTACTCGTCCTACTTCGGTGTCTCCCTCCTGCTCGGCACGGCGGTATTTGCAACAGCCGGCAGATTATCAGGAAGCCGGCCCCGGACCTTTCCGCTGATTGCAGCAGCAGCGCTTTTTTGCGGGACACTCGGCGCGATCAACTACTGCAATAACAGCCTTGTCGTTGAAAAAACAAATGTGGGTTTCCTCTATCCCCGCTCCCTGATAGAAGAGGCCATGCACCGCGGCCTGATCAGCGACGCGGCTCAGGGGTCTTCCCTGATCGTAGAGAGCGACTATGATCTGGACAAGGTGCAGGGAGGATGGAATTACTACCGGTGGGATGTGCCTGCATTTTATCTCATGCATGCCGGGGTTCGCTTCAGGCAGGTGGTTTCGAAGGGAGAGGTGCGGGCCGGCGGGTTTCAGAGGGGACCTTTGTCTGCTGAAGCCCTGCGCGGCCTGTCAAGGCAGGCGTCAGAGAGCCCCGGCGTTTACTACCTGGCCTACGGTTCGGCTTCGCGGTCGGACGGTTTTGCGATATTCAGCAGGCTGCAGCGGTTGTCCGGGGCCCCCGATTCGATCTCCGAGGCGGTTTCCGACAACACCGCTTATCTATACATACGCCATGCGAGCGATCACCGGCCGAGGGTGGCTGTGGAGGGAGTTCAGCGGTTTTCACCTGATGCAGGGGGCCTGGGACCCAACAAACGGTTCACCATGTCAGACAGTGCCTTCGAACTGCTTAAGCGCGGGGACAACTGGGAGCTCTTTGCCCTTCGTGGTGGCCCGGTCAATCTTGCCTCACTGAAAGTTGTCATTATTACCGAAAAGAGCCCTTCCGACAGACCGCTTTGATGGGGCGGTGCGATACACGATCTTTTTGCTGGGACGAACGCATGGTGCTCCTGGTAATTCCATCGCTATCTTTCGATATGCACGTCGCGGCGCGACGGAAGAGATGCGGGCGGTCATGCTATAATACCTCTTCAGGAAACATCGTATCAGAGGTGAAAGATGACCGTTGACATCACAAAGAAAAAAATAGTGGTCACGGGCGGGGCCGGGTTTCTCGGGCGTTTTGTTGTGGAGAAGCTTAGAGAAAGGGGCTGCAGCCGAGTTTTTGTCCCGAGGAGCAAGGAGTACGACCTCGTCAAAGGCGATGATGTCCGGCGTTTATACCGCGATGTTAGTCCTGATATGGTCATACATCTTGCAGCAGTCGTGGGCGGCATAGGGGCGAACAGAGAAAATCCTGGCAAATTCTTCTATGACAACCTTATGATGGGCGTCCAGTTGATCGAAGAAGGAAGGCTGGCTGGCATTGAGAAGTTTGTCTGTGTCGGGACGATCTGCGCATACCCAAAATTCACTCCTGTTCCCTTCACGGAAGATCATCTGTGGGATGGATACCCCGAGGAGACGAATGCGCCTTACGGCATCGCAAAAAAAGCGCTTCTTGTGCAGCTTCAGGCTTATCGGCAGCAGTATGGCTTGAATGGAGTGTATCTGCTTCCTGTCAATCTGTACGGCCCCCACGACAATTTCGATCCAAAGAGTTCGCATGTCATTCCTGCTCTCATTAAAAAATGCTGTGACGCGATAAAGGGAAAATCCGGAGAAATCGTCGTATGGGGGACGGGTAAGGCAACTCGGGAGTTTCTGTTTGTCGAAGATGCTGCCGAGGCGGTTGTGCTTGCGACCGAGCGATATGAAGGGGCAGAGCCCGTCAACCTCGGCGCCGGCTTTGAGATCTCGATACATGACCTGGTACTGAAGATTGCTGCGTTTACCGGTTTTACGGGAAATATTGTCTGGGATAGCACGAAACCCGATGGACAACCGAGAAGATTGCTCGACACCAGTAAGGCGGAGAAGTACTTCGGCTTTAAGGCCTCGACGAGCTTCGATGAAGGACTGAAGAAAACCGTGGAATGGCACAGCAGGAATCTTGATAACGTGGAAGGATATAATGGTTAAGCGAGCACTCATAACCGGCATCAGGGGACAGGACGGGGCTTATCTGTCAAAGCTTCTTCTTGAGAAAGGCTACGAGGTATACGGCGCTGACCGCAGGAGCGGGGATTCGAGCTTCTGGCGTCTCGCTGAACTGGGCATTGAGCGGGACGTGAAGGTCAGGTATATGGACCTTCTCGAACTGACCAACGTGATGCGGGAGATCGAAAAAATCAGGCCTGATGAGGTCTACAACCTGGCTGCACAGAGCTTTGTCCAGGCGTCTTTTGAACAGCCGATCATCACATCTGACATCGACGCCGTAGGCGTTCTGCGCATCCTCGAGGCGCTCCGGACACTCAAGGCTGACACCCGTTTCTACCAGGCCTCGACCTCCGAGATGTTCGGCAGAGTTCAGGCTATTCCACAGAATGAAAAGACGCCTTTTTATCCCCGCAGCCCCTATGGCGTAGCCAAACTCTACGGCCATTGGATCACCGTAAACTACAGGGAATCTTACGGCATGTTCGCCTGCTCCGGGATACTCTTTAATCATGAGTCCCCGCTCCGCGGCCTTGAATTCGTCACGCGCAAGATCACCAGCGGTCTGGCCCGGATAAGGCTCGGACTCCTGGACAGAATCGTCCTCGGCAATATGGATTCCAAGCGGGATTGGGGGTATGCTCCGGAATACGTTGAGGCTATGTGGCTGATGCTTCAGCAGAAAGGTCCAGACGACTATGTGGTCGCCACGGGCGAGACCCATACTGTCAGGGAGTTTGTCGAGCTCTCGATGAAGCACGCGTGGTTCGATCTCGCCTGGGAGGGGGAAGGGACTAACGAAAAGGGCATTGACAGGAAGACAGGCAAGACCCTGATCGAGATCTCAGCCGAGTTCTTCAGGCCTGCTGAGGTGGATATCCTTGTCGGCAATCCTGCAAAGGCGGCTGACACTCTTGGCTGGCAGCCGAAGACGCGCTTTGAGGAACTTGCGCGCATCATGGTCGAGGCTGACATCAAGCGGCTCGAACGCAGCCGGAGCTGATCTCCAGGTCAGCCATTTTCGGCCTTCGGATGCGCCCCTTCCAGGGCAAAAATGCCCCCGGGACGCCGGAGGTCTTGACAATTCCGTCAGGAGCGTTTAAATTAAACTTAAGATGTAGTGCGGCTCTGCCGTTTGTTCTTTGACCATCTTCTTGCAGCATGTTTCCGAAAGGGTAAACCCTGGGTAACCAGGGGGCACAAAGCTGCGGGTCCTTGTCAGGACAGTTTTTCTGGTAAGGATGGCCGGGTTGCCGAAGAAACACGGCCTATCCGGACCCTACCCTTTATTTTATCCTTTCGGTGAAAAGCCTGTTTCTCCTTGAAGAAGCAGGCTTTTTTTATTTTATAGGCTCCGGTTGGACCGGCGCCTACGGATAGGGCGGTCGCGGACAGTACGCCTGGCGAACAGGTCCTGCCTGCGATGCAGTTAACTGTTGCTGAGGAATGATAGGTGATGTTATGCGGAAGAGTCATACTTTAGAGTCTTTGGAGTTGATGGATTCGGGCAGCGGATGCGGTATCTCTCTAACCGCCGATGCCGGGGAACCGGACGGCCTGTTCATGCCTGAGGATGGCAGCCTCGCGGTCACGGACAGCGTAGACACAACCTTTGGCGACGAACTCCCGGCTGAAGAGATCGTCAGGGCCGGGACGACCGAAGAGACCGAGGATCTGGTCCAGGCGTATTTCAGATCAATGAGGGGAGGCCCCCTGCTCACGCGTGACGCCGAGACAGGTCTTGCAAGGCGTCTTGCCGAGGGCCGAGGCGTCATCTGGAGCGCCGCCTCAACCCTCCCCCTCTACAGGCGGATTGAAAGGCGCCTGTCGCAACGAAAGGGGGATGATGAAGATCAGCGTGAAGAAGCCGTGTCGCTGACCCTCGAGATACTTGGCGATCTGATGACCAGGATCGAGACTGCTGAAAAGGCGCTCAGGCAGGATGAAGGGGATCCCGGCCTTCAGATGGAACTCCTGAAGGCGCGCCGAAAGGCGGAACGGGAGGCGGGAAAAAAGACGAGCGAGCTGCAGCCCATATGGGAGAAGATAAAAAGGGTTGAAGCCCTGCTCGCTGAGGCAAAGGACGAACTGGTCTCCCGGAACCTCAGGCTGGTAGTCACGATCTCCAAGAGCTACGTCGGCCGGGGACTCCCCCTTCTCGACCTGATCCAGGAAGGGAACATCGGTCTCATGAAGGCCGCGGACCGCTTCAAGCACGACCGGGGCTGCAAGTTCAGCACCTATGCCATCTGGTGGATCAGGCAGGCGATCACCCGGGCCCTCATGGACCAGGCCAAGACGATACGGGTACCGGTCCATGTATTGGAGTTTTACAGCCGGATCGTCAGGACCTCGCGGCAGCTCACCCAGGAATCCGGCCGGGAGGCATTGACCGAAGAGATCGCTGCAGCGCTCCGCGTGTCCCCGAAAAAGATCGAGGAAACGCTTCTGGCTGTTCAGGATACGGTTGCCCTTCAGACCGTCGTCGGAGACGAGGATGCAGAACTTGAAGACTTCATTACCGACCAGAACAGCCCCTCTCCATGCGCTGATCTTGAGAGGGGCGAAACGATCAGGAGGATCAGGACAATGCTGAAGACCCTGCCTCCCAAGGAGGCGAAGGTGATCAGGATGAGGTTCGGCATCGGGGTAGAGAGAGACCACACCCTTGAAGAAGTCGGCAGGCATCTCTCGATCACCAGGGAGCGGGTGCGTCAGATCGAATTTCAGGCCCTCAGAAGGCTGAGGCATCCGGGCAAACTCAGTGCGCTGCGGGAGCTGATGACCGCCTGAGATACTACTGCCTGACGTTTACCGAGAAACGGTAGTCCTGGTGGCGCATGATGACGCCATCGGGCGTGATCTCCTCGAGCCTGAGGCCTGGGGAAAGGTCCTCTCCTTCCCGCAGCATGCGGCCGTTGATCCTGACCATGCGCGAAAAAGGGTCCTCTGAATAAAGGAAGGCAGCAATCGAGAAATCAGGCAATGCCTTTCGTACTCCTTCAGGAAGCTCTGACAAGCGGTATAGTCTTTTTGCATCTGAAGGCAGGGCCTCATTTTTAGTCTTTTCCGCCGGCCTGTCCTCAATCCCTGTCCCCGCGCTGACATCAATGTCCTTCTCTCCGTTCCGAGGCGTCACTGTTGCCGGCCCTTCAGAGGTATTGTCCCGCCAGGCCGCAGAAGGCGGTTGTGGCTGCGCCGCCCTGGATTGAACTGCAGGCGGCCGGCCCCCGGCCCTCAGGAAGCCAAACCATATACCAATGCCTGCCGCGAACACCAGCATCCCGGCAATAACATATGCCCGGCGGGAGATTCCGGCAGGCGCCTGGGGAATGGCCTCCTGGACGGTCAGGACGTCGGGAACCGTGCCCCTTTTCCTCGCCTCCTCGGATTTTCTCAGCGCATCAAGGATGTAGGACATGTTATAAAGCCCCCTTGCCTGAGGAAAGCAGCGGGCCGCCTTGCTGCGCGGCGGCATCGAGCCTGATGATGGTATGGGGGCCTGCAACGCCATCAGGCGCCAGCCCTTCTGAAAGCTGGAACTTCTTGACCATCCGCACAAGGGAGGCATCATATACCTCTCCCTCCCAGGCTGGGGCATCGTTGCCATGCAGGGAGGAAAACCTCCTGCCAAGCCACCGGACGACCTGTCCCCTGTCGCCGGGTCTGATCTCGCGCGTATAGTCAGGGGGCGCCTTCCAGATAACCGTATATTCCCCGAACCACTGTTTTTCCATATCCCCCGCGCTGACCCTCAGTTCCCTGCTTCCGGAGTGTACAACCGCTGTATCATCCTTCAGACCCGTCAGGGCGATGTAGTATGACTGTCCCTCCCTGTCATAGAGTTTCAAGACAACGGGTCTGTTCAGCCTGCGGATCATTCCCATGTTCCCCAGCGAATCAAGACACCGCATGCCCTTCTGCCCGATCTTCTTGCAGGAGGCCTCCTTTCCGGCAGGGTCAAAGGCGAGTCCCCACTGATCAAAAAGCGCTCTGTACGCGGTTTCCCTGCTTTTCCCGGCTGATAGCCCGTCAGGGGGCCGCAGTTCATCCAATTCAATGGACTGTTTAGCCTGCGGCAGAACAGCTGCCTGCTGGACCGCGGACGGAGCATGCTGGTTCCATCTCGTGTAATAGGCGGCGGCAAAGGCGGAACAGCAGGCGATAAAGGCAAGACCGGCTGCAATCCATCCTATGCCCTTTCGGTTATCAATCGCCTGCATTTCTCCAAAGACCTCCTGAGCGGCCTTTGAAAGGGTCGTCTTGTCCACCCGGTCTTTGCCCTGAACATATGCGCCCAGGAGCGCCCTGTCGCAGAGGAGATTGACGATACGGGGAATTCCTCCGCTCAGTCTGAAGAGCCTCCTGAGGACCGGGGCCGGGAACAAGCTGCTCCTTCCGCCCGCAACCGACAGCCGATGGATGACATAGGCAGGCACATCCTTTTTTGAGAGCGGCCCGAGATGGCGCCGCGCCGTGATCCGCTGGGCCAGCTGCCGCAATTCAGGACGGCTGAGCAGATCGCGCAGTTCAGGCTGGCCGAGCATGATGATCTGCAGGAGTTTCCGTTCGTTTGTCTCAAGGTTGGTCAGGAGCCTCACCTGTTCAAGCACGTCAGGGCTGAGGTTCTGGGCCTCTTCGATGACAAGCACCGTCTTCTTCCCCTTGGCGTGGGCATCGAGAAGGTAGTGATTGATGCGGTCAATGTAAGACTTGTTGCTCGCCGCTGCCTCGGGGCGGTTGATGCCGAGCTCGTCGCAGATCGAGGCCAGGAGTTCTTCCACGGTTACCCTGGGGTTGAGGATGAAGGCGATGTTAACGTGCTCCGGAGCCTGCTCAAGAAAACACCTGCAGACCGTTGTCTTTCCGGCGCCGACCTCTCCGGTGAGAAGGACAAAGCCGCCGTCCGTGGCAACACCGTAGACGAGATGGGCCAGGGCCTCCCGGTGCTGCTCGCTCATATAGAGATAGCGGGGATCAGGGGCGATGGAAAAAGGCAGTTCTCTTAGGCTGAAGTGTTCCTTGTACATGGCAAAGCCTGATGGCGCGTATCTGTCTTAAAGAGTAATACAACGCTGCCTGAAAAAACAATTCTTTTTGACCGGTCTGTTCTGTCTCCTTTTCTTTTCCTGCTGATAATCTCCTTCCTTGCGATGGCATTATCCGCTATAATGGGCAAAAAGGACCGGCGGCGCTTGTCGTCGTAATCATGCCAGGAGAAAGAGGGGGGCGCTGTGGCGATTGAACAACTCATCGAGGATCTCAGGAAAGGGACCGGTCTTACCAGGGCCCAGGCTGCTGTTGCGCTGGGAAAGCTCAAGGACGGTAGGGCGTCAAAGGCGCTCATCGAGGCCCTGAAAGACTCGAACGAGGGCGTGCGCTCAAACGCCGCCTTCGCCCTTGCCGAGATTGGGGCGACTGAGGCGGCGCTTCCTCTGGCCCGGCTGCTCGGGGACCCTGAAGAGTGGGTCAGGAAAAGCGCTGCAAAGGCCCTGGGCATACTCAAGGCGGACACTGCGGTCTCCCTGCTGGCAAAGGCGATTGAGGACCCGTCCCGCATTGTCAGGAAAAATGCGATCAGGAGCCTGGGCCGGATCGGGACTCCGGATGCCCTGCATGTCCTCAGGCGCGCTTCCGCTCATCTTGACAACAGCATCGCGAGCATGGCAAAAGAAACCCTCCTTAAACTGAGCGGCGACTGATAAAGAGGATATCCTCCCCTCTGACAGGCTCCTGATTATTTGCCTGCTGCATATGGTTGTTTCCGCGCACGACGATATGCCCGGTGTATAATGTCCTTAGGCAATTTATTTTTTTGTTGCCATTCAAACATCACAGAGAGGACCCTGGGTGGGCAGAGAAGCCGGAGGCGCGCTCAACACCAAGAAAGTCTTTCAGGCACAAGGACTCACCAAGGTCTATACCATGGGGGCGGTGCAGGTGCATGCCCTCCGCGGCGTTGACCTCGACCTGTACGAAGGCGAGCTCGTTGTCCTCCTGGGACCCTCCGGAAGCGGCAAGTCCACGCTGCTGAACATCCTGGGAGGCCTGGATACAGCCACCGCCGGCGAGGTGACATACCGCGACCACAACCTCACCAGCGCCGCGGACAATGAACTCACCGAGTACCGCAGGCAGCATGTTGGCTTTGTCTTTCAGTTCTACAACCTCATCCCCAGCCTCACTGCGCGGGAGAATGTTGCCGTGGTCACCGAGATAGCCTCCACACCGATGAAGCCCGAGGATGCCCTTGCCATCGTGGGGCTCGGGGACCGGCTCGACCATTTCCCCGCCCAGCTGTCGGGCGGCGAACAGCAGCGGGTAGCTATCGCCAGGGCCATCGCCAAGAACCCCATGGTGCTGCTCTGCGACGAGCCCACCGGCGCCCTCGACTCGGCCACCGGCGTGGTTGTGCTCGAGGCCCTGGAACGCGTCAACCGTGAGCTGGGAACCACCACCGTGATCATCACCCACAACGCCGACATAGCAGGCATGGCCGACCGTGTCATCCATCTGAGCAACGGCCTGATCTCGGACATACGGGCAAACGAGACCAAGAAGGCGCCACACGAACTGCATTGGTAAGCCGATGAAGACCCTCGATCGCAAACTCCTGCGCGACCTCTGGAAGATGAAGGGCCAGGCCTTGGCTATAGCCCTGGTCATAGCGAGCGGGGTCGCCACCTATGTGCTTCTCATCAGCACCATGAACTCTCTGACGCAAACCAGGGAACGGTTTTACCAGGAGTACGCCTTTGCCGATGTCTTCGGTTCTCTGAAGCGCGCCCCTGAAGGCCTCAGGACCCGCATCAGCGAGATACCGGGCGTGGCACAGGTGGAGACGAGGGTGAGCGCCGAGGTGAAGCTGCAGGTCACTGGGTTCCCTGAACCGGTCACGGCACGGATAGTCTCGGTCCCCGACTTCGGCAGCCCTCTGCTCAACAGGCCGTATCTCAGGAGAGGAAGAATGGTTGCGCCCTGGAGGGACGATGAGGCTGTGGTGAGCGAGGCCTTTGCAGAGGCCCACCGGCTCGGCCCCGGCGACGCCATCGGCGCGGTGATCAACGGCAGGTGGAAGAAGCTCAGGATCGTGGGCATCGCCCTGTCCCCTGAGTTTGTTCTGCAGGTGCGGCCCGGCGCCCTCAGCCCTGACTACAAGCGGTACGCCATATTATGGATGGGCCGCCACGGCCTCGGGGTCGCCAACAACATGGACGGCGCCTTCAATGACCTCAGTCTCACCCTCACTGCGGGAGCGCACCCTGACGATGTGATCACGCGCCTCGACGCTATCCTGGCGAAATACGGAGGTCTGGGCGCTTATGCCCGCAAGGACCAGATGTCCCACAGGTTCCTGACCGAAGAGTTCAGACAGTTGCAGCGGTCCGCCGACATCTTCCCGGCCATATTCATCGGCGTGGCCGCCTTCCTGCTGAATGTGGTTGTGACCAGGACCATCAGCACGCAAAGGGACCAGATCGCGGTGATAAAGGCATTCGGATATCACAATTGGGATATCGGCCTTCATTACATGAAGCTGGTGGCGCTGATAGTGATCCTTGGCATCGCCGCCGGGCTGGGCATAGGCGCCTGGCTCGGCCGCGGCCTCGGAAATATATACATGGAATTCTACCGGTTCCCCTACCTGAACTACGAGGTGCAGCCGTCTGTTGCCGCCAAGTCAGCTGCGATCAATCTACTGGCAGCCTTGTCAGGCGCCCTGCTGGCAGTCCGCCGTGCCGTGAACCTGCCGCCCGCCGAGGCGATGCGGCCCGAACCTCCTGCAGAGTTCAAAAAGACCTTCATGGAGCGGCTTGTGCCGCAGCGCATACTATCTCAGCCCACCAGGATAATCATGCGGAATATCGAGCGCCGTCCGGTCAAGGCCCTGCTCAGCGTCATAGGCATCTCCATGGCCTGTGCTATCATGGTAGCGGGCAGGTTTTCGAAGGATGCCGTCGATTACATGGTCGAAATACAGTTCAGGCAGACGCAGCGCGAAGATATGACCGTCACCTTCGTCGAGCCGACATCGCGCAAGGCGGTGTATGAGATGAAGCGGGTGCCCGGCGTGGAGCACGCCGAGGTCTTCAGGTCGGTGCCGGTAGTTATGCGCTTCGGACACCGCAGCTACCGCACCTCCATCAGAGGTGTCGAGCCGGGCGCCGGCCTCCATCTGCTGCTGAACGAACAGTTACGGGTCATCACGCCGCCCCGCGGCGGGATTCTCCTGACCGACTACTTCAGGACCATCCTTGGTGTGCATCCGGGGGACCTGCTGACTGTTGAGGCGCTTGAGGGGAACAGGCCCGTGCTGCAGGTGCCTGTCGCAGGCATGATCAACCAATTCATAGGGCTGATGGGATACATGGACCTTGATGCCCTGAACCGTCTGATGAAGGAGGGCAGCGCCATCTCAGGGGTCTACATAGCTGTGGATTCCCTTCGCCGCCCCGAAATATACCGTCGGCTGGTGGAGATGCCGCGGGTGGCCGGGACCCTCGTCCGGGAAGACGAGATCAGGAACTTCTACGAGACCCAGGCGGAGGCCCTCCTGTTTTTCACCATGGTGGCAACGGTGCTCGCCGCCACCATCGCCTTCGGCGTCGTCTATAACAGCGCCCGCATCGCCCTCTCCGAACGCGGCAGGGAACTGGCAAGCCTCAGGGTCCTGGGATATACCCGCGGCGAGATATCCTATATCTTCATGGGCGAGCTGGGTTTCCTTACCCTTGCGGCGATACCGGTGGGATTCCTGGTCGGCAAGGGGATCAGCGTATACATAGCCAAGGCTTTGGAGTCGGACCTCTATCGCGTACCGGTGATGATCGACTCCTGGACATATTCATTCGCAGCGGCAGTGGTGGCGCTTTCCGCCTGCATCTCCGGGCTGATCGTGCGCCACCGGCTCGACCACCTGGACCTGGTGGCAGTCCTCAAGACAAGGGAATAACGACATGCGGCCCGAGGTGAGACGAAGAGTATTTGTGGCCCTGGTCACTTTTGCAGTGATCGGGCTGATCACCTACGGATTCATTCCCAAGCAGGCGCCGGTGGACGTGACGAAGGCATCCCGCGGCCCGCTGCGGGTTGTCGTGGAAGAAGAAGGCAAGACGCGCGTGACCGACCGGTATGTCATCTCGGCCCCGGTTGCAGGATACATGCGCCGCATCGTCCGTGACGTGGGAGATCCCGTGCGAAAAGGGGAGATTGTCGTGGAATTAGAGCCGGTCCGTTCCGGCGTCCTCGATCCCCGAGCCCGCGCCGAGGCCGAGGCCGTGGTGTCTGCAGCCAGGGCAAACCTCAACGCAGCCAGGGAGCGGGGTCGAGCCGCATCAGCTGACGAAGAATATGCGAGACAGCGGCAGGAAAGGGGCAAGGCGCTCTTCGCAAAGGGGTTCATCTCCAGGGACGAACTGGAACAGACCGCATCTGATGCGGCACGGACGACCGCCACCCGCCTGGCCGCCGAGGCTGCCGTGAAGGCGGCCCAGGCTGACGTTAACCGGGCCCTTTCCACCCTCGGCAATACCCCCGCTGAGGGGGCGGTGGATAAGATCAGGGTGGTTGCCGTCAAGAGCCCGGTGGACGGGCGGCTCCTGAAAAAACACCACGAAAGCGAAGCTGCGGTGAATGCCGGAGAGCCGATCGTCGATGTGGGAGACCCCCGAAGGCTCGAGGTCTGGGTCGAGGTGCTCTCCGCGGATGCAGTGAACATCCGCCCAGGGACC
>JAKAGF010000187.1 GCA_021825805.1 Nitrospirota bacterium
GTTTACCAGGCCTATGCCGCGTCCTTCCTGCCGCATGTAGAGGATGACTCCCTTGCCGTTCTCCTCGATAATCTCCATCGCCCGGTGGAGCTGTCCTCCGCAGTCGCACCTCCGGGAAGCGAAGACGTCGCCGGTGAGACATTCCGAGTGGACCCTCACGAGCACATCGTCGCTCTGCCTGATCTCGCCTTTCACCAAGGCGAGATGGACGTTCGCATCCATGTCGTTTGCGTAGGCAATCACCGAGAACTCGCCGAACTCCGTGGGCAGCTTGGTCGTTGTGACCCGCCTGACAAAACGCTCCGCCCTCATCCGGTAACTGATAAGGTCCTTCACCGTGACGATCTTGAGATTATGCCTTCTTGCAAATTCAAGGAGCTCGGGCACACGGGACATCGTCCCGTCGTCATTCATGATCTCGCAGATGACGCCCGAAGGGTAGAGCCCCGCAAGCCTTGCGAGGTCAACTGAGCCCTCGGTCTGTCCCGCCCTTTGCAGCACGCCGCCCGGCCGCGCCCTGAGCGGAAAGACATGCCCCGGCCGCGCGAGGTCGTCAGACTGCGTCCTGGGGTCTATCGCGGTGAGGATCGTCGTCGCCCTGTCAGCAGCCGAGATGCCCGTGGTAACCCCCCGCTTCGCCTCTATGGAAACGGTGAAGGCGGTGCCGAAAGACGAGGTGTTCGCGTCGGTCATCATGGGAAGCTTGAGTTCATCGATCCGCTCCGGGGTCATGGAGAGACAGATGAGGCCTCGGCCGTATTTGGCCATGAAGTTGATCGCCTCGGGGGTCACCTTCTCCGCGGCCATGCAGAGGTCACCCTCGTTCTCCCTGTCCTCGTCGTCCACGAGGATCACCATCCTGCCCTTTACCAGGTCCTCCAGGGCCTCTTCTATAGTGTTGATTTTATTCTTCTGCATCGTTGATCAGCTCCTTTTTCCGCGTTACGGGGCGAATCCCCCATCCCTGAGGGTCCGCATGAATCGGGCGTCCTTTCCCTTTGCAAGGAATTTTGAAACATACTTGCCCAAAATATCAACCTCAATATTCACCGAATCACCCGCTCCCTTCAGCCCGATGGTCGTGACAGAAGCGGTATGCGGGATGATCACGAGGGAAAAACCGTCTTTATAGACATCAACCACAGTGAGGCTGATACCGTCAACTGTCACGGAACCCTTCTCAACGAGGCAATCGGTAACCGTACTGTCGGCAGTGATGATTATTTTGTACGCATCGCCTTCCAGCGTCTTTGTCCGTATCCTGCCGACACTGTCCACATGCCCGGTGACAAAATGGCCGCCGAGACGGGAATCCATCCTCAGGGCGGGTTCGAGGTTGACCCTGTCGCCGCCGCGCAGTTCGCCCAGGTTCGTTGACCGCAGGGTCTCGTCGGAGAGGTCGAAGGCAAGCATGTCCCCCTGCCTCTCAACAACAGTCAGGCAGGCGCCGTTGATCGAGATGCTGTCGCCGATGCCTGTCTCGCGCGCCAGGGACTTTGCCTTCAGGGAGAGACGCGCTCCGCCGCTCCGCCGGGCAACAGAGGCGATCTCGCCCATCTCAGCCACGAGGCCGGTGAACACTCAGTATTCGACCTCCATCACGAAATCGAGAGATTTCTGGTAGTATCCCTCCAGGTCCACGGTCTCGGACCATGTACCTTTCACCTTGATGATCTTGCTGCTCCCATCCCGGGTCACTACAAGGTTCGCGTCCGTGAGCGGGACGCGCAGTTCCTTGGCCTCGGCAAGTACCTTTTCCCTGATGCCGGTCACATCGGTAATCTCTGACGAAAGAATGTCCTTCGTATGCGACCGCAGCGTGTTGTACCGGTAGTAGGGCTTGCCGAAGGCTATGCCGACGTAGGAGACCCCGATGAAAACGACCAGCAGCAGGAACCCCTTGATGAACCCCCGATTACCAAGTCTGTCTTTCATTTGGCGCCACCTCCTGATCAGTAAACATGTCTCATTTCACAAGATGCCCCATGCGGCCGAACCGCACCCATGTCCTGTCGCTGTCCCATGACCAGTAGATGATCAGGGCCTTGCCCTTTATCAGGGAGTCGTCAACAAATCCCCAGAACCTGCTGTCATAGCTCTGATCACGGTTGTCGCCCATGACAAATACCGAGCCCTTGGGGACGACCACCGGCCCGAAGTTGTCCCTGCGGTCCATCTCCCCTGGCTTGATGCTGCTGTCCACATGCTGGATGTAAGGCTCCGCCAGCTTGCGGCCATTGACGAATATCTCCTTGTCCTTCCCGTAGACCACGTCGCCGCCGATCCCCACCACCCGTTTGATGAAGTCCCGCTTCGGGTCTTCAGGGTACTTGAAGACAACGATGTCGCCCCGCTGCGGCTTGCGAATACCCGGCATCCGGAAGAGGTTGATATCGGTAAACGGGATGTCCACCGGCGTGCCGAGGAGGAACTTATTGACGAGTATATGGTCGCCCACGAGAAGAGTCGGGATCATGGAACCCGAGGGGATCTTGAACGCCTGTATGACAAAGGTCCGGATAACCAGGGCGATGACAAAGGCGATGACAACGGCCTCGATGGTCTCCCGTATGCTCGACTTTTTCTTTCGATGTGTCATTTGATCTTCAGGACCGCGAGAAAGGCCTCCTGGGGGAGTTCCACCTTACCCACCTGCTTCATCCTTTTCTTTCCCTCCTTCTGTTTTTCGAGCAGCTTCCTCTTGCGGGTGATGTCGCCGCCGTAACACTTGGCGATGACGTCCTTCCTGAGGGGCCGCACACTCTCCCGGGCGATGATCTTGCTGCCCACGGCAGCCTGGATAACCACCTCGTACATCTGACGGGGAATGATCTCCCGGAGCTTTTCGGTGAGCTGCCGTCCCTTATAATACGCCTTGTCCCGGTGAACTATCAAGGAAAGAGCGTCAACCGCCTCGCCGTTGAGGAGGATGTTGAGCTTTACAAGGTCAGACTCCCGATAGCCCAGGAAATCGTAGTCCATGGACGCATATCCCTTGGTCAGGGATTTGAGCCTGTCGTAGAAATCCCACAGTATCTCGTTGAGGGGGAGTTCATACTCCACCTTGATGCGGTCCTTGCCGATGTAGGTAAAGTCCCTCTGCACCCCCCGCTTCTCCTGGCAGAGGTCGAATATGGGGCCTATGAAATCCTTTGGCACAAAGATCGTCGTCACCACAAAGGGCTCTTCGATCATCTCGTACTTGTCCGGCAGGAGCGAGGGGTTCTCGATAAAGATGACCTCGCCGCTGCTCTTCGTCACCCGGTATACGACCGTAGGCGCGGTGCTCAGCAGGGAAAGGTCGAACTCCCGCTCGAGCCTCTCCTGGATGATCTCCATATGGAGGAGCCCCAGGAAGCCGCACCGGAACCCGAACCCCAGCGCAAGGGAGGTCTCCGGCTCATAGCTGAAGGAGGAGTCATTGAGCCTGAGCTTGTTCAGGGCGTCCCTCAGGTTTTCGTACTGGTGGGTCGAGGTCGGGTAAAACCCGCAGAAGACCATCGGCTTTATGTCTTTATAGCCTGGGCATGGTTCTGAAACAGGACGCCCGGCGTCGGTTATGGTATCGCCGATCTTTGTATCGTGAACGCTTTTTATTCCCGCGATGATATAGCCCACCTCTCCCGCTGAAAGGGACTCCACCGGCCGCATCTTCGGCGAGAAGATCCCCACCTGCGCAACCTCGTAGACGCTGGCGGTCGCCATCTGTCTGATCTTCTGACCAGCGGAGATTTTCCCGTCAAAGACCCTTACCAGGACGATGACTCCCTGATAGTTGTCGAACCAGGAATCGAATATCAGCGCCTTGAGGGGCTTGTCGTCCTCGCCGGTCGGAGGAGGGATCTTCCTGACGATCGCCTCCAGGATTTCCTTGGTGCCGATCCCCTCCTTGGCGCTCGCCAGGACCGCATCAGCGCAATCAATGCCTATCGCGTCTTCGATCTGCTCTCTGGTCTTGTCCGGTTCAGCGCTGGGAAGGTCGATCTTGTTTATTACGGGGATGATCTCAAGATCATGTTCAACGGCGAGGTACGCGTTGGCAAGGGTCTGCGCCTCGACCCCCTGCGTCGCGTCAACCACAAGGAGGGCCCCCTCGCATGAGGCGAGGCTCCTGGAGACCTCATAGGAAAAGTCCACGTGGCCCGGCGTGTCGATAAGGTTGAGGATATAGGTCCTGCCGTCATCGGCGTCGTATTCGAGCCGCACCGCATGCGCCTTGATGGTGATGCCCCGCTCCTTTTCGAGGTCCATCGAGTCAAGCACCTGCGCGGTCATTTCGCGCGCGCTCAAGGCCCCGGTATATTCGAGGAGACGGTCCGCAAGGGTGGACTTGCCGTGGTCGATATGGGCGATGATCGAGAAATTCCGGATGTCTTTTGCCATGTATGCCGATTATGCCGGCGGGGCATCTCCAAGGGACATGAAGACGAGGCAGGCTGCGCCGACGACGCCGGCGTTGTCTCCAAGTGAAGACGGGATGATCCTGACGGAACTGAAGAGGTCCCTGAGCGCCCTCCGCGAAGCCTCCTTGATCGCCTCCTGCACATAGATGTTCCAGGCCCCCAGCAGGCCGCCGGTAAGAATTATGGCCTCAGGGCTCATAATGTTGATGAGATTGGCCAGTCCGATGCCGAGATACTTGCCCGCATCACGCAGTATCTCCCGGGAAAGGGTGTCTCCTTCGAGGGCGGCATTGTAAATGTCCTCAGGAGTCACCTTGTAGATGCTCCCCTTGCAGCAGTCCTTGAGCAGGCTGTCCCCGCCCTTTTCGAGCATGGAGACCGCCTTGGCTGTCATTGCGCGGGCAGAGGCATAGTTTTCAAGGCATCCGGTGTTGCCGCAGGGGCATTTTTCACCCTCGGAGTTTATGCTCATATGGCCGATCTCGGCCGCCACCTCAAGGAGCTTGCCCTTGTAGATTATTCCGCCTCCGATGCCTGTGCCGAGGGTGAGCATCACGAAATGGTCGAAGCTCCGGCCGGCCCCGCCGATCTTTTCGCCGAGGGCAGCGGCATTGGCGTCGTTTTCCATGAAAACCGGCAGATTAAACCTTGTCTGCAGTTCGCGGACGATATCAATGCCCTCGATCTCCCGCAGGTTGGGCGAGACATGCACGCGGTTCGTCTTCCGGTCGGTAAGGCCCGCCACCCCGAGGCCGATCCCGGCAACGTCGTCGCGCAGCGCCTCCCGGACCGAGGCCTCGACCGAGGCCATTATATCCGAGGAAGGGCGCTTGATCTTCCTGATGATCTCGCCTTCTTCGGATACGAGCGCAACCCTGAGGTTGGTCCCGCCAAGATCGATTCCTAAAGCATATTTTCTGGGCATTTTTCCCGAGGTGTACCGAAAGAATTGAAGTTTTGAATTTTAACACAAGCACTCCGGCGGAGTAAAGGAACAAGACGGCCCCAAAATCCGCGATTGATTGATAGAGACGATATAAGTCCGGGCTGAAGGGCCTTTTCAAAGGGGGTCCTCCGCAGAAACCGGGCTGCATAGTCACAAGACCGGCTCCAAAAAGTTCACCCTGCTCA
>JAKAGF010000188.1 GCA_021825805.1 Nitrospirota bacterium
CCCTCGTCGATGAGGGCTATTGGCCCGTGTTTCATCTCGCCGGCAGGGTATCCCTCGGCGTGGATGTAGGATATCTCCTTGAGCTTCAGCGCCCCTTCGAGGGCGATCGGATAATTGATGCCCCTGCCGAGGTAGATGAATCCCCGCGCACTGCAATAGTCGCGGGCGATCGTTTTGATCGCCTCATCGGAAGCGAGAGCCCTTTCGATCTTGCCGGGCAGCAGGAGCAGTTCGTCGAGGAGTTCTCGGGAGAGCCGTTCATCAAGAGTCCCCTTCAGCCGGCCGAAGGCGATGGCAAGCAGGTACACCGCCGTCATCTGGGTAAGAAACGCCTTTGTGGAGGCGACCCCGATCTCGGGGCCTGAATGCGTGTAGAAGACGGCATCAGCCTCCCGGGCAGAGGTGCTGCCGACGACGTTGCAGATGCTCAGTGTCTTTGCCCCCAGCCGCTTTGCCTCGCGCTGCGCCGCGAGCGTGTCGGCCGTCTCCCCTGACTGCGTGATGACGACCATGAGGTGGGCTGCATTCACCAGGGGCCTCCGGTACCTGAACTCAGAGGCGATGTCCACTTCAACCGGGATCCTGGACAGTTCCTCGATCATATACTTCCCCGCGAGGGCGGCGTGCCAGGAGGTCCCGCAGGCGACGATGAATATCTTGCCGATCCCGGAGAGCATCTCACTGGAGAGACCGAATTCCTCCAGGTTGATCTCGCCGGTTTCAGGGGAGAACCTGCCCCTGACCGTATCGCTCACAGCCCTGGGCTGCTCGAAAATCTCCTTGAGCATGAAGTGACGGTACCCGCCTTTTTCAGCCATCGACGGGCTCCATGTGATGGACGTAACCTCCTTATGCACCGGCGCGCCGTCAAGGGAAGTGACGACAACCCCGTCGGCCGTGAGGACGACCATTTCTTCCTCGTCCAGGAAGAGCACGTCCCGTGAATAGTTCAGGAACGCCGGGACGTCCGAGGCGATGAAGTATTCGCCGTCGCCGATGCCGACTACAAGAGGGCTGTCCTTTCTGACGCCCACCACCTTGCCCGGCTCCCGCTCATTGATGACCGCCAGGGCGTAAGCCCCGCGCACTTCCTTGAGGGCCTCCCTTACGGCGTCTTCCAGGGGGAGTCCGGCGCAATGATCGCGGATGAGATGGCAGAGCACCTCGGTATCCGTGTCGGAAGTGAAGGCATAGCCTTTCTCAACAAGCTTCTTTTTGAGAGGCAGGTAATTTTCTATGATGCCGTTATGGACGAGCACCACACCGTCGGAACGGTGCGGGTGGGCGTTTTCCTCCGACGGTTTTCCGTGGGTCGCCCACCGTGTGTGGCCTATGGCCGTGCTGCTGGTGAGGTGTTCGTTGTCGATGATCGCAGCCAGGTCCTTGATCTTGCCCTTGCATCGTCTTACATCAATTCCCTGCCCGGAAAAAAAAGCGACCCCAGCGGAATCGTACCCGCGGTATTCCAGCCGCTTGAGCCCTTCGAGAACAACGGAGACCGCGTTCCTGTTGCCGATATATCCGATTATTCCGCACATACAGTCAAGCGCGCGCGAACGGGGAACTTACGCGCCCCGGCGGCCGTCCCCTCCTTTTCCTTTTGGTGATGACTTTTTCTTTTTCGCCCAGCCTGATATGTTTTTCTGCGCGATCCTGCTTACAGCGAGCGCGCCGGGAGGCACATCTTTGGTAATGGTCGAGCCCGCTCCCACATAGGAGCCCTTGCCTACACGCACCGGCGCGACCAACTGCGTGTCGCTGCCTATGAATACGTTATCGCCGATGACGGTGACATGCTTGCGGACCCCGTCGTAATTGCAGGTAATGGCGCCGGCGCCGATATTGACGCCTCTGCCGATGACCGCGTCGCCGAGATAGCTCAGGTGCGAGGCCTTGGACCCGGCGCCGACGCGGGCCTTCTTGAGTTCAACGAAATTGCCGATCCGCGCGCCTGCTCCCACGTCCGAGCCGGGACGCAGATGGGCAAACGGACCTACAGAGGCGAGGGCGCGTATGCGCGACCCCTCGATCACGGAGGAGTCCCTGACTGTCACGGAATCGCCGATCACGCTGTCGGTTATCCGCACGTTCGGATAGATGGTCGCTCCCCTGCCGATCCTGCTGCTCCCCTCGATATGGACATTGGGGTGGATGACGGTCCCTTTGCCGATGACGGCATCGGGGTGGATGAAGACGGAATTCGGGTCAACGAAGCCGACGCCCTTTTCGATCCATGCTGAGACGATCTTTTTTCTCATGAATGCCGCCGCCTGATGGAGCTCTGTCCGGGTATTGATCCCCATGAACTCCTCTTCCCCGCCGATGCAGCCGGCGCCGGTCCTGAGCCCCGCGGCATGCGCGGCCGCAACGATGTCAGTGAGGTAGTATTCGCCCTTTGCCCTGTTGATTCGTATGGCGTCTATGAGGGGCAGGACGTCGTGATTTATGGCATAGACGCCGCTGTTGACCTCGGTGATCCTCTTCTGTTCCGCGTCAGCGTCTTTATCTTCGACAATGGCGATGACCTGTCCCTTCCGGTCCCTGACGATCCTTCCGTACCCGGAGGGGTTGCTTGCGGCGAACGAGAGCACGGACAGGGCGTTGCGGCCTGCCTTGTGGAGCCTCAGGAACCGGCCTATGGTCCGGGGGCTGAGAAGGGGCGTATCGCCGTTCATGACGACAACCACGCCGCGGAAACCCCGGAGCGCCGGGAGTGCGCACGACAGGGCATGGGCTGTTCCTTTCGGCTTGTCCTGCACGGCATACAAAACCCGATCAGTCCCCACGGCCCTGCTGACGCCTTCACGGTCCTTTCCGGTGACGATCACGGTCCTTTCCGGTCTCAACTGCCTGGCGGTCCTCGCGACGAACTCGATCATCGCGACGCCGCAGATGCGGTGCAGCACCTTGGGGACTGGGGAGCTCATCCTCGTGCCGAGGCCGGCCGCCAGGATAACGCAGGCGGTCTTAATGGCTTGCCTCCCGGATGGTATTAGGGGCGGCGATGCCCCCGGAGAGTATGATCTTGATGCCTTCCTCGATCGAGATGTCGGTGTAAAAAATATCTTCATCCCTGAGGAGGACGATTTCTCCGAGGTAGAGGTTGTTAGTGGGCACATAGATCGCCTTGAGACAGCACTCCGTGTCATTCCTCGTCGATTTCATCGTGCACTCCTTGGTGAGAAAACCGAAGGCAAAGACGCCCTTCCTCGGGTACTCGATGATGACGAACGTCTTGAAGGAATTCGATTTGTTCTCCGGAGAGAAGGCGTCCACGAGGTGCTTGACGGCTGTATAGAATCCCTTGAAGACGGGGATCTTCACGAAGATAAGCTCCACGAACTGGATGATCTTCTTCCCGAAAACGTTCGTTGAGATGATCCCGACGATGAATATGATCGCCAGCGCCGAGACAAAGCCGAGGCCGGGGACATGATAGTTGAGGAGCCTGAAATAGAAGGGCTCAAGCAGGCCGTCAACGAAGGCGAACAGCTTGCCGATGACGAGGATGGTGATTATCGCCGGGATCGAGACGAAGAGACCCGTGATGAAACGCCGTTTGATCATGGCTGTCAGTGATATCGCCATAATCGTTATGTTACCGCCGGCGCCATGGATAACGCAACGATGCGCTACGCCCCTTACTTCTCGTCGGGTATGTCGAAGTTGGCATAGACATTCTGCACGTCGTCGTGGTCCTCGAGGACATCCATCAGCCTGATCATCTGGTCAGCCGCCTTGTCGTCAAGCAGGACATAGTTCTTGGGGATCATCGTCACCTCCGCGGACGCGACGGGGATCCTTGCCTTTTCCAGGGCCTCCCGGACGGCGTTAAAATCCTCCGGCGCCGTGATAATCTCGTAGTTGTCCTCCCCGGGGTCGTTCTTCATGTCCTCGGCGCCGGCGTCAAGGGCCGCCGACATCACGGCGTCTTCGGAAGCCTTTGCCTTTTCAACGAGGATATACCCTTTCTTGTCGAACAGCCACGACACGCACCCTGTCTCGCCGAGGTTCCCGCCGTGCTTCGAAAGTATATGCCTGATCTCCGGGAGCGTGCGGTTTTTATTGTCGGTCATGACCTCCATCATGACGGCAACGCCTGCCGGTCCGTACCCTTCATATACATGCTCTTCATACGAGACGCCGGGGAGTTCGCCCGTGCCCTTCATGATCGCCTTCTTGATGTTGTCATGCGGCATATTGACTTCCTTGGCCTTCTCAATAGCCGTACGCAGGCGCGGGTTGCCGTCGGGGTCCCCTCCGCCTATGCGGGCTGCCACCGCGATCTCCTTGACGATCTTGGTGAATGCCTTTCCCCTCTTCGCGTCTGAGTGCGCCTTCTTGTGCTTTATCTGCGACCACTTCGAATGTCCTGACACGAAAAACCTCCGGAACTCTGGTTATTTTGGTTTTCTTTTCCTGATCTCTTCCAGGCGTTCGGACGAAAGCGCGCTCTCCCGGGTCCTGGGGAAGAGGGCGATGACGATCCTGTATCCCTTTTCAGCCTCCACGAGATCGCCCAGATTGAGCTTTGCCTCCGCATACATGAACATGTCCTGGGGTTTCGACAGTTTGCCTTTTTCGATGTATAGTTTTATCGCCGGCGTGTAAAACTTGAGAAGCCGGTCCCACTGCTTGTTCCGGTAATAGCTGTCGGACAATGCCTTGTCGATCTCGCCCCTGACCTGAGACGAGGGATACTTTGCCATGAATCTGTTGTAGTAGGCCTCTGCCCTGTCAAAGGCCGGAGGGGTGTGGTCATTCAGAAAGATAAGAATAAGTCTCCAGTAGGATTCCTGCGCCAGCGCCGCCTCGGGATAGGCGTCGATCAACTCTCCGTACAGACGCTCCACCTCCGGGAGCGCCTGGGCCCTATTGCCCTTTTCGAAGGTGTCGTAGATCCTCCGGAAAAGTTCGAGCGCGCGCTTGTCCTGCTCGTCAGCGGGCATGCCCTTGACGTCTTCCCGCGCGGGCTGCGGCCGATCAGGCGCAGTGGCGCACGATGTAATGCCCAGCGCCACGACGCAGGCAAGCATTATCGATGAACAACGGGGAGCAAACACGATTTTTTATAATAAAACCGTTGCCTTTGCGCTGTCAAGGAGGCAGAATTTTATGAGGCAGAAGGGCAGTTGAAGATGAGATCTAAAAAGAGGAGAACATAACGCCGTGCTACTGCTGGTTGGGTGGAGGTTGTATTGCTGCTCGGAGCCAACACGCGCCTGACGTGCCGTCTTTTTGGCGAGTCGATGTCGAGTGCCTGGTTGAAATCAATGTATCAGTAGATGTCAAGCTGGATTTTGATCGTCTCGCTGATTTTGAGCAAGTCTTCTTCCGAGAGAACGCCGGCGCGCTTAAATAGACGCATTTTGCTCACCGTAGCCAACTGATCAGCCATGGCCTTGCTTTCTTTGTCGTTGAGAAGGACGAGCGCTTCGCTTGGGTAGAGACGATCTGTTTTGCTGGTAAATCAAATTTTTGGGGAC
>JAKAGF010000189.1 GCA_021825805.1 Nitrospirota bacterium
CGAGCGTATGCCGCAGCGTTCGAGGCGTCTCCTGATCCAGTCCGGCGTTGCGGTAATTCCGACCCCGCTGATCACCCTGCCGGTGTATCTGCCGCAGAGTTGGGGATCAAGGATTTCAACAGGCACATCCGAAGGCGGCTGCTTCTCCCGGATGTCCGTGCCTGGAAGACGCACCGGAAGGCTGAAGGCAGCGGCAGCCTCCCGCGCGACCCCGAGGATGCTCAGGCAGTCAGGCCTGTTGGGCGTCACATTCACCTCAAGGAGCGTGTCGCCGTCCGCCTGCTCCATGCCCTCGATCTCCAGACCGGCCATGGTCAGCCGGTCGGCAATCTCCTGAGGCGGGGCCGTCAGGTCCGCAAATTCCCTTATCCAGTCGAGAGATACTTTCATGGTTTGCGCTTGTCTTTCAGAACTGCCCCAGGAATCTCAGATCATCTTCGTAAAAAAGCCTGATATCGTCGATCGAATACCTGAGCATAGTCATTCTTTCAACCCCCATGCCGAAGGCAAAACCAGTATAGGCGCCGGGATCGTACCCTGCCATCTCAAAGACCCTGGGGTTCACCATGCCGCAGCCGAGGACCTCGAGCCAGCCGGTGGTCTTGCAGACCCGACAGCCCTTTCCGCTGCAGAAGATGCAGCCGATATCAACCTCAGCAGACGGCTCGGTGAAGGGAAAATAGCTGGGTCTGAACCGGACCGGAGTGTCCTTCCCGAAGAAACTGTGGACAAAAAGCTCCAGGATCCCCTTGAGGTCGCTGAAGGAGACCTCCGTGTCCACCATCAGGCCCTCGACCTGGTGGAACATCGGAGTGTGAGATACGTCCGCATCGCACCGGTAGACCTTGCCGGGCGCGATGATCCTGAGCGGGGGCCGGCGCTGCTCCATGACCCTCACCTGCACCGGAGAAGTGTGCGTCCTGAGGACTACCTCGTCGGAAACATAGAAGGTATCCTGCATGTCGCGGGCCGGATGGTCCCTGGGGATATTCAATGACTCGAAGTTATAATGGTCCAGCTCAACCTCGGGCCCGTCGGCGATTCCAAAGCCCATGGATACGAAGATGTCCGTGATCTCGGCGAGGATGCTATTGATGGGATGCCGCCTGCCAAAGGGGGTGTGCCTGCCGGGGATGGTGATATCGATCCGTTCCGCCAGAAGCCGGCGCTCCTTGTCGCTCTCTTTCAACCGGGCTTCCCTGTCCCGCAGAGACCCTTCGATATACTCCTTGAGCTCGTTGAGGACCTTGCCGTATGCCGGACGCTGCTCAGGGGCAACGGCGGAAAGGGCCTTGAGCCGCGCGGTCAGGAGGCCCTTCTTTCCCGTGTACTTTATCCTCAGGCCCTGGAGGCCGTTGAGGTCCAAAACCGATGCGCTCTCTTCAATAAAGGCCTGCTTTAAGGAGAGAAGGTCATCCACAGGTTTCTACGAAGCGAGTTTTGCCTTTACGCTCTCGGCGATCGCGCCGAACGCCTTCGGATCGTTGTACGCGAGATCAGCGAGAGACTTTCTGTCCAACTGGATGTTTGATTTCTTCAGGCCGGAGATAAACTGACTGTAATTGAGCCCCATGGCGCGAACAGCCGCGCTGATGCGCGTAATCCAGAGGGACCTGAACTCGCGTTTCTTTGCCTTGCGGTCCCGGTATGCGTACTGGAGAGCCTTGTCAACGGTCTCTGTCGCTGATCTGAAGAGACGGCTCTTGGCGCCATAATATCCCTTTGCCCTCTCCAGGACCTTTTTCCTTCTCCTTCGTGTCTTGAATCCACCTTTAGCCCTCGGCATGGTATCCTCCTCAATACATAAACATGGTGCATGCGCGGCTGCTCCCCTGTGCGCAGGGTCCCCGCACGTCAATACAAATTGCAGACTCAGCTATACGGTAAAAGCCGTTTGATGCCGGCGAGGTCGCTGTCAGAGACCAGGGCCGTTGTCCGCAGCGCCCGCGTCCTCTTTGCCGGCTTGCCGGTCAATAAATGGCTCTTGTAGCCTTTTCCTCTTTTGATCTTGCCGGTAGCGGTCACGGTGAACCGCTTCGCAGCGCCCCTGTGGGTCTTCATCTTTGGCATCTCTTCCTCCAACGCAACAAGCAGAATTGGAAAAAACGAAACATTAGTATACCTGAAATAATTTTATTTGTCACGGATTTAGGGACAACCGTCAAGAGAGAGGCGCATGCCGCACGGGTCCTTTCTCTGAAATCGCTTCCCTGGCGCTGTTATGCCGCCTTACGACCTGGGCGCAACCACCATCGTGATATGATTGCCTTCGAGACGGGGCTGTTGTTCGATCTGGTACTTCCCGGTGAGCTGCTGGGTGATCTTCTCGAAAACCTTCATGCCGAACTCGGGCCTGATGATCTCCCGCCCCCTGAAGTACATGACCACCTTGGCCTTGTCCCCCTCATCGATGAACCGGTTGATGTTCCGGATCTTGAGCCCGAGGTCGTGCTCGTTGATCTGCGGACGGACCTTGATCTCCTTCACATCCACCGTCTTGCGCTGGGTGTGTTTCTTGTTGAGCTGATACTTGTATTTGCCGAAGTCCAGAATCTTGCAGACCGGCGGAGCCGCGGTGGGGGAAACCTCCACAAGGTCCAGGTCACGCTGGGTCGCGTGCTGGAGCGCATCACGAACCGACATGAGACCGAGCTGCTGACCGTCGCTGTCGATGACCCTGACTTCCCTGGCCCTGATCTGTTCGTTAACTCTTATACTCTTGGTTACATCCTTGCCGCTTATTTTTTCACCTCCGCGTATTAATCTCTTCTTTCAGAAAAGACGCGATTTCTTCCCGGTTAAAGGGGCCGATATTCTCCCCATTCCTCCGCCTGAGCATGAACGCCTGCTCCGACGCCTCTTTATCGCCTATTATAACCGAATACGGTATCTTCCTCATAGTGCTCTTTCTTATCTTATTCCCGATCTTTTCGTTGTCTCCGTCCAGCTCGGCGCGCATGCCTTGGCCGTTCAGCTCGGCAACAAGGCTGCCCGCATATTCAGCATGACGCTCGGCGATCGAGAGGACCGCGACCTGCACCGGCGCAAGCCACAGGGGGAATGCCCCCGCATAGTGCTCGATGAGCACGCCGAAGAAGCGCTCCAGCGATCCCATCAGGGCGCGATGCACCATGATGGGGCGGTGCTCCTTGCCGTCGGAGCCGCGGTAGGTGACATCAAACCGCTCGGGCAGGTTGAAGTCCACCTGGATGGTGCTGCACTGCCAGGCCCTTCCGAGAGAGTCCTTTACCTTGATATCGATTTTGGGACCGTAAAACGCGCCGCCGCCCTCGTCGATGCTGAAGGGAAGGTTTTTTGCCCTGAGCGCGGACTCCAGCGCGGAGGTCGACTTTTTCCAATGCTCGTCGCTCCCGACATATTTTTCGGGCCGGGTCGAAAGGTACGTATCGAACTGCTCGAACCCGAAGGTCCGCAGGATGAAGAGGATGAAGTCGAGGACCCGCAGGATCTCCACCTCCATCTGGTCTTCCAAGGTGAAGATATGGGCGTCGTCCTGCGTAAAGCCGCGGACGCGCAGCAGGCCGTGGAGGACCCCCGACCGCTCATACCGGTAGACCGTGCCGAGCTCGGCGTACCTGATGGGGAAATCCCGGTAACTCCTGAGCGCGCTTTTGTATATGTGGATATGAAACGGGCAGTTCATCGGCTTGATCTCGTACGGGTAGCCTTCCACCTCCATGGGCGAGTACATGTTCTCGCTGTAGAAGTCCACATGCCCGCTCGTGCGCCAGAGGTCAAGGCGCGCGATGTGGGGGCTGTAGAGAAGTTTGTATCCGGCCTTAAGGTGCTCGTCCCGCCAGAAATCCTCGATCGTCTTGCGGATAAGCGCCCCGTTGGGATGCCAGAGGATCAGTCCGGGCCCCACCTCCTCGTTGATGCTGAAGAGGTCCAGGTCCTTGCCGAGACGGCGGTGGTCGCGCTTCCTGACTTCCTCGAGGAAATGGAGATAGTCCTTCAGGTCTTTGTCGGCGCTGAAGGCAGTTCCGTAAATGCGCTGGAGCATCTTGTTTTTTTCATCGCCCCGCCAGTAGGCGCCCGCAACACTCAGGAGCTTGAAGGCAACGATGCGTCCGGTTGAGGGAAGATGAGGCCCCCGGCAGAGATCAACGAACCCGTCCTCTTCATAGAGAGATACCCGTTCGTCGGCTATGTCCCTCAGGAGCTCAACCTTATAAGGCTCCCCGGCCTTTTCGAACAAGGCCGCCGCCTCTTCCTTTGACAACTCGCGCCGCACAAAAGGGGAATTCTTTCTGATGATCCGGTCCATCTCTTTTTCGATGGCAGCGATGTCTTCCGGGGTAAAGGCCCTGCTGATATCAAAGTCATAGTAGAAACCGTCCTGGATGGCGGGACCGATGGCGACCTTTGCCTCGGGAAAGAGCCTCTTGACCGCATGCGCCATTACATGCGAGGCGCTGTGCCGGTAGAGCGCCTTCCCCTCATCGGATGCGAAGGTGACGGCCTCAAGCACGTCATCATCCTTCACGGTTTCCATGGAGTCCAGACCGGCCAGCCGGCCGTTTATCCGTATCGCAACGGCCTTCTGTTTGCCGAGAAACTTCCCGAGTTCCGGGACCCCGGCAATCTGCCGTTCGCTTCCGTCTTCAGCCTTTATCTTAATGGCAGCGCCTCCGGAGCAGCATACTCATCATATTCCAGGACATAAACCCCCATATCTTACCTCATGCCCGTGCTTATTTCAATCGGTGTTCATTCATGAAGAAGGCGACTGATCTCCACTTCCCGCCTCATTATGTAGAGCTTTATCCGTTTCTGGTCCTCAGAATGCGGGAAGGTTTCAATGCCGTAGAACACGCCGTGGGAACCCCTCCGCAGGCTGCAGTCGGACATCCCGGCATGCACCGAATCAGCGCGGTACACCACCGAGGCATCGACGAGGACCAACGTGTTGCCCTCAGCCGGAAGCTGGATGCCGCAGGCAGCCCGGCCTTCGAGTTCGAGGGGCGCAGGCGTTATCAGCCCGACTCCGCATTCCGAAATGTCCCTGACGAAGAGGGAGAGCGTACCGGAGTATCTCGGTCTGACGTGCAGAATGACCGGGGCGACAAGGGAGGGCTCGACCCGCAGAAACCGTCGCATGAACGGCTTCAGGGATTCAGGGAGCGATGCGGTTATGGAGGCCCCGTCTATGGTCAGGTCCCGCAGAAAGCAGCCGAATGTGGTCCCCTTCGCCTCAAAGGTGACATAGAACGAGGCGCATTGTCTGACATAATTGACGAGACGCGCCGGAGAGAACCTGCCGAGGGTGACCCGCGACGAGCCGTGTATCTTGTCGATGTAACAGATCCCCTTGCCCGTGATGAAATGCCCCTTCCCCTCTTCCAGGGGAAAGGCGAGGATAAGCGGCAACTCCTCGGTCTGCAGTAATTGGAACACCTCAAGAGGTTTCATGACATATGCGGATATTGTAGCATGTTGTGGAGAGGTAATCATGCTT
>JAKAGF010000190.1 GCA_021825805.1 Nitrospirota bacterium
CGAAAGTGCATTGATGTCATGGTAAAGAAGCTGCAGGCCGAATCCCGAAAGTCTCGCGGCAAGCGCCCTGCCGACAGCCCCCATGCCGATGATACCGAGAGTCTTGCCGGTCAGACCGCCGCCGTAAAACCTCGGCAGCCAGCTTCTGAAATTGCCGCTGCGTACCCAACGGTCACCGGGAAGCATCTTTCTCGAAAGGCCGATGAGCAGTCCTATCGCGAGCTCGGCGGTCGGGACAGTCAGCAGGTCGGGTACAATCGTAAACCACACCCCATGGCGTGTACACGCCGCCACATCGAAGTTGTCATATCCCTTCAGGGCCGCGCCCACAATTCTCAGGCTGGGGCATAAGGCAAGGAATTCTTCATCAATGCTGTCGGGCATGAACACCATGATCGCCTGGGCGTCGGCCGCGCGGCGAAGCAGCTCATCCCTCGACAGGCTGTCCCTCGTAAGATTGGGGAGGACTTCACCATACTGTTCCAGGAAGTCCACTATTTCAGGATGTACCCAGTGTGTAACGACGATCTTGGGTTTCATTTTACTCCTATGGGGTTATTTGAAACGTCTTCGCAGAAGCGAGCCTATCCAGTCTACGGCGGTCACCATGAGCAGTATGACCAGCAGGATGGCTGAAACATCACGATACTGCATGATGCGCAGCGAACTCATCAGTTCAAACCCGATCCCTCCCGCGCCGACCATGCCCATTACCGTGGATGCGCGGAAGTTGTATTCCCAACGGTAGATCGAAACGTCAGCCATCTGTGGAAGCGCCTGCGGCAGTATGCCGTGCAGAATGATCTGGAGACGCGAGGCGCCCGATGCCTTCGTCGCCTCTATGGGGCCTTCCGCGGCGTGCTCTATCGCCTCGGAGAAGAATTTGCCTACCATGCCGACCGAATGAAGGCCGAGTGCCAGCACACCGGGGAGGGCGCCGAAGCCGACCGCGGCAACGAAGATGATGCCCATGATCAGCTCAGGAATGGAGCGCAACCCGTTCAGGACCGCACGCGCCGCGTAGTAAAGGACGGGGTGCGGCGAGGTGGTGCGCGCACCGAGAAGTGCAAGCGGCAGTGAGATGAAGATCGCCAGCGCAGTGCCGGCGATGCTCATGCCCATGGTGTCAAGGAGAGGCTTCATCCAACTGCGCGCGTCGCTGAAATTCGGCGGGAAACTCTCCCGAATGAGACTGACAATGCTGGGCACACCCTCGACCAGTCTTTTGGCGTCGAGCAATCCGGTGTACCACGAACAAATCACCGCCACCGCGACGGTCACCGCGGCTGTGGCTGCCGTTCGATGCCAACCGCTCCGGTACCTCTGGACTATGGAGCCGAAGGTATCCTCTGCTGTCCCATCGTCATCCATTGACTAAAGTTTTGCGAGGTCCAGATTCAGGATGCGGGCGAGGTCACGAATAACATCGTAATCCTTATCCGAGACGGGGCCGAACCCGTCGGCCTTGAACGGCTTCAGGATATCCCTGTCCGCAAGGCCGAGGAATGTCCTGCGCACCTTCTCCTTGAGTTCCGGGGAAAGATTGGAACGCATGGTCCAGGGATACTCCGGGTACGGCTTCGATTCTGCTATTACCATGACCTTGGTGGAGTCGATAATGCCTTTCTGGACGAGCGATTCGAATATCGGCTTGCTGAGACCTCCGGCCTGGGCCTTGCCGTTCTGCACGGCGATGGCAACAGCGTCGTGGTTGCCGAGAAAATGCTCCCGGTAGTCCCTTTTGGACGCCAGCCCCTTCTCCGCGAGCATAGATTTGGGAATCAGGTGGCTCGATGTCGATGCAGTATCGCCGTATGCCATATCTTTTCCGGCGATGTCCGCGAGCGAGCGGACGCCTGAGGCGGCATTGGCTATGACGACCGCCTGATACGTGGTGCTGCCCTTCTTTTTGAGCGCGGCAAACGCCTCTATCTCGCTCTTCGAGCGGGCAAGGACGTATGATAGCGGGCCGAAATAAGCAAGATCGAGTCTGCCGTGACGCATCGCCTCTATCATCGATGAGTAGTCGGTAGTCACTACAAGCTCGATTCTTCTGCCGAGGCTCGCTTCGAGGTATTTCTTGAGGCCCTCATTGTTCTTAATGACGGTTGATGCATTTTCGTCAGGCAGCAGTGCTACCTTCAGGACCTTGGGATCAGGGTCTCCTGCTGCAAAAGACGGTCCCAGGCCGATTGCCAGCGACAGGATTAAAACAGCTATAAACGGAAGATACTTCATACGGTTCCTCCTTGTCACAGTATTAAGATCCAAGCGTCGCAAGGGCAGGCAGGATCTTTTCTCCCGCCCCATTTTCCTGTCCAGTCACGCCGTATTGTGTGCAGGCGCCGTGGTCGTAAATAGCATAAAGCTGACCTTCAGACAGCATGCCGGGGGCTCCGTCGAACACCACACGTCCCTCGGAAATGCCGATAACACGGTCGGCATACTCCCTGGCAAGGTCCACCTGGTGCAGACTGACGACGGCCGTTATGCCGTCCTCGCGGCATATGCGGTGCAGCAAAGAGATCACCTTCCGGGAGGTCTCCGGATCGAGACTCGCCACCGGTTCATCGGCGAGAATGACAGTAGGCTGCTGGGCAAGCGCCCGTGCTATACCCACGCGCTGCTGCTCGCCGCCGCTCAGTGTCGAGACACGGGAAAGGGCCTTGTGTAGAACCCCGACACGATCGAGACATTCCAGTCCGATCGACATCTCCTTCTCAGCGAGGGGGATGAGGGACCGCAGCCAGGAATGGTAACCGAGGCGCCCGGTCATCACATTCTGGAGGGCGCTCTGCCTGCCGACCAACTGGTGCTGTTGAAATATCATGGCGGTCCGTCTTCGATGCTCCCGGAGCCTGGCACGGCTGTCCAAAACCCCGATGCCTCCCACGACAATATATCCCGTTGAAGGCCTGCACAGATAATTGAGACATCTCAGCAGCGTCGATTTGCCTGCCCCCGAAGGCCCCAGCAGAACGGAAAACTGCCCCCGGTGGAAATCGAGCGAGACCGGCCTGAGGGCGGTCTTGCCCCCAGGGTAGGTTACGCTCATGTCATTCGCTTTCAGCGCCATGTCAACAGAATCCTGGGAATAGTGTAGCGGGCGGACGGTTACAGCAGTGTGACAAGCATATGAAGTCCGTGTTATTTTTTGTCCGCCTATCCGCGCCTGTCTTTCACAATGGCTGAGCGACCGGAAGACGCTGCCTGCATCTTCGCAGCTTGCTTTACCTCCGTAGCCACGGATGCCAGATGGGCATATGACTCGATCTTGTATCGCTCGGTACTGACAATCCCGACCGAAAGAGATATCAGGGGAAAGGTTTCCTCCTCGCCCCTCCGGTTGCGTGCGGCATACGACCCTCTCAGGCACTCCTCGCGACCGTGGAACTCCTGTCGCCGTGCCTCGAAACCGGCGATGATCATCTCAGCGGTGCGCAGGGATATCTGCGGCCTTACAACCAGAATAAAATCATCCCCGCCTATATGCCCCGCAAAGCTGAAGCCGCGCGCTTCGTTCTCGCTGATCGCCTGTTCAATCACTCCGCCGAGGGCCTTAAGGACCGTGTCCCCCTGTGCAAACCCATAGTGATCATTAAAAGGTTTGAAATGGTTGATATCTATATAACAGACATCAAAATGCGAATTCCGGGAGAGCCTCATCTCGATCTCACGCTGGATGAATTCGTTGCCGGGCAGACCTGTCAGGGGGTTCGCCCCCCTGGCGAGGATAAGACTCCGTGCAGTGATGGCCTCAATAAGATCGCTGATCGCCACGACCCCGGCAAACAGGCCGCTGCGGAGCACGCATATGTCGTCATAGAGATGCTGCGTTTCGCGCGCCCGCATGCGCTGTGCCGCCTCTTCGAGCGTAACATGCGCCTCAACAACGAGCGACGGCTGCTCCATGAGCTCCGAAACCTTTTTGGCGGAGTTGAGGTGGATCCCATAGCCGAACCTGCCAAGCACCTTGTGTTCGACAAACCGGCTTCGGTGCAGCACCCCCGCCAGGCGGCCCTCCCACAGCACAGGGACCGTCCGGAGGTCAGGCTTATTCAAGAACAGCTTCAGGGCCGAAACAATGTCCGAGGATGGATCGATATGATGCGCCGTCTTTGCAACATCGCCGATAAAGCGCTGCCCGGTGTCGTTCAGGACAGGGACTGTGCCCGCGGGAGCGACCATAGGCAGCGCTACGACTGCCTCAGACGGCAACAACGCCGGCTTGTGAAGAAAATATCCCTGCAGGAGTTCGATACCCATCTTCAGGATGCAGCGGCACTCCTCCTCGGTCTCGATACCCTCTGCAACCACCTTTATTCCCATGCGGTGGCAGACGGCGGCTATTGCATCCACAAGATTCAACTTGATCGTGGAGCGGTCTATCTTCTGTACGAAATGGCGGTCTATCTTGACGAAATCGGGCTCGATGATCGAGAGCATCTTGAGCCCTCCATGTCCCGCGCCGAAATCGTCTATGGCGATCTTGTAGCCCCTGTCACGGTAGTAGACCATCGCCTTCTGAAAGGACTTGTAATTGTGAATGGCCGTTTCTTCCGTTATTTCGAGAATGATTCTTTCCTTGGCTATGCAGGCCTCTTCCGCAAACTCGTCGGTAATGCCTTCCCGATGGGCAGGGTCCATAATGGTATCAGGGCAGACGTTGATAAAGAGCAGGGTGTCGCCGAGAGTGGGTCCCAGCGCGGCAGCGCGTTTGATGGCGTTTTCACGGCACAGCACATCCAGTTGCGAAATGAGATGCTCCCTCCTGGCCTGCCTGAAGAGGGACCCGACATCGTCGATGCCGCCGAACTTTACTCTCGAAAGCGCTTCATAGCCATACACCGCCCCTCCGCGCGCCGAATACACAGGTTGGAAATGGACCTCTAAATTGTTCGCGTCGATCAACTCGAGGATTTTCCACTTGTCTTTTTTCAGGCCTGTCTTCATGGGAAGGACAACTCAGAGTCTTCTGTTTTTGATAAGGAAAGAATAGTACGCCGCGGCGTTTGTGGGCCTGCGCTGCAGGGTCTGAAAATCGACGGTATACAGGCCGAATCGCGCGTCAAGGCCCTGAAGCCATTCATAGTTGTCGATCAGGGACCAGTAGAAATATCCCCTGATGTCGAGGCCCTCGCGCCTGCACTTTTCGAGGACATCCGCGTGCCTCCGCATAAAGCGGATCTTCTTCTGGCTGTCCCGTGTCGCAATGCCGTTTTCGGTGATGATCAGGGGGACATTCAGTTTGGACGCCTGACGCAGGACCTTTTCGAGCCCGCGCGGATGGATCTCCCACCCCATATCGGTCAGGCCGTGCCCCTCGATATCCCTATGGCGCATCTCTATCCCCATTTTCTTGAACGGGTTAAAGCGGAGGTGCAGCCGCGTGTAGTAATTCACGCCGAAAAAATCCAGTTTCCCCCTGATCGGCGCCGCAATCTCGAACTCCTTGCGAAATGGGAA
>JAKAGF010000191.1 GCA_021825805.1 Nitrospirota bacterium
GGAGATGATCCTTGCATTAAAGGAACACAAAGACCTCGGTAATACCTACGCCGACGAATGGCTGGACTTTGCCCTCAAGAGGCTCAAGACGGATGTGGCTAAAGAGCTTGCAAAAACAATCCTTGAGACCGATTCATCGCTCTGGTGGTTTTCGGACAAGTCCGATTGGTGGGTGAAGGGGAAGGAAGAGTAAAAAAACCAAGCCCCCGGAAGGATCCGGGGGCTTAAGTTTAAAACATCAGCCAATATCTTACAATTAAGTTAGTAGACAACAAGTGGCCTCATCATGTCGTGCTCCTCGTGTTCAAGTATGTGGCAATGCCAAACGTACTCGCTGCCGCCGGTTCGCGGACTTGGAGGAGGGTTGCCGTTAATTATGTCTTTTACGGAATTGGCGCCGGTGGTTATGAGCGGATACAAAGGTCCAGGGCCTGTGATCTTCGGTAAAGCAAATCTCATTATGACCCTGGTTATCTCACCCGGGTTCATCCGGACCGTCTCCTTCCACCCCTGCTCATTCGATGCGGGCAGGACGGCGGGGCCGGTAAAATTTGCCGTGCCGTTGGCAAATAGACTTTGCACCTGGAATGGCTGCCTGTTCATAAGCTGCACGTTAACCAGATGAAAGTGGATCGGGTGTGTGTCGCCGGTTGTGTTATAAATCTCCCATATCTCCGTCGCGCCGTCAGTAGTCTCTTCAGTCGGCATTGTCATGTATGGTCTGCCGAACCCGCTGCTTGGGGTAAGCGCAACATCCGTCCCGAGCATCTGGATCAGCCGGCCATAGTTATCATACGATTCGTTCAGCGTAAGCCGGCGTGTTCTGACTGCCGGGGGCATGGCCAGCGGATCTATGCCTGGGGTAAAATCCGTACTTGTCTTAATCGCCAACGGCGTGTCGGGACTTGTCGCCGCAACGACCTTGAACCGCATGAGCACACGTGTGTTTGGTCCGTTGCCCGGCACAGTCAAACCATTGACCGGATTGCCTTTAGCATTAAATCCCGGAAAATAGTCGTTCCTCTGGTCGCCCATGGGAAAAGGCGCCGGCGCATCGTTATAAAGTATCACGTTTTTCCCGGCGTACCTGCTGAAGTCGATTATTATGTCAGACCTTTCGGCCGGGGCCAGAAGCATTGAGCCAGCCAGCGTTACGGGGTTAACAGGAAGGTTCGTCGGCACCTTGACCGGCTTCGGCAGAAAGCCTCCCTCAGTCCCAATTTGAAGCACCGCAGGCAGTCCCTGCGCGCCATCGACGAAGGGCGCATTCGCCGGATTTCCTGCTGCATTGAGCGTAATCCCGTTCGGACTGCCGTCATCGATAAAGAGCTGCAGGTTCAGAAATCTTGCATTACAGGCGTTGAGGACTCTCAGGCGGTAGCGCCGCGCCTCAACCGTGGCTTCAGGGAACGTTGTTCCGTTGACCAGCATTGTATCGCCGAAGAACTCAGGTATCACCGACGGATCCGGCGGAGCAGGATTTTTAACGCTGCCTCCCGCTGCATTGCCCGCCATTTTCCACCGGTTCCTCTCGTAAATATGCGCATACCATAGACTCCCAGGCGCGCTCACTTTTGAGAACAGACCCCATGTCGGATCAGCTGCCGAGATATTCGGCCCGACGAATATCTTATCCTGCACGACGAGCGGGATTTCACGGCCTCCGTTTTCTATAAAGTCCGGCAAACCGAGGGTTCTAAGGCTGCGCTCGAAATTGTCACGGATGATGTAAGCGGTAGCGATTCCGGCATAGGCGTTGATCCGTGTGATGCCGAAGGCATGGTCGTGGTACCACATGAACCTGGCGCTCTGATCATTCGGGTAATAATACTCCGCTTCGTTTGCGGCTGCGCCCGGATTCAGGATATTGTTGAGAAAACTCGAGCCTTGACCCCCATCGAACCAGTCATGAGGACCGCCGTCGCTGATCCACGGAACATGGCCGCCATGCAGGTGAGTGGCCGTCCGGTTATTGCCCAGGTTTGCTCCCATTATTGTAAGGTCGCTTGGGATTATATGCTGCCCGGCAGGAAGACTGTTGCGGAAGGTGATCTGAAGCGGCGACCCTTTTTCGGCCACGATGATCCCGCCTAAATGTCTCCTGGGACTCGGACCTTCACCCAGAGCAAGCAATGGACTGTAGCCCCTGAGTGTGGTAGGTCCGAGGCCTGTCGCTATTTGATCTGTGTATTCGTCTATACCGATTGTGTAATGAGTCACGCCGGTCACTGGAGCCGGCGTCGCATCGGGCAAAGCAACAGGTATGCCGCCGGGGCCTACGCCTCGCAAAGGAGTTTTGAAAAGTGGAATCTGCGGGCTCTGATAAAAGGCCTGCGCAAAATTTGCGCCGCATACCGATATGGCTATAGCAAACATGGCAACTAACAGTATGTATCTGTTCTTAGTCCTGAACATCTCGTTATCCTCCTCTTGATTAATGATCATTGTCGCCAACCTCTCTTTCTTATTCTCGTTTGTCCCCACCTATGCAAATTATCATATTGCCATCACCGCCTCTCTCTGAAATTGAATGACATGTTATCGGAAGCTGCCTTCAGCGACTTGCCGATACCCACTTGGAGGGAAATAAAAAAAGCCGAGCATGTGAAAGATCGTCTTTCGGCAGCTCGGCCATCTTTTGCAAGATCCGTCGCTTTCCGTCCTCTCCTCACGAAGAGGTTGGCTTTGTCGTTAATATAAAAATACAACGAAAACGATCAGGGCGGTATCAGGTGCTGTCTGATTTATTTGTAAGAATTCATCCTACACTATCGCATAATTACCAACACTACCTGCTGCAAATCGCTAAAGTATGGTGAGTGCCGATAGAAGCTCTGATAGAGGGGTTATGCCTAAAGCTTTCGTTTTAGGTTACCCACATTCATAAATTCATTAGCACAAAACTTAATCTTGTGAGAAAACTTGACATGGAGGAACTAAAACTCTGGAGTCAACTTCAGTGCGGAGCGGACCTTAACCCTTTAATACAATTGAAGAACATTCGCAAGGTCGGCCCTGCCGGGCCTAACGCCCATGGCAGCACTTGCCGTTGCCTCCTGTAACCTTGATGCCGACTGAAGGGTGCGCTCTCGACGAGCAGACGTTTCATTATTGCGGCGCTTTCGTTAAAATATGGACGCCATGGCCCCTGAAAAGGAATATATCCCTGTCACTGTTGACAAGAGCCACATCATCACCATCGGTGAACGGCTTTACAGCGAGAGCATAGAGTTCATCAGGGAGATAGTCAACAACGCCTATGACGCCGATGCCTCGCTGGTGGAGGTCACGGTCTCGGAAGACAGCATCGAGATAAGGGACAACGGTTCGGGCATGGATCGAGAAGGTCTCCGCCAATACTTCAGCATCGGGTCCCAGATGAAGCTCCATACATCGAAGTCTCCGGTCTATCACCGTGACAGGATCGGGCAGTTCGGAATCGGCAAGTTCGCCAGTCTTTCGGCGTGCGAGCGGTTCGAGGTGCTGACAAAAAAGGGCGACTTCGTCGGCAGGGTTGTCTTCGACAAGCAGGAATGGGAGAAGGCCGGGGACGTCTGGAGCCTGCCCCTTGAGATCATGCCGGCTGATTTCAGGAAGGACAGCGGAACGACCGTTATGCTCACCGGCCTCACCAGGAGGTTTGAGCTTGTGGATATCGAGGCGAGGATCATCGAGGGCACTCCTCTGAAAGCGCCGAACTTCAGGGTGAGACTTAACAGCCATACCCTCACCCCCAGAAGCCTGACCGGACACAAAATGCCGTTTCTCGAGGGCACTGAATTCGGGCCGGTCCACGGGGAGATCGTTATCCTGCCCCAGACCATGGCTACCACTGAAGAACTTGGAATAGAGGTGAAGGTCAAACAGGTGACGGTCCGAAGGGAGCTCTTCGGAATGGAGACCTGGGGGAAGGCGATGGCAAGGGTAAGGGGCGAGGTGAACGCGGATTTTCTTCCGGTGACCAGTGATCGGACCGGGTTTGTGAAAGACTCTGCTGAATATAGGGCTTGTACGACCGTCATGGAAAAACAGGTCGAAGAGGTCAGGAAGCTGCTGGTCCGTCTGACGGCAAAGAAGGAGGGCAGGGTCGTCAGCCGTGCGCTCAACGACGCCCTGCACCGCATCTATAAGGCCCTCTACCGAAATCCGGAGCTCTCCCCCTTTGGAGCGCTTCCCATTGCAGATGAGGATGCGAAGGGAATAGGAGGGGCAGGCCTTCTTTCGGAAAAGAAGGAGGGTGAGCCGCATGCCGGGGAGGTCGTCGGTTCCACAAAGGAGGGGCCGGAGAAGAAAAAGAGGAAGAAGCGTCCGAAGGTGAAGAGACTCACCCCCAACGCGGTCATCAAAAAGATGAGGTTCGGCCAGTACGGCGTCTCCTGTGTTGTCGACGGCTTTGGAGAAGAAGGGCCTGAGGTCTTCACTGAAGAGACGACGATCTATATCAACCGGGACCATCCACTTTATCAAAGAGAATCCACCAAGGCCGATACGCACATCCTCAACCTTGCGCGGCTGATCACACAGGAGATAGCGCTGATGAAGGACTCAAAAAACCCGCGGCAGGCCTTCGAGCGGCAGAGCAGATTACTGAAGGATGCGTTTGTCGAAAAAGCAGGTCAGGAAACGTAGCAGGGTGATCGTGAGCCAGCGCCAACTTGTCAACCTCATGGGAGAACCGGAACAGTGAAGACAGCCCGCTTCACGACGGTTCGAGAAGGCATTCGCAGCGCTGCCTGATGACATTGCGGGGTTGTTTGAGAAGAAACTTCCGATTTTTCTCGGTAATATAAACTATCCTTCGTTCCGAACCAGGAAAATCGAGGGCACTGGAAATCCCGTAATATGGGAAGCCTCGTTAACTATGAATTATCGGATGACCTTCGTAATATCAGATGACGGAGTGATAATCTTCAGGAATATCGGCACGCACGCCATACTCGACAAGAAACAATTTTAGCGGGCCTTCTTGCGGCCCGGGCGTGCAGACTTTCTGACCTTCTTCAAATAGCCAAGAACCTCTTCAGCAGAACTAAGCGGCTGAGAAATCCGCCCTTCCATGATATCTCTCTCCGCCTCTCTCTCCGCCTCTTGCCACTCCTTCGTCCAAAACCAGGCCTGGTCAATCGCCATCAGTCTTTTGCCCCTGACGTTCACCTTGCCTTCCTGCACCTCAAAATCTATGTAGTCCCCCTGCGAAACACTCAGCGCCTTCATGATCTCTTTCGGGATCCGCACCTGCCCGCTCGGACTTATTTTGACCGCTGTGCCCATATGTTTATTTTAAACATTTAAGAAATAAAATCAATAGCAGGGGCCCAAAATCCGCGATTGATTGATAGAGACGATATAAGTCCGGGCTGAAGGGCCTTTTCAAAGGGGGTCCTCCGCAGAAACCGGGCTGCATAGTCACAAGACCGGCTCCAAAAAGTTCACCCTGCTC
>JAKAGF010000192.1 GCA_021825805.1 Nitrospirota bacterium
TTACTCCAATACCTCGGTAACGACCCCGGCGCCGACGGTACGGCCGCCTTCGCGTATGGCGAACCGCAGTTCCTTCTCCATCGCTATCGGCGAGATCAGCTCTACCGACAGGGCCACGTTGTCCCCCGGCATCACCATCTCCACTCCATCAGGCAGCTGCGCCACTCCCGTCACGTCCGTTGTCCTGAAGTAGAACTGCGGCCTGTATCCCTTGAAAAACGGTGTGTGCCGCCCGCCCTCTTCTTTCGTCAATATGTATACCTCACACTTGAATTTCGTGTGCGGCGTGATGCTCCCGGGTTTGGCCAGCACCTGCCCACGCTCTACGTCGTCTTTCCCTATGCCCCTCAGCAATACTCCTATGTTGTCCCCGGCGCGCCCTTCATCCAGAAGCTTCCGGAACATCTCTACTCCTGTTGCCACTGTCTTGCGCGTCTCCCCAAGGCCGACGATCTCCACTTCCTCGCCTACTTTGACGATCCCGCGCTCTACGCGACCCGTCACTACTGTGCCGCGCCCTGAGATCGAAAATACATCTTCTATCGGCATCAGAAACGGCTTGTCTATCGGCCGCTCAGGCGTCGGCACATATCCGTCTACTGCTTCCATCAGTTCATGAACGCTCTTGTATTCAGGGGCGTTGGGGTCTGTGCTGGTGCTCTCGATGGCTTTTAACGCGCTGCCCTTTACTATCGGTATCTTGTCACCGGGAAACTGGTACTTCGACAGAAGCTCCCGCACTTCAAGTTCCACCAGGTCCAGCAGCTCGGGGTCGTCCACCATGTCTACTTTGTTCATGTAGACTACTATGTACGGCACTCCCACCTGCCTTGCCAAAAGTATGTGTTCTCTTGTCTGCGGCATCGGCCCGTCCGCGGCGCTGACCACAAGGATCGCCCCGTCCATCTGCGCCGCTCCTGTGATCATGTTCTTGACGTAGTCCGCATGACCCGGACAGTCCACATGCGCATAGTGACGCTTCTCTGTCTCGTATTCTACGTGCGCCGTGGCGATCGTTATGCCCCTCGCCTTTTCTTCAGGCGCATTGTCGATGGAATCATACGCGCGGTACTGCGCCTTGCCCTGAAATGCCAGCACTTTCGTGATCGCCGCGGTCAACGTCGTCTTGCCGTGGTCTACGTGACCGATCGTCCCTACGTTGCAGTGTGGTTTCGTCCTCTCAAATTTTGCCTTTGCCATGAATCCTCCTTCCTATATAGTGCCGGGATGGCCCCAATAAAAATCTGTCGCTGTGCTGGAGCCCATGACCAGAATCGAACTGGTGACCTCATCCTTACCAAGGATGTGCTCTGCCGACTGAGCTACATGGGCGCAAAAACAATCGTTTAAACCGATCAAGCAGCTCAATCCGTTTAAACTGCTTGAACTGCTTGAACGGATTAAACCTCTCTCGCTTAGCGTATGGAGCGGGAAACGGGATTCGAACCCGCGACCCTCAGCTTGGAAGGCTGACGCTCTACCACTGAGCTACTCCCGCACCTGCTGACACAACCGAGAAACAAAAAATAAGAACCCGGACTTCACGGGCGCTGTCTGATGCCGGCGCCGCTGGTTTCCCGCCTTTCCGTCCCTATTCCTTCAGGCCCTGCTTCCCGGCCCTGTGTTCTGTTCTGGTGGAGAGGGGAGGATTTGAACCTCCGTAGGCAGAGCCAACGGGTTTACAGCCCGTCCCCTTTGGCCACTCGGGTACCTCTCCAATCTAAAATTACCTCAAATTCGAAACAGGAAATGAGAAAGCCGGAAAATCTCACTTCTTGCTTCTCACCAGCTCTCTGGAGCCACCGAAGGGAATCGAACCCCCGACCCGCTGATTACAAATCAGCTGCTCTGCCAGCTGAGCTACGGTGGCATCTATTCCTGAAAAGGCAACAGTTCACCACTGACCTTTTAGAACTAAATAATATAAAGGAGTAATTATACTACGGTCAATGTTAAAAAAACAAGGGGAAACCAAGATATTGAATTATATCGCAAAAAAACTCTTATTTTCGAGTTCGTTGGCGGATAATCTCAAAAATAATGATGCCGGCGGCAACAGACGCGTTAAGGGAATTAACCTTGCCCTTCATGGGGAGGCTGACCAGCGCGTCACAGTCTTCCCGGACGGTCCGCCTGATCCCTTTTCCCTCGGATCCTATGACAAAGGCCAACGGGACGGTCAGATCCGTATCCCACACGGTATCTCCTGCGCCTGCCTCCGCGCCAAATACCATTATCCCCTTTTCTTTCATGTCGTTAATGGCATATTTGATATTGTTCACCATCGCCACGGGTATATACTCGGCAGCCCCGGCAGAGGCCTTCACCGCCTCGGGGCCAAGGGTGGCGGACCGGTGAGACTGAATGACTACGCCATGCACCCCTCCGGCATCCGCCACTCTCAGGACAGCGCCGAAATTCCGCGGGTCTTCGATACAGTCCAGGACCAGAAAAAAAGGGATTTCATTTCTTGCTTCCGGAATCCTGAGGAGGTCCTCGATACCCAGATATGCCCTTGGCTCTGCAACGGCCGCAACCCCTTGATGTCCTTTGGGAAATCTCCCGTCAAAGAAGGCCTGCTCAGTCCTCTGGAGCCTTATCCCCCGTGATGCGACCTCCTGCTCAATGCCGGCCAGTTGCTGCCTCCTCGCCAGGGAGATAAAGACTGTCCGCACTTTCCTGCCTGATCTGAGGGCCTCAAGCACAGGGTTGAGACCGTAAACCCACTCCTCAGGGGACCCTGACTTTCCAGCCTGTCCCGATCTTTTTGTCTTCAAGGATGATCCCCTGTTCTTCCAGTTCTTTCCTGATCCTGTCGGCTGCTGCCCAGTCCCTGGCCTCGCGGGCCGCCTGCCGCAGCCTTATCTGCTCCCGTATATCGTCCTCGGTAAGGCCGATCTGTTTCACGGACATCAGCGCCCGGTACCACTCCTCGGGCGTCCTGTTGAAGATGTTGAGGACTGTTCCGGTTTCCCTCAGGAGCGCGTCGGCCCTTGTGACCAGCGTGACGGCCTTCCGTCCCGACGGCCTTCCGTCCATGTATTTATTGAGGGTCCGGATCGTCTCAAAGATGATTCCTATGGCAAGGGCGGTATTGAAATCATCATCCATCGCCTCGGTGAAACGGTCGCGGAACTTATCGAGAAGTTCCTCCAGCGCTTTTTCGTCGGCAGCCGCCTTCTCCTTTGTCTGGTCAGCTCCAAGAAAGTCCCTGATCCTGATGACGGTTGTGTAGTAGCGGTCAATAGAGGTCTCCGCCTCCCTGAGTTGTTCGTCCGAAAACTCGATGGGGCTCCTGTAATGGGTGGAAAGGAGGAAGAACCGCACCACTTCCGCATCGAACTTCCCGATGATCTCCTGGATGGTGAAGAAGTTGCCGAGAGATTTCGACATCTTCTCCTTGTCAACCGTGATGAAGCCGTTATGCACCCAGTACTTCACAAAAGGCTTGCCCGTAAAGGCCTCGGTCTGGGCGATCTCGTTTTCATGATGGGGGAAGATAAGATCAGCTCCCCCGCCGTGAATATCAAAGGTCTCGCCCAGATGCCTCAGGGACATGGCGGAGCACTCGATGTGCCATCCCGGCCGTCCCGGTCCCCAGGGACTGTCCCACGACGGCTCCCCTTCCCTGGATGCCTTCCAGAGCGCGAAGTCCATGGGATTGCGCTTCCTCTCGTTCACCTCGACCCTGGCCCCGGCCATCATGTCATCGAGATCGCGCTTCGAAAGCTTCCCATAGTCGGCAAACCGGCTCACCTCGAAATAGACGCTGCCGTCAGCCTCATATGCGTAGCCCTTTTCAACAAGCCCCCTGACGATAGCGATGATTTCCGCTATATGCTCTGTGGCCTTCGGCTCGATGTCCGCACGGCCGACCCCGAGGCTGTCCATGTCGCGGTAGTAGGAGTCAGTATATTTCTCGGCGACCTCTTTCCAGGAGATGCCTTCCTGTTTCGCCCGGTTGATGATCTTGTCGTCTATGTCGGTGAAATTGCGGACATAGGTGAATACATACCCTTTGTACTTCATGTGCCGCCTCATGACATCAAAAACAACAGCAGACCTCGCGTGGCCGATATGGCAATGGTCGTAGACGGTGACGCCGCACGCGTACATCTTCACCATGCCCGGCTCAACAGGCGTGAATTCCTCCTTCTTGCCGGTCAGGGTATTGTAAATCTTCATCCGTCCTCCTCGTTCCTTTACGCGGCCGGCGTTCTCAAGCCTCTTCTCAAGCTCCTGGATGCGCGCCTCCAGTTCCTTGAGTTTTTCGACCGTCGGGTCCGGGAAATAATCCATCACCTCGACCATCCCCTCTTCGGTCGTCATCCTGACGATCTTTTTCCTGGTGATCCTGCCGGGAACGCCCACGCATATTGCATTGTCCGGCACCGGTTTCAGGATCACGGAATTGGCCCCTATAATAACATTATTCCCGATGGTTATGGCCCCCAGGACTTTTGCCCCGGCGCCCACGATAACATTATCCCTGAGAGTTGGATGGCGTTTCCCTTTCTCCTTGCCGGTCCCGCCCAAAGTGACATTCTGGTAGAGGAGGCATTTCTTGCCGATCTCAGCGGTCTCGCCGATCACCACGCCCATGCCGTGGTCAATCACCAATCCAGGACCTATCTTTGCCGCAGGGTGAATTTCGATGCCGGTCAGCCATCTTGCTATCTGTGAAAAAAACCGCGGAAGCACCGGGATCCCGGCCTTCCAGAGGAGATGGTTTATGCGGTGCAGGACAATAGCGTGGAACCCTGAATAGGCGAGGAACACCTCTATCCTGTTCCTGGCTGCGGGATCCCGCTCGAACACGGCCCTGAAATCATCCTGTATGTCTGTCCAGAAACCCATTGATTTTACAGTTATTATACACCATAACCACCATCCGGCTGTGTTATCATTTCAGCATGGACAGCGGAAAAGGCATGGAAAAGGAATTCCAGGACATGATAGCCGACTACATGGAGAAAGGTTTTTTGGAAAATATCATCGACATGTTCAAACACGATCACAGCCTCTGCTGCCTCATAGGCGAACTGATCCAGGACGACAGAATGCGCGTTCGCATAGGCGTCACGGCCCTCGTGGAAGAACTATCCGGCGTTGGAGACATTGACCTTCGCGCAGCGGTTCCCGGTCTGCTTCCCCTTCTGCATCATGAGGAGCCGGTGATCCGGGGAGATGCGGTAAACCTCCTGGGCATCATTGGTGATGAGTCTGCTCTCCCAGCGCTGGAAGAGGCCCTTGCCGACGCAGACCCCTCTGTCAGGATGCTTGCCGGCGAGGCGATGGCTGACATCAGGTCATCAGGGGCGTGAAAATACCGGGCCGCGTACTGCCGCGCAGGGCGGCTGATGAGGTTTTTCCGCTGAGCTACCCGTACCGGATCTTCATGAGAAGAACGATTGAGGTAATGACAAAGGACGCCC
>JAKAGF010000020.1 GCA_021825805.1 Nitrospirota bacterium
GGCAAAGGACAGCACATCTTTTCCCTTGAAGAGGACCCTCCCGGAGGTTGGGGCTATGAGCCTCAATACGAGGCGCGCAACGGTCGATTTGCCGCAGCCGCTTTCACCCACCAGCGCGAAGACCCTGTTGTCGCTGATCGAAAAATCGATACCATCAACAGCGCGGAGCGTTCCTCCGGCCCTGCCGAGAGGACCTTTTGCTTCAAAGTATTTCCTCAGGGACTCAGACGTGAGAATTTCCCTGCTCATCTTCTGATCACCCGCGAGCAGCGCACAAAATGCCCGGAAGAAACCTCGAGGAGGTCCGGTTCCCGCGCAGCGCATTCAGGCCGGGCATCAGGGCATCTGCCCTTGTATTTGCATCCGGACGGAAAGTCTTCCGGCCTCGGCACCGTACCGGCGATGGGACTTAGGGGCGTGCCCCTGGCCCCTGGTATGGAGCCGAGGAGCCCCTTTGTATACGGGTGCAGCGGGTTCCTGAAGAGTTCCTCTGTCCCGGCAAGCTCCATCAGCCTGCCGGCGTACATGATGCCCACCCTGCCCGCATTTTCAGCGATAACCCCGAGGTCATGGGTGATTAGGAGGATGGACATCTTCCTTTCCTCTCTGAGCCGCTGGATGAGTTCGAGTATCTGCGCCTGTATGGTGACATCAAGGGCGGTCGTCGGCTCGTCGGCGATCAAAAGGGAAGGGTTGCAGGCTATCGCCATGGCTATCATCACCCTCTGACGCATTCCCCCGGACATCTGGTGGGGATATTCCTTCACCCGGATTTCGGGAGAGGGGATTTTGACGGCAGCCAGCAGCTCCACAGCCCTGTCCATCGCCTCGCGTTTCGACATGCCCCGGTGCGTCATGAGCACCTCTGCCACCTGATAGCCCGAGGTGAGCACGGGATTTAACGAGGTCATCGGCTCCTGGAAGACCATGGATATCTCGTTTCCCCTCAGCCGCCTTCGTGCTTCCTCGCCGAGGGTTGCGAAGTCCTTCCCCTTGAAGATGATCCGGCCTTCTGCAACCGCATTCTGCGGGAGGATGCCCATGATGGAGAGGGCGGTGATGCTCTTGCCGCATCCGCTTTCACCGGCGAGACCGAAGACTTCTGATTCTCCGATACTGAAGCTGAGGTCTGATACTACCTGGACAGGGGTGGATGACGTCTTGAAAAAAATATTCAGGGCCCTAACGTCGAGCAGGGACACTGCGTATTACTTTTCCTCTTTTTTCAGGAGCTTGAGGTAATTCGCCGCCTCTTTGAGGTTCGGGATCGCGGCCAGGGCCTTTTCCCATTCTTCGAAGGCGAGTCCGGTGAGTCCTTCCATATAGTAGCTCAGTCCCAACTGGACCCAGGCTGCCCCGTACTTGGGGTTGATCGCCTTTGCCTTGACAAAGTGGACGATCGCCTCTTCATTCTTGCCCTTGTTCCTGAGGGCGATCCCGAGTTTCGTATGGACATCGGCAAGCTTGGGGTGGAGCCTGACCGCTTTGCGGTATTCCGTGATCGCCTCTTCGTTCATATTGAATTCCAGGTAGAGGTTGCCGAGCTTGAAGTGTTCATTCGCCAGCTTGCCGGCGATGAAGGGGTCGAGGACATTCGGGTCAGGATGCGCGATCTGGGCTGCCATCGAAAAGACATCCTGCGCCAGCTTGAATTCTCCCAGGTCATTGTAGGTGACAGCGAGATTAAGGGACGCCTCGGTATAGCGGGGATTGATCTGCAAGGCCTTTTCGAAGTGTTCCGCAGCGGCCTTGAGGTCGCCCTTGAGGTTTGAGATGACGCCCAGCTTGTTCTGTACGTCAGCATAATTGGGGTTTATCTTGACGATCTCCCTGAGGAGAGGCTCTGCTTCGCTGAACTTGCCTTCGTCAAAAAGTTTCTTGCCGAGGTCATAGAGTTCCTGGAGTGTTGAATTCATAAATTATTAGTGATTATAGGGGTTTGGAGAAATCTTTGTCAAGGAATCGGGCAGCGCCGACGCTCGGTTTGCGGGCATGAACAACAACCCCTGGGACTATGATCCGGCAGCTCCGAGCACGGTCTGAAGCCTGAAGTTCCTGTCAGCGAATTCGTCGTTTTTCTTTATGAGGAGCCATTCCTTTTCCTTGCCCGACATTCGGGCAAGCGTAAAGACGCCCCTGAGTTTTTCCCCCCTGAAAATGACCTCGAGTTTTCCCATGCCGATACCTCCGGACCTTATCTCGCAGACGCCCTTGTCCCAGATAACAACGTCCCCGGCGCCGTACATGCCCTCGGGTATCGTTCCCTCGAATCCCGCGTAGTCGAGCGCATGGTCATCCACCATAACGGCCAAACGCCTCTCCGCTGGGTTCATCGACGGCCCTTTTGGGACGGCCCAGGACTTGAGAACCCCATCCATCTCGATGCGGAGATCGAAGTGGAGCCGCCGGGCATGATGCTCGTGCACAACGAATATCCGCGACTCATGCCTCTGCCGCATCTTCCCTCCGTATTTTGACTATGAGGAGCGTGATCATGCCCGTAAGAAACAGTATGCCTCCGGCCAGCGCCCAGACAGCTCCGGGATCACGACCCACCTCGATCAGGGCGGTGGTGAAGGGTCCGGGCCGGACAGTCTTGATATAGATGCCGAAGCCCTTGAAGAATGCGGGGTTGTTCGGGCTGATAACCGACCGACCGGCCGGCTGCCCCAGTTCATCAAAGCGGGTGATCTCCGCCGACCAGTCCGTAATGTATCCTGACGGCGATATCGCAGCGTTGATCCGCTCAAAGAGAATACTCGTGCTGTTGGGCAGGGGCAGCCGCGTCCCTTCCGCAACATAGGTCATTCCCCTGAAACTGTCGTATGAGCTGAAGAGGTGGGCCAGAAGAATGAAGAGAAACCCCAGGTGGATCACCTGAGGCGACACCACGAGGAAGAATTGGCGCGAGCCCCTTTTTTTTATGAGGGACTCCAGGCTGCACAAGAGGGTATTGGCGGTCAGGAGGGAAAGGACCGCAATGGCCGCGAGGAGCCACCAGGTGATAGCGATGGGACTTTCCGCAAGCCAGGGGAAGAGGGGAACCGTGTGAAGGGCCTGAAACTCCTCGTTGAGGGGCATGATGAAGGAGCCGTAAAAAAGCAGGGCCAGGAGCAGCAGCATCAGCCGGATGGAGGTCCTGAGGGAAAGAAGGAAGCTGAGCATGCCCTTCAGGAATGTCATGTCTAAAAGGCGTGCGAGCTCTTCATGAAGAGACTCACTCCGAGATAGGTAAACAGCACGATAATAAAGCCGGTGACAGCCAGGACCGCGGACGGTCTGCCTGTCCACCATTTCATCAGCCTGGCGTGAAGATACAGGCTGTAGAAGAGCCAGAGGATCACGGTCCAGAGTTCCTTGGGGGTCCAGAGCCAGTAGGTCCCCCATGCAAGGTATGCCCAGATCCCGCCGAAGACCATCGCTGTCGAGAAGAAGCAGTAGCCGGTGAGGATTGTCTTGTACTGCAGTGCATCCACGGATACGCCGCCGGATGCTGCGTCTTCTCCGGGGGAAATGAGCCGCAGCGCCCCCATCACGGCGCTGATCCCGAAGAGCGCATAGGAGAAGAAGGAAAGGGCAACGTGGGCCTCAAACCACAGGGTCTTCAGTACCGGCGGCAGAGGCGCATTGTGGGGCTTGTAAAAAAGGGACAGTACCACGAAAAAAACCGACAGGCCGACAAGGGGGAAGAGGAACCTTGTGCGGCTCTTCAGTTTGTGCGTCATCGGAAGCGCAAAGAGCATAGTCGATACTGACATGAAAAAGAGGGTATCATGAGGACCGATGATCGGAAGCCTCCCCAGCTGCAGCCCCCGTGAGACCATGTACGCTGTCTGCAGCAGGAACCCAGCGTAGACAAAAGGCATCCGGAAATAGCCGAATACATAGCAGGCAAGGGAGAGGATGACCAGCAGCGTGTACATGTCAGGTCATTATAGCAAAAAACGCCGGACTGTCAGAATTCAGCCTCATGACGCCGGGCCCTGCCGGTAGTCCCTTTATCATGGAATGAGGTAAAATGGAACATACCATGAATACGGGTCTGGGCTGCTGCAACATTGGTTTGGTGCTTCTTTCATCGGACCTTCGTGTTATCGGCATGAGCGATTCGGCCAAGCAGGTTCTCGGTCCCGCGATGAAGGAGTTCGGGCATCATGTGCTGAAATACCACCCGCGCAGGAGCCATCAGAAGATAGAAGGGCTGTTGACCGAGCTTTGCACTAAAGGCGATGACGGTCCCATCGCGATGATCATAGATGTTCTGAACAAGGTATTAATGATAAATCTGTACCGGATAAAAACCTCCGAGACCTCCCTCGATACCCTGTATGCCATGGCGTTTATTGACGTTTCAAGACAGACCGAGGCCGAAATAGATCCCCGGAGCGGACTTGTAGGACTTAAGAAATTTCCAGTATGTGACAGGGGCTCTTTTCTTTTCCTTGATGCTGCTTCAATATACTTTATAAAATCAGAAGGCAATTACAGCAAGATATTCACCAAGGATTGCAGCTACTTTCTGCATCTCAGTCTGAAAAGCATACTGCAAAGATATACCGGCCCCAATTTCTTCAGGGTCCACAAAAGCTACATCGTCAATCTGGACCACGTGCGGAAGATTAACAAACCCGATACAGGTCACTCGACGATAGTTTTCAACAGGGACGGGATATCGCCGGTGCCTCTTGCAAGAAGAAGGGCAAGGGAACTGAGAGAAGCGCTTCGCGTGATATAGCCCGCTCACACAGTAATTCCGACCGCTCATCAATAATTTCTTGCATCTGCCCCCTGACAATACTATCATCAGGCCAGGAAGCGTGATGTTTATCAAGCCCGTCAAAAAAAAGGAGACCTCCATGCCCGAAGACAAGACCATCGAGAGCAAGAGTCTTGATCCTGCTGTTCGGCAGATGATCAGGAAGGCTGGTGAAAAGGGAATAACCACAGTCTGGGACAGGTACGAAGCCATGCAGCCCCAGTGCGGCTACGGCGACACCGGACTTTGCTGTCGTCACTGTCTCCAGGGGCCCTGCAGGATCAACCCCTTTGGTGATGAGCCGAAAACAGGCATATGCGGGGCCACAGCGGATGTAATGGTTGCACGCGGGCTCGACAGGGCGATAGCGGCTGGCACTGCAGCGCACTCGGGCCATGCAAAGCACCTTGCCCACACGATGATGAAAATGGCCAGCGGCAAGGCTCCGGCCTACAGCATAAAGGACAGCGTCAAATTGAAGTCTGTTGCCGGCCGTCTGGGGATAGCCATCGCCGGGCGCAAGGACATGGATATTGCAAAGGACGTTGCCGCGGCAGCCCTGGCTGATTTCCATGAAAAGGAGACCCCTGTTCTATGGGCGGCAACGGTAGTTACTGAAGGACGCGTGAAAGCGCTTTCCCGTCTTGGGGCGGTCCCCAAGGGCATTGATCATGAGGTCTCGGAGATCATGCACAGGACTCTCTACGGTGTGGATGCAGACCCTGTGAACCTCCTGCTGGCGGGTCTCAGGTGCGGGGTGGCGGACCTGGCAGGCTGTTACATGGGCACTGACCTGGCCGACATACTGTTCGGCACTCCTGTGCCGGTTGTATCCAGGGCCAATATGGGCACGCTGAAAAAAGATATGGTCAACATCGCCGTCCATGGGCATAATCCCGTGCTCTCCGAGATGATAGTGGCGATGGCGGATGAGATGAAAAAGGAAGCCCGGGACGCCGGGGCCAAAGGAGTAAATATAGTGGGCATTTGCTGCACCGGCAATGAGCTGATGGAGCGTCATGCCATCCCCTCGTGCACGCACTCTGTCAGTCAGGAGATGGCGCTGTTGACAGGCGCTGTTGATGCCATCGTGGTCGACTACCAGTGCATCATGCCTTCGCTTGTCACGGTCGCGGAGTGCATGGGGTCAAAGGTAATCACAACCATGGACATTTGCAAAATAAGCGGCGCCGAGCATGTGCAGTTCGCCGAGGAGACAGCCGCTGAGAATGCAAAAGAGGCGATCAGGTCGGCCATAGATACCTTTAAGAAAAGAAAGGGCCATCCGGTCGATATCCCGGATATAGAGAGCACCGTTGTTGCAGGCTTCTCAGCTGAGTCAATTGTGGCCGCCCTTGCAAAAGTGGATGCCAAGGACCCGCTTAAGCCCCTGGTTGATAACATCAAAAACGGCAATATCAGGGGGATATGCCTGTTTGCCGGGTGCAACAACGTAAAGGTCGCGCAGGACAGGAACTTTGTTGAAATCGCAAGAAGAATGCTTAAGGAAAATGTCCTGGTTGTAGCCACCGGGTGCGGCGCAGGCGCTCTGATGAGGCATGGGTTCATGGACCCGGCCAACGTCGGTGAACTGTGCGGAAATACGCTGAAGGCCGTGCTTACGGCAATCGGCGAAGCAAACGGCCTGGGCGGACCTCTGCCGCCGGTAATTCACCTGGGCTCGTGCGTGGATAACTCCAGGGCCGTGGCGATTGTGGTTGCTGTTGCCAACTATCTGGGTGTTGATATCGACAAGCTGCCCGTTGTCGCGTCGGCTGCTGAGGCTGTATCTGAAAAAGCCGTGTCAATCGGGGTCTATGCGGTAGCCGCCGGACTCCCAACGCACGTAGGAGTGATGGTGCCGGTTCTCGGAAGCCCCACCGTAACACAGGTCCTGACGGAAAAGATCAAGGATCTGACCGGAGGTTACTTCATCGTTGACCTTGATCCGGCATCCTCTGCGGATAAGCTGTTGGCTGCCATAGATGAACGCCGAAAAGGGCTCGGAATATGATGGGCCCGGAGCGGTATGCCATGAGGAAAGGAGTTTAGCCATGTCAGGGCCGAGAGAAATATTCGTCAGGATCAGCAGATGCACCGGGTGCAAGACCTGCGAGATCGCATGCGCGGTGGAGCACTCCGCGAGCAAGAATCTGTTTGCAGCCGTTTCAGAGCGACCAACCCCGAAGACACGCGTTTATGTAGAGGGAGTATTGCCGGACAAAAGGGTGCCGGTGCTGTGCCGCCATTGCGATGATGCGCCCTGTATGCATGCCTGCATCAGCGGTGCGATAAGGCGCACCGCTGAGGGGGTCGTGCTGACTGATACGGACAAATGCATCGGCTGCTGGACGTGCGTCATGGTGTGCCCCTATGGGGTAATAGGCAGGCACCTGGAGACGCATAGGTCATACCGCTGCGACCGGTGCCCGGGCAGAGAAATCCCGGCCTGTGTGAGCAGCTGCCCGACGGATGCTCTTATATACAAAACAGTGGGTTCTTTCTCCGATGATGTCCGTAAACATGTCGCTGAGGAGATGATAGCAGCCAAAGAGGAATAACATGCAAATGGATAGCGTGAAGTACCTCATCATAGGCGGCAGCGCAGCCGGCATGGCAGCGGCGCAGACAATAAGGCAGCAGGACGCGTACGGCTCGATTGCGGTCTTGTCGGCAGAGGCTGATATGCCCTATTTCAGGCCGATGATTCCTTATGTTGTTACAGGCAAGAAAAGCGCAAAAGACATAATGCTGTCAGGGAACGGTCCCTATGTCGCGACCGGCATACAGATCCTTACAAGCGCCAGGGCCGATTCCGTTAATGCGGACAGCAAGACGGTAAGCATCAACAACACCTGGCGGATGTCTTATGACAAGGTGTTGTTTGCAACAGGGAGCAGCCCGTACATACCCCCTGAGATACAGGGAACGGATACGAATGGAGTTTTTGCGCTGAGGACGCTGGCGGACGCCAGAGGCATGGCCGCAAGGGCTGAAATCACGGACCATGCCGTTATGCTCGGCGGAGGGCTATTGAATCTCAAGGCCGCATTCGCTCTTTTGGCAAGGGGGGTGAAAGTCACCCTGGTAGTGTACTCCCCTGAAGTGCTATCGCAACTCATGGAGCCGGAAGACGCCGGGCTGATCCGTATCGCCCTTGACAGGGCTGGTCTCAAAATAAAGACCGGGCTGGCCGCTGAAGGCATTCTATCGGACAAAAAAGGCGTCTCCGGGATCGCCCTCAGCGACGGCTCGGAGTTGCCCTGCAAGATGGTTTGCATCGGCAAGGGGGTTCGGCCCAGCACGGCATTTCTGTCAAACAGCGGGATAGAGCTCGACCGGGGCGTTGTTGTGGACAGGCATACTGCCTGCAACATACCGGATGCCTTCTCCGCTGGAGACGCAGCGGTTACATTTGATCCGGTCACAGGCCAAAGGATAACGACCGGCCTCTGGACTAACGCCGTGGAAATGGGCAGATGCGCGGGCTATAACATAACAGGCAAAAGGACCGCTTACGCCGGCACTTTCGGGATAATGAACGCTACCCAGGTTGCTGATGAGCCTTTTGTCTCGATGGGCATTGTTCACACTAAAGGCACTGATTATGAAGTGCATGCAAGCGCCTCAGGGGCGACATACAGAAAGATGGTCTTCAGCCCCGACGGCAATCGGCTCGTGGGCATGACCCTGATAGGCGACATTGCAGGGGCCGGGATGTACCGGTATGTGATAAGGGAAAATATGCCGGTCAAGGAGATAAAATCCCTGATCATAAGCAAAAAGCTCCATTACGGGCATTTTATGTGATCGGTTCGCAAGCCTTGTTTCGCGCAGGCAACGCCGGGAGGGAGCCAGGTAATGGGACAACAGTGGCGAGTCCTGGGGGAAACAAAGCCGGGAAATGGGATGTGTCCCCGGATGCTTACAGAGTATCTTCCAAAGCGGGACAGCAGGTCTCACCTCCGCATCAATTCCCGAAGGACGTTGCACCCTTCCACCAGAGCCAAATCACATGCCTTGCGGAAATTCGCGAGGGCGAGCATTTCATTGCCTGCATGTTGGTATGTCTTTCCGCGGATCAAGTATGCCTCAGCGTAATTCGCATTCAGGCGGATAGCTTCATCAAAGTCTTTCAGTGCCTTGTCGTTTTGGCCGAAAAAGTAGAAGATGCACCCCCGGTTGTAGTAAGTGCCGGGAAAACCCGGAAAGATGGCAATGGATCTGTCGAAGGCAGCCAGCGCGGCATCATACGCCCCCTGTTCGAGAAAGACGACGCCCTTGTTGTTATAGGCCCCGTAATTGATGGGGTTTGCGGCTATGGCCCTGTCATAGTCTTCAAGGGCCTTGTCCGGCTGCCCCAGCATCTTGTAGGCCACCCCCCGGTTTTCAAAGGCTATGGACGCCTTTTCCGGGACTTTTTCGATCACATAGCTCCAAAAGGAAATGCTGTCTTTCCAGACCCCTGCCTGTTTGAATGTCAGGTATGACAGAGAGGCAATCACAAGAACAGCCACGGCGACGGAGGCGATATAACCGGGCAAGGCTCTGCGTCCCGCTGCTGCCGTCTTTTCGATGCCTCTCGCTGCCAGTAATCCGATGACAAGGAATGGGCCAAGGCCCGGGATATACGTATAACGGTCAGCCATGGCCTGACTGCCGACCTGGACCATCCCGAGCACGGGGACGAGGGTTACTACATAATAGGCCCAGGCAGCGAGCCATAACTTCCGCCTCCCGGCAAGCGCCAGGCAGGCAAGCGTAACAACCGTGAGCATGACAACCGCAATTATGTATTCCGGCGAATATAATGCGGTATTCGCCGGATAGGGATAAAGCGGAAGAAGGTCCAGCGGCAGGGCAATCTTCCAGAGATACCAGATGATCGATTTTGCCGCCACGAGCAGTCTTGCCGGCAATGGCGCATAATCCAGCGGCGCGATGGCGCTTGCGGCATGCTGCGCAAGGATCGTCATAACAGACGAAAAAAGACTCAGGGCAAGAAAGGGGAGTTTCTCGATGACTGCCGGCCGGATGGTCCTGAACGCGGTGATCTTTCTGAAGGGATACCAGTCAAGTATAAGCAGGACTAAAGGGAGGCTGACCGCCATCGGCTTGCTCAGAAGCGCCAGGATGAAACAGGCGAGGGACAGGATATACCATTTATTGGAAAGCCCGGAAGATAAACGCAACCGCGGATCAGCGGTCCCGACAAATTTCACATACATTGTCAGACTCGACAGAAAGAAGAGGCCGCAGAGCAGGTCTTTTCTCTCTGCGATCCAGGCAACCGACTCCACGTGCAGCGGATGAAGACCGAAGAGCAGCCCCGTTGCCAGGGCGGTCAGGAGTTTTAGCCGCTCAGTCATGGACTGCGCTGCTCCGTTCTCCGGAGCAGCGCGCTCAGCATCAAGAATGCCGGTTGTCAGACCCACCACCATAAAGGCGTTGCAGGCATGAAGGATGATGCTGGTGAGATGATGGCCCAGGGGGTTCAATCCCCAGATGGCGTAATCCAGCGCATGGGATATCCACGTGAGAGGGTGCCAGTTGCCTGCGTGGAAACCGAAGAAAGCCCATTTGAAGAATGACGGGTCAAGTGACTTGATGAAGGGATTGTCAAACACGTAGTCATCGTCATCCCACCATACAAAATCATTGTTAAGACACCTGATATATACAAGGACGGTGAGGAGAAAAACCGTCCCAGCGAGAAAGTGTCTGGTCGTTGGCTGCTTATTCACCCCGTTGAAGCATACCATGGCCGCCACAGCGGGTTCAACCGTTGCCGCCCATTCGACCGGGTGCGATGCGCGGCGGACTCCCGGATGCCGCGCGACAACACAGGCGCCGATACGGTAGAAATAAGGTGCGGTTTTAGCCTTTATAAGCAGAATTTGACATTGACAACCCGCCTTGTCCGGGATCATTATATATACTTAAGACATCGCCGTGATCCGCGGCCAGACCAAAAAGCAAAGGGAAATATCAAGTCAGGAAGAGGTTGTAATAGGCACATTTTCTCGATGTTAGTTTTTATAGGTTCACCCGATCAGATATGACCGTTTCACGCATCAAACTCCTGCTCATCTTCAGCATCTTGCTGGCAGCCGGCCTTGCTCTGGGGACTGTCTCCGGCTTTTTCCTGAAAGACCGATTGTATCCGCAGAAGCCGGCGCGCCGGTATCTTGAAATAAGGCAGGGCGGGTTCAGGTATATAAATCCGCTCCTGGAATGCGAGATCGCGGGTGAAGCAATGGAAAACAATGAGCTCATGCCCTTCAGGCCGGAAGTGGAAAAGGCTGTGGCTGTTGTCATTAACAAGAAATGGGCCGACGACATATCTGTCTACTTCAGGGAGCTTAACAACGGACCCTGGTTCAGTGTAGGACCGATGGAGACTTATGCGCCGGCGAGTCTGATGAAGGTGCCGCTTATGGTCGCGATTCTGAAGGAGGCCGATGCAGACCCTTCATTCCTGAAGAAGCAGATCAGGTTCGACAGCGACATTGATTATTCCTCGGTGCAGGTATTCAAACCGTTGAAGACGCTTCGCCGGGGCGACTCTTATTCCGTAGCTGAATTGCTGCACAGGATGATCGCATATTCGGATAACAATTCGTCCATGCTCCTTGAACAAACGGCCAATGTCGAACTGCTGCGCAGGACGTATCACGACCTCGATATCAGAAGTCCGTATGTGCCGAAGGCTGAAGATTATATATCAGTGAACAACTACTCATCGATCTTCCGCATTCTTTTCAACGCCTCATATCTGAGCAAGCAGATGTCCGAGAAGGCCCTGGGATATCTTGCAGAGTCCGATTTCAAACAAGGCTTGGTCGGAGGGCTCCCTCAGGGAGTGGCCGTTGCTCATAAGTTCGGGGAATGGGAATCAGGCGACAACAAGGAGATCAAGGAACTCCACGACTGCGGGATCGTCTACTATCCGAACTATCCGTATCTCTTGTGCGTGATGACAAAGGGCAGGTCCTTTGAGTTCCTTGACGATGCGATAAGGAATATCTCTCATGTAGTATACGAAGGAATTCGTCTCCAGCACGAGAAAAGGAGGCAGTAAGTGGAGCAGCCTGCTGAGCAAGGAAGATCAACGGCCGCGCCGTACCGTTCTATATGCAACATCAAGTTAAATACTCCGGCGTCCCGTTAACCGGCCTCATCGAGGCGCGCCTTTTCAGCCGCGTAGGCGCGCAGAAAACTTGACACCTTTTGTATCTCCTCATTATCGGGCAGCAGGGAGATGAGCCTGTTGATGTAGTCACCCTCCTGCAGCAACCTGAATGAGGCGCTGAAGTTAAGGTCGGAGATCCATGACAACTGCATTAACTTGAAGTCATTGAGGGTCCGGAGATACGAGATGGAAGCGGACCGATTCCGGTAGATGGCTGCGATCATCTCTTCCGAGTATCCGGGTCCGTCCGGCAGTCCGAGCGCCGCCTCGGATGCGCGGTCTTCTTCCGGCATCTCGAAGTATCCGGTGAAGATGCGCCAGATATCGAGTTTGTCAGCGTCCCGGACCAGTTTGAGGAAGAGGACCATATCGTCGGAAGGCAGATCGGGAATGGTATAGGCGTTGTGAAATTTCACAGCTGTGGTAATGATCTCCTGTTCATGCTCCGGGAGGTCCTGGAGGGTTTTTTCCTCAGCGAGCACTTCCGCGCCGAGTCTGCCGTGGTTCACTGAGATGCTGTCCCTGAAGGTCTTGTATCGGGCAAACTGCGGGAACCTCCCGATATCGTGGAAGAGGCCGATGGATTCCGCAAGGAGCATGTCATCGGCGTCCAGGGAGAGGTCCCGCGAGATCGCGGCGATAATGTCGCAAACCCGCGCCGTATGCTCGATCTTGAGATATATGTTCCTCTGCTCGGCAGGGTCAGGGGAATAAAACCGCCGCGCATAGGTCTCAAACCATTCCTTGAAAAGAATAAGGCGGGCGCGATTCATGACAGAAGCAGGACAGTGCGGACGGTCACCTCTTGAAGACGCCGCTCTTTCCGCCACTTTTTTCGATCAGCATGATACCCGATATGACCATCTCCCGATCAACCGCCTTGCACATATCGTAGATGGTGAGGGCGGCAGCGGTAACCGCTGTCAGCGCCTCCATCTCAACACCAGTGGAGCCGGTCGTCCTGACGCGGGACTCGATCAGGATCGTGGATGTCTTCCCGTCGAGTCTGAAATCCACGTTTACCGCGGTAACCGCAAGGGGATGGCACAGGGGGATCAGCTCAGGGGTCTTCTTGGCTGCCATGATCCCGGCAACGCGCGCAATCCCGATCACGTCGCCCTTTGCGATGCCGCCTTTTTCGATGAGCCGGAAAGTCTCCTTTTTCATCGTTACCGCGCCGCGGGCGACAGCCTCCCGCTGCGTCGGCGCCTTGCCGGTGACATCCACCATCTGCGCCCGGCCCTGTTTGTCGAAATGGGAGAATTTCGGCATCAGACCTATCCGCCTATCCGGGACATCGGTTTGCGCGCAGCGGCGCCGCTGGTCCCGCATCCAGGAGCCTCTCCCTTTTCAGCCCGGCTTCCGATGGTGTGGCCCTCAGGCTTCACCTCGATGGCCAGCTTCAGGAGCCGCGCGATCTCTGCGTCGTCCGCGCCGCCTCTGAGCGGGGACCGCAGATCGATCTCAGTCTCGGAGAAGAGGCAGGGCCTGAGCTTTCCGTCGGCAGTCAGCCGCAGCCGGTTGCAGTCGCTGCAGAAGTGATGGGTCAACGCGCTTATGAATCCAATGACCCCTTGGGCGCCCGCAAGCCTGAAATAGCGGGAAGGGCCCTTGCTGCGGACCTTTACGGGTTCAAGGGGAGCGATCGCCTCGATCCTCTTCCTGATGTCGTCTGTTGTGACGTATTTATCAGGACTCCAGAAATCCAGAGAGCCGGTCGGCATCAGTTCAATGAACCTCACCTGCCAGTCGGTTTCCAGGGTGAGACGGGCGATGTCCTCCACCTCGTCGTCGTTGAGCCCCCTGATCGGCACCATATTGATCTTGACCGGTTTCAGGCCTGCCTTCTCCGCTGCGCTGATCCCCCGGAGGACCACTGCAAGGTCGCCGCCCCGCGTAATCTCACGGTACCGTTCGGGTCTGAATGAATCGATGCTTACATTGACACGCCTTAGGCCTGCACCGGCGAGCTCCTGCGCATACCGCTCAAGGAGTACGCCGTTGGTGGTCATGCTGAGATCTTCGATGCCGGCGACCTTTGCTATGGATTCCACGAGAAAGGTTATGTTTTTGCGGGTGAGGGGCTCTCCGCCGGTGATCCTGACCTTCCTGACCCCGAGACCGGCGGCGATGCCGACAATCCTCGTGAGCTCCTCGTAGCTGAGTATTTCCACATGCCTCCAGGGGGCCACCCCTTCAACTGGCATGCAATAGATACAACGGAGATTGCAGCGGTCCGTGACGGACAGCCGCAGATAGTCTATGACCCTGGAGTAGCCGTCCCTGAGCGGGTCATCTTTTTCTATTCGGTTTTTTTTCAAGCTCAGCCAGCTTCTTCCTGGCCGCGCCGGCCTCGTTAGACTGGGGGTATTTCTCAACAAGCCGGGAAAGGATCGTCCTGCCGGTCTTCTTATCTCCGATCTCTATGAAGGCAAGCGCTTGTTTCAGCAGCGCGCCGCTCGTCTTCTTGCTGTTCGGATGCTTCTTCAGGAGCGTTTCATAGGCGAGGATCGAGCCCTCGTAATCCTTTTCAGCATAGTAGGTCTCAGCAACCCAGAACTGCGCATTGTCAGCCAGTTCATGCCTGGGATATTCCTTGAGGAACGTCTCGAACTTCTCCCTGGCAGCACGGTACTTCTTGTCCTTGAAATCCTGATAGGCCGTCTCATACGCCGTCTTCGCGCTGTCAGGAGCCCCGGTCTTCTCCGCGGGCTGCGCCTCTGCTGCGGGCTCTGTCTTCTCCGGCACAGCCTTTGTCTCTTCCGGCTGCCTTGCCGCCGGCTCTGCGGGCTTCTGTTCCTGCAGTGAAGCGAGCTTGTCGCGCAATGCCTTTACCTGGGATTCGAGGGCCCCAAGCTGGGCCCTCAGAATATCCCGTTCAGTGACCGTATCTTTCAGTGTTTTTTCGACACTGTATTTGTTCTCCTCATACCTGCCCCGCAACTCCTGCAGGCCGCTTGTCACCTGCGATACCCGCGAGTTCAGGTCAGCCTGGCTCTCGCGGACAGCTGAGAAAGAATCCTCCCGCACCATGGAGGATGTCTTCTCCTTCAGGGCATCGACATCCTTTTTCGTCTCAAAGGACTCCCTCTTGAGTTCGTTGACATCCCTTCTGAGCATGTCGAAATCGCCCGAAGAGGCGCAGGCCGATGCCAGCAAAAGGAGCAGGATGACGGAGAAGCGCATCGCTATTTGCCAGCCTTCCCGAGCACGACGAAGTGGCCCCGCCTGTTCTTTGCCCAGCACTCTTCGGTCTGTTCCTTGCAGAGGGGTTTTTCCTCGCCATAGCTGATCGTATCGATCTTCGAAGAGGGAACGCCGAGAGAGACGAGGTAGTCCTTCACCGCCTTCGCCCTTCTGTCGCCGAGCGCCAGGTTGTATTCGTTGGTGCCCCGCTCGTCGCAGTGCCCTTCCACCATGAGCTTCGCAGGGCCGTTCTTTGTCATCCACGATGCGATGTTTTTCAGGATCGGCTTGTCAGCGTCCTTGATATCATACTTGTCGAAATCGAAGTGCACGTCAGCGAACATGCCTTCCTTGCCTTCCATCCCCTTGCCTTCCAGCTCCTTCGAGGTGATGGATTCGCCGGGTCCGCCCTTCTTCTCGGTCACCGTCTCCGGCCCTTTTGCCGCCTCCTTCTGCGCGGGAGGCTGCGACTCAGGCTGGGTAACTGCCCGCTGCTTGCATCCGAATGAAATGAATACGACCAGAACCAGAAAAAAACAGAACCTTCTCATGACATCCTCCTTTTATGATGTGTGAAACGTTATTATTACTGCGGCGACCATCTGGGGCCGAAGGCCTTGAGGTCCCTGGGTGTAATCCTCTTCTGGGATTCTCCGTTCGCCCTCATGATATAAATGCCCTTCTGCCTGTCCCTGTCCGACATGAAGGCGATGTACCTGCCGTCAGGGGAGAAAGAGGGGTCCTCGTTGTTGCCCTGGTCCGTCAGCTGCATGAGGTCAGAGCCGTCGGGCTTGACGATACATATCTGGTTTTTTCCACCGCCCCGCCTGGATGCAAAAACCACCCTGTCTCCGGAGGGCGACCAGCCGGGGGACGTATTGTACGTTCCCTCAAAGGTAAGGCGGCGCACTTCGGTTCCGTCAGAGCGCATCAAATATACCTGCGGCGTCCCGCCCCGGTCAGAGACAAAGGCGATCCTGGAGCCGTCAGGCGAGACCGCCGGCGAGACCTCGATGCCGTGGGTGGCGGTTATCTTTTTTGCGGTGTTGTTTTCGAGGGAAAAGGTATAGATGTCGGGTGTTCCGTCTTTGGATGAGGAAAAGGCAAATGCCTTTCCGTTAGGGAAGAAATCGCCGGCCATATTTACTCCCCTGGACGTGAATACCCGCTTTTCGGACATTTGTAGAAAGTCTAACAAATATATGTTCCATTGTCTACCCCGTTCCGCTGCATAGAGGAGCTTTGAGCCGTCCGCTGACCAGTGGGGGGTAAGGATCACCCCGCTTTTGAGCCCCAGTTTCCTCGAACGGTGGCCGTCCCAGTCCATGAGGTAAAGGTCTCTCTCCCCGCCCTGTTCCCCCACAAAGACGATCCTGGTCCTGAAGATTCCGGCCGCCCCGGTGAGCGCTGTGTAAATATCGTTGGCAATGCTGTGGCCCAGTTGCCTGAGCAGATCCTTATCCGACTGGTACTGCTTGGACAGGATCTCCCTGTTCTCAAAGGGGTCGTACAGCGAAACTGAAGCGGTTATCTTCTTGTCTCCGGCAACAGCGCCTTTCACCACCGCCTCTATGCCGAGGGGAGTCCAGTTCGCCGGGTTGCAGGGCTGGTCGGCAGCTTCGATATAGGAGGCCTTGTCGATGTACATGAAGAGCCCGGTGAAGATGAGGTCCTCTCTGATAACCTCTGCCATCTCCCTGCCCCCCTGCCCCTGGAAGTCGTAGATCGCGATCGGCATCATCCTGGCCTGCGGCGCGGTAATGTCGATATAGATCTTCGCTTGAGCGATAAACGGGCTGATCGCGATGAGTATTGCTGCAAGCAGCAACACCGGCCCTTTGCGCTGCGTCCTTTGCCATGCGCCCGATGCCCCTTGCCATTTGTCCGTCCTGTTCATGGATAAAACCGTATCCCCATCTCCATCTCATGCGGCGGAGGGCTGACAGGAGACGCCTTTCGCAGCGCGTTGAGGGCAACCCTGTCGAAAAAAGAATTGCCGGAGCGTTTTTCAACGCCCAGTATCTTGATGGTCCCGTCCTTCATGATCGAGACGGATATGACCGTCTCAAGGTCTTTCCCTCCCGAGGTCGGCCATTGCCATTGCTCATGTATCTCTTCCGTGATCTTCGATATGTACGCATCGCTGCCCGTACCGCCGGGAATGCCGGTCGCCGGACCCTTCTGCTGCCGGCCTCCGGCAGGCCCTGTCCGGCCCCTGACCGAAAGCACGGCCGAACGGAGCCTCGCTATCTGCTCTATTTTCTGTTTTGCCTTCAGTTCTGATATTCTCTCTTCGACTCTTTTCTGGTCAAAGGTCGTCTCCGGCTGCCTGACACTCTCCGATGCCGCGGATTCATGCTGGGGCTCTTCCGGTCTTGCAACGGGAGCGGACGACCCTCCCCGGTCCCTGCCGGGGCCGACGAGGCTCACTATGTACGGCGATGGGAGGGAGTTTGAGGAGGAAAGCCGCAGGATGATGAAGGTTACGATGAATACGGTAAGGTGAAGGGCTGCTGAGAAGGCAGCGGTCTTCTGGAGGCTCGGCTCCCTCATTGCTGATCGGTCTTGGGCGTAGTGATCATCCCCAGTTTCTCAACGCCTGCGTCCTTGATCTCACCCATTACCTCCACTACGAGGCCATAGGGCACATCCTTGTCGGCCTTGAGAAACACATTGGGATTCATCTTGCTTACAGCAGCGAGTTTGCGGCGCATCTCCTCCATGGTCACCGGAGTATCATTGAGGAAAATCGTCCTGTCCTTCTTGACGACAAGGGATATGCGTTCCTCTGCCGGCAGGTCCCTGCCCTTTGCCTTCGGCAGGTTTACGTCAAGCCCCTGCTGCATGAGGGGGGCGGTCACCATGAAGATGACGAGGAGCACCAGCATGACGTCCACAAAGGGAGTCACGTTGATCTCTGAAAGGACCGTCCTGCTGCGGTTGGTCTTCATTCACTCCCCTGGCTGAAGAGTTCAAGGAGGTCTTCGGAAAAGTCCTCCATTTCTATTATCATCTTTCTCGACATGCTCAGATAGTAGTTGTAGGCGATAACCGCCGGGATGGCGGCAACAAGGCCCACCGCCGTGGCGATGAGCGCCTCGGCGATGCCCGGAGCAACAATCGCCAGGGACGCCGACCCCGCTGTCCCGATGCCGTGGAAGGAACTCATGATGCCCCAGACCGTGCCGAAGAGCCCGATGAACGGTGTCGTCGAACCGGTCGTGGCGAGGAAGTTGAGGTATTTTTCGAGCTTTACCGACTCGAGGGTTTCATACCGCCGCAGGAGTCGCTTGATCTCATTGCGGTCCCGCCTCACCTCGTCGCTGTGAACCGACTTGAAGACATTGGCTATGGGGCTCAGGGTGAGGCCCCTGGTCGCCTTGAAGAGGGCGCGGGCGTCCCGATTCGAGCGGAAGGCGCGTATGAACTGTTCTGACTCATTGTTCGCCCTGGAGAAATAGCGCTGCTTGAAGAAGATGATCGCCCATGAGACCACAGAGAAGAAGAGGAGGATGAGCAATACGATCTTAACGACGAGTCCTGCCTGCAGAATCAACGAGAGGACTGAGTCTTTCATAATGGATATCACCTTACTATATGGAGTATAGAGTTTAGATTGAATTTATAAAATTTATCCGTGAAAAGTCAAATAAGGTCAGAGCCCGGCAGGAGGATCTGAAGCCCAATGAGATGCAATCGCAGGGCATGTTTCTGATATAATAAAAGCCCCGGAGGGGTGGCCGAGCGGTTGAAGGCGACGGTCTTGAAAATCGTTGTAGGGGTGACTCTACCGTGGGTTCGAATCCCACCCCCTCCGCCATTCAGCGAACTCGTGTTTACGGACGGCAATTTATTTCATTGCGCATACATTTTTTTGTCAGTCATTTAATCTCATGTGGAGAAGATCGCACATAATCACACTGTTACACCTGTATATCAGCAGGAATAGTAATTGCTACAGTAATTAGCATGTTAAAAGGTGGTGTAGGAATCAGGCCAAGGGCATATCTCTTCTTCATCACTGCTGCTTTGTTATGTGTCATTCATGGCCCTGTAAGTTTGTCAGCCGCTCAGGTGACAGCTGCGGCTGCGCCTATTATTGCGCCGGTGAACCCTGCGTTTCTGGATTACATGCAGAAGCCTCATCCCGGAGGCCCGTATAGGACGCCTGACGGGTATTCCTTGGGCTATGTCCCTTCACCTGTTGACCTCTCCTACCTTGCCGGCAAAGCCCTCTCCGTAACGGGCCATCGTGTCATGGGAATTTACCCGGCGCAGTACGACCTCAGGACTCTGGGCAAGGTCTCGTCGGTGAAAGACCAGGGAAGCTGCGGAGATTGCTGGGCCTTTGCAACCTATGGGTCTCTTGAATCCAACCTCCTTACGGGTGAGCTATGGGATTTCTATGAGGATCATCTCAACAATAATAACGGGTTTGATCCGGCTCCATGCAATGGAGGAAACGGCAACATGTCCACTTCGTATCTTGCGCGGTGGAGCGGGCCGGTCAATCAGGGCGACGCATCTTTCGTAGTTCAAAAACACGTGCAGGATGTCCTTTATATACCGGACAGAGCGAGCGCCCTTGATAATGATAATATCAAACTGGCCTTATCAACCTACGGGGCGGTATATACAACCTATTATGCTTCTTCAACGTATTACCATAAGCCGTGTCCCAGCGGCACATGCACAACGTATTACTATTTTGGTTCCGCCACTTCTAATCATGCAGTAACGATAGTCGGCTGGGACGACAACTTCCCTTATACCAGTTTTACGCCTGCTGCCCCAGGCAATGGGGCATTTATCCTAAAGAACAGCTGGGGGACGGGATGGGGGGACAGCGGGTATTTTTATATTTCCTACTACGATACGAACGTAGGCAGGGACAACTTTGTCTTTGCTGCGGCCCAGCCAATAACGAACTATAACAGAGCATATCAATACGACCCTCTCGGTTTTACGGCAAACTTTGGATATGGGAGCACGACTGCCTGGTTTGCAAATGTCTTTACAGCAACAGCAACCGAACAGCTCCTTGCGGTGAGTTTTCATACCTTGGACGTCAATACAGCATATACAGTAAACGTCTATACGAATGTCACCTCAGGCCCCACAAGCGGTGTGCTTAACGGAGGCGCTGCGACAACAGGCGTCATCGCGATACCTGGGTATCACACAATCACCCTGAACTCTCCTGTCGGCCTCGCATCAGGCCAAAAGTTCTCGGTTGTGGTAAAGGTCACGGGCCCCCTGGCCGGCTTGCCGATTGCGATGGAATACCCTGTAGGCGGATACAGCAGCACAGCGACTGCCGGCCCTGGCCAGAGTTACGTAAGCAGCAACGGCGCTACTTGGGATGATCTCACGGCTTCTTATCCAAACACCAATGTCTGCCTGAAGGCGTTTGCAGGCACTCCTCCCGTGTCCATAACCGTTGCCACCTCACCCTCAGGAAGGCAGGTGAGTGTTGATTCTGTTTTCTACGCGGCGCCGCACACCTTCGCGTGGGGTCAAGGCTCACCTCATACCCTCGATGTCCCGTCTCCACAGGCAGGCGGGCCGGGCATCCAGTATATCTTTTCCTCATGGAGCGACGCAGGGGCACAGGGCCACACGATCACAACGCCTTCATCACCGTCAACTTACACGGCCGGCTTCTCAACCCAGTACCAATTGACGACCGTTGTCAGTCCCGCAGGCGCAGGCACGATAAACCCCAACTGCTCCTCAGGCTGCTGGTATAACAGCGGCGCGTCTCCTTCGTTGAATGCACTGTCCAATGCCGGCTATGCCTTCAGCTCGTGGAGCGGCGATTGCGCGGGAGTTGTCAGCCCGGCAACCGTTACCATGAATGCTCCCAAGACCTGCGTCGCCAACTTCGCGCCGGCCATAACCGTGGCAACTTCACCCGCTGGTCTCAACTTGACCGTTGATTCAGCCACCTCCGCTGCGCCAGTGATTTCCAACTGGACTGCCGGCTCACCCCATACCCTCGATGTCCCGTCTCCACAGGCAGGCGGGCCGGGCATCCAGTATATCTTTTCCTCATGGAGCGACGCAGGGGCACAGGGCCACACGATCACAACGCCTTCATCACCGTCAACTTACACGGCCGGCTTCTCAACCCAGTACCAATTGACGACCGTTGTCAGTCCCGCAGCATCAGGGACAGTAGGGGCCAACTGCTCGGGCGGCTGCTGGTATGACTCAGGGGCAACGGCCTTGATGAATGCTGTCCCTGCGAGCGGGCATGTCTTCGGTTCGTGGAGCCCTGCCTGCGGTTCAGGTTCAAACATCGCGGCCTCTGCAACCATGAACGCGCCAAAGAGCTGTACAGCCACTTTTTCGGCCTGCGGAGACCATGCAAAGGTTGCGAGCTCAGGTTTGTCGTATCTTACGATCGGCGGGGCAGGGAACGCTTATGCCAATGCGCAGAACCCTGATACCATCCAGCTTATTGCAACGAGTTTCAGCGAGGCCCTGGATCTCAACCGTAATGACAATATTATGGTTACTCTCAGCGGCGGATACGGTTGCGGGTATGCGGCGCCTGCTTCATACTCCTTTATCCTGGGGTCGTTGACTATCAGCAAAGGCACGGTCATTATCGACCATATCATCATTCAGTGACCGATCCTCAATAAGACCCTCTGCTCAGACCGCCCCTTGCGCTTTATTTTTCGGGTAGCATGTTTTCGCAGTTTCGCATCCATATTCGTTCTGTCAGGATAGTCGGCGCTCAAAAAAAAAGTCCTTGAAGACGCCATATCATATTGGTAAACTACCCCCATCCTGAAACGGAAGGGGGTGATGGCGAGGTATTTTCTGTAGCGCGATAAGCACGGGGAGGTAAGCAATCCGGTGGGATGGAATGCGGATTGAACACCAGCAGGTGGTGCTGTTGTTTGGTCCAAACCTCAAACGACCAAGGAGGGTCTATGATGTTTCTCAGACTTGTTCTCGTGCTTGTGTTTCTTGCTGTTCCTCTGTTGTCATACGGCCAGAAGGCCAGGACGATAGATGAACTGGCGAAGATGTATGACTCTTCAAACTGTAAGACCTGCCACGCGGAGATCTACGCACAGTGGGAAAAATCCCACCATGCACGTCCCCTGATGGGCGTCAAGGGCGGACTGATGCTGACTCCCCTTGCTTTGAAGAAGGGGGAAAAGGGCAGCACCGCTTTTTCAGAAGACAGCCCCAAGAAGATGACCATCAAAAACTATCCCTGTTTCAAATGCCATCTGCCCCAGGCCGTCACCTCGGCCGAAGACTCGGTTGCCGTTGAGCTGACCGAGGCGCTGCTCGCAAAGGATACGGCAAAGATCGGCAAGCTCCAGATCACCTGCATTGTCTGCCACAATGAAAAGGCGATTATCCACAAGCGGGAGCTGGGCGCTCCTGAAAAGGGAGTGTTGTACGGAAAGAAGGACGTTCCCGCCCACATGGACGCCACCTTCAAGACGGTCAAGAAGAGCGCCATCTTCAAGGACTCGGTATTCTGCGGCCAGTGCCATGGCCTTGGGCCGAATCTTGAGTTCGACCAGGCGTTCCAGTGCGCGAACCTCTACGGAAGCTATCTCCACTCCTATGTGTCGGGCGGCGGGACCCAGTCATGCCAGGACTGCCACATGAAGAATGGCGATCACCTGATAGCCCCCAACTGGAATGATGACAAGGCTTCGTCAGAGCTTCTTGCAAAGGGGATCACTCTTGACGTCCAGACGCTCGGATATGAGTGGCTGAGAAAGGCCGGGATGCTGGTCCCGAAGGTTGTTGTGAATACCAAGATAACAACCTCAGCCGGTCACCGGATACCAGACGGCTGACCGTCCCACAATAGAGTGATCCTGGAAGTGATCACAAAATACAAGGACAAAGACGGCAAAGCCATCGAAAAGAAGGAAGAAAGACATTACCATCCCCAGGCCACCAATTGCCGCGACACCAAGATGAAGTATGGCGCGCAGTGGAAGGTGGCGAACATCCGCGACACAAGCCTCCAGCCGCTGCAGGCCAGGAAAGAGTCCATGGAATTCGACCTGCCGGATGGCGTGCGGTCTGCCGATGTTACGGTAAATCTCTTTTACGAGCTCACAAACCCGGAACAGAAGTACCCGATTCATTCAGTAACCAAAACGGTTTCACTCGACAAGTAGGGAAACCGGCCG
>JAKAGF010000193.1 GCA_021825805.1 Nitrospirota bacterium
CGGGCAGGATCCTGATCATGGATGATGAGGAGATGATCCGCTCAGTGGCGGCGGAAATGATTGAGGCGCTCGGTCATGAGGCGGAGACGGCGCGGGATGGCCTGGAGGCTATCGACAAGTATCTGGCAGCGAAAAAGTCGGGCCGGCCTTTTGACGTCGTCATCCTTGATCTGACGGTTAAGGGGGGCCTCGGGGGAGAGGAAACCATCGGCAAACTCAGGGCCCTGGACCCCAGCGTTGTCGCTGTTGTCTCAAGCGGGTATGCTGACAATCCCGTTGTTGCAGACCATCGGGCATACGGCTTTTCAGCCTTATTGAGCAAGCCCTACGAGATAGACAGTCTGAGGGACAGCCTCAATACCCTTCTCAGATAACTTCCCTGCCCACACTTTCAGGCGCATGAAAGCAATCGCTTTCAGACCTTTCATCCGCTCCGGGCATTCTCATAAGCTGCTTTAGGGTATAATGAATCTTCCGGGGAACAGCAAAGAAAGGTATAGATGGAAGCATCCCATAACAAAAACAACTCCGACAAATGCCATGGGTCCGGTCTCGCCGGGAGGATGTCCGCTGTCATCAGAAAGTACGGCATGCTCAAAAACGGTGAGACCGTTGTGGTCGGACTCTCCGGAGGACCTGACTCAGTCTGCCTTCTTCACCTCCTCCACCGGCTGAGGGACGACTTGCGGCTTGATCTGCACGCCGTCTACGTGAACCACAACCTGAGGCCCGATGAAGTCCCTGCTGAGATAGCTTTTTGTGAAGAGAGGTGCATGTTGCTGGACCTGCCGCTTATCGTCAAGTCAATCAATGTCAGGGAGCATGCAGCGGCCCAAAAAATGAATCTGCATGAGGCGGCGAGGGAACTTCGATACCATGCCTTTGAGGAGGCTGCCGTTGCGGTCAAGGCCGACAGGATCGCCCTTGCCCATAATGCCGACGACCAGGCTGAGACCTTCTTCATGCGGCTCCTTAGGGGCGCCGGGCCAAAAGGGCTCTCCGGCATCCCCGCCGTGCGCGGCAGGATCATCAGGCCTCTCATAGATGTTGAACGGCGGGAGATCGGGCGGTTTCTGGATGAAGGGCATATCTCTTACGTGACTGACTCATCCAATCTCAAGCCCGAGTATTTCAGGAACAGGGTGCGGCAGCAGCTTATGCCTGCGGTAAAACAGCTCAATCCCGATGCCGTTGCAGCGATGCTCCATACGATGGAAATACTCAGGGAAGAGGAGCGGTATTTCGATATCATCGTGACAAAAACGCTCATGAGGATGATCAGCAGGAAGACGGTCGACAGGATCGAGCTCTTCATGTCGCCGATGGAGTCGATGGATGTAGTGATCCTGCGGCGGGTGCTGCGCCGGGCTATTGACGGGACCCACGGGCTCAGGGGCATCGGGCTCGTCCATATCGACGACATTATCCGGCTCATCAGGGACGGCGACTCAGGAGACAGGCTCTACCTGCCTCACGGCATCCGCGTGATCAAGGAGTACGCCCTCCTGGTGATGACCGCGGAACCTCTATCGAGGCTTTCTGCATGTGAGCTGCAACCCCCCGCAGACTTGCCGTTGAGGGAGGCGGGTGTCGTGCTGAGGGCGACCTTTGAGGATGCTGTCGGCGACAGCGGCGACGGTAAGTCGTCCGTTGTCCTCGATGCCGGCAAGATGGTCTTTCCCCTTACCGTGCGCGGCAGGGCGGACGGCGATTGCTTCTATCCTCTCGGCTTCGGCAAGAGAAGGAAGCTCCAGGATTTTTTTGTGGACGAGAAGGTCCCGCGTGATGAGCGCGACCGGGTCCCGATCGTCCTTTCGGGAGAGGATATCGTCTGGATTGCCGGATATCGCGGTGACGAGCGGTTCCGTGTCTCCGAAGGCACGAAAAAATTCCTGAGACTTGGTATAGTAAAAGGCAATTTTTGAGGAGGAAAGATCGTGTCTGATACTGTTCGTGTGCGGTTTGCCCCAAGCCCCACAGGCCATCTTCATATCGGCGGCGCAAGGACGGCGCTGTTCAACCGGCTTTATGCGCGGCATTTCGGCGGCGTCTTTGTACTGAGGATCGAGGACACCGACCGGAGCCGCTCCACGGATGAATACATAGACGCCATCATCGAGGGTATGACGTGGCTCGGCCTCGACTGGGACGAGGGACCCTTCAGACAGATGGACCGGTTCGATATCTACCGGAGCTATGTCGACCGGCTCATCAGAGAGGGAAAGGCATATTACTGCTATTGTTCAGCCGAAGAACTCGAGGCCCGGCGGCAGAAGGCGATGGCCGAGGGAAAGACCCCGGCGTACGACGGCAGGTGCAGGAACCTGACCGAGCCGGTCCCTGGCATCACGCCGGCCGTTCGTTTCAGAATGCCCCAGATAGGGCAGACGGTCGTTGACGACCTCATCAGGGGAAAGGTGGTCTTCGATAATTCCCAACTGGACGACCTGATCATCCTGCGGTCAGACGGCACGCCGACGTACAACCTGACGGTTGTGGTTGATGACGTTGACATGCGGATCACCCACGTCATCCGCGGTGACGACCATCTCAATAACACTCCCAAGCAGATACAGTTATATAACGCCTTCGGCTACGAGGTCCCAGGCTTCGCCCATCTCCCGATGATCCTCGGGTCGGACAAGACGAGACTTTCAAAGCGCCACGGGGCAACATCCGTGATGGCCTACCGCGACATGGGATACCTGCCTGATGCTCTGCTCAATTATCTCGTCCGCCTCGGCTGGTCCTACGGAGACCAGGAGGTCTTCACTATGGAGGAACTGACCAGGTATTTTTCCTTCGATAATGTGGGCAAGGCCGCTGCTGTGTTCAACCCGGAAAAACTCCTCTGGCTGAACCAGCAGTACATCATGGCGATGACTCCCGAGGCGCTGACCGGAATGGTCGTGCCTTTCCTTGTGAAAGAGAATATCCTCGCTGAGGGACAGTCTCTTGATATGGCCTGGCTCGCCCGTGCGGTGAAGACCCTGCAGGAGCGCGCGAAGACCCTCGTGGAGCTGGCAAAGTCCCTCCGGTACTATATCGTCGAGGATATCGAATTCGACCCCAGGGCAAAGGACAAATTCCTGAACGAAAAGGGTCTGCCGCTTTTGGAGGATCTGAATACGGAACTTGCTGCGCAGGCCGACTTCACCCATGAGGGGCTTGAAAGGGTCTTCAAGGCGATCGTCGAAAAGCACGGGGTAAAACTGGGCGCCCTCGCACAGCCGGTGCGCGTAGCCATGACCGGCGGGACCGAGAGTCCCGGGATCTTCGAAGTCCTCGGGGTGCTGGGGAAGGATAAGACCCTCAAGAGGCTGAATAAGGCGATAGCGGCTATTGATCAGAAAGGGTAGCGCTGCATTTCCCTCTTGAGAACGCGGATGTCGCCTTCCAGTCCCGCAAGGGTGACACCCTCCGAAGGATTATGTTATGTTTAAACATACAATCAGATCTTTTGGGAGTAAAGATTTTTTGAAACAATCTACTTCTCCAGGAATTCTCCCGATTTCTCTTCCACCGCCTGCGGTATTTCCCATGTCTTCAGCGGAGGCCGGGACTATGCACTCCTTCACGGCGCCGGGAATTTGGGGGCGATCATTTTGAGCGGCTGCGGATGTAATACGCTCTCGCAGGATAAGTCCCTCCATGTTATTTTCCGGACCGCCCTTAAACTACTTGTCTCCATTTCCGCTACCGAACTGCTCATAATGCTCGTTTTCGAACTCATACATATCGAAACGAGGTTAACTCCCCTCACGGTTGGGCTTATTGACGCTCTGATCCTGGGTGTCGCGGCATCTGTCATGATATTCTTCTGGGTCGTCAACCCTATGAAGTCCCTGGAGGCGCTTCGGAGGTCTGAGAAGGCTTTATGGCAATCCGAAGAGAAACTGAGGGAGAACGAGGGGCAGATCACGGAGGCGACACGGCGGCAGGCTGAGCAGAAGCTGTTTTACGAGAGTCTCATAAGGAACTCAGCCGCGGCTGTCTTCGTCCTTGGCGCAGACCACAAGGTTATTCTTTGGAACAGGGCATGCGAGGAGCTGACGGGAGTGTCAGCTTCGGAGATAATCGGCACTGACGATCAATGGAAGCCGTTTTATCCCTCCAGGCGTCCTGTCCTTGCTGACCTCGTCATTAGCGGCGCAACCGATGAGGGAGCTTCCCTGTACGTAGCTTTTTCGAGGTCAGTGCTTTTGCCGGAAGGCTATCATGCAGAAGGCTGGTACCATAATCTCGGCGGAAGAAACAGATATATAATGTTCGAGGCGGCCCCGATCTTCGACAGCATGGGTGAACGGATCGCGGTCATCGAGTCGCTGCAGGACATCACAGACCGCGTGATGAAGGACAAGGCCCTCAGAGAACAGTTTCAGTTCCTTCAGCGTCTGATAGACACCATCCCCAACCCCATATTCTATAAGGATACCGAGGGTAAGTACCTGGGGTGCAACAAGGCGTTCGAGACGTTGCTCGGCCTGTCCAGAGGACGGATCATTGGAAAGGCAGTTTACGATCTGCAGCCGGGAGAGCTTGCCGAGAGACACCATCAGCGGGACGTGGAGTTGATCATGAAGACCGGCGTCCAGGTCTATGAGTCGCAGGTCCACGGCGCCGACGGCGCCACACGTGATGTCATCCTTATCAAGGCCACCTTTACGGACTCGGCGGGCGCTATGGCGGGACTGATCGGGACAATAATCGACATAACCGACAGAAAGAGGCTCGAAGAGCAGATATACCGGGCGAAGCAGGACTGGGAATATACCTTCAACAGTATCACAGACATGGTCACCGTCCATGACAAGGATTACAATATCATCCTCGCAAACAAGGCGGCGGAAAAGATCCTCGACATCCCCCTGCTTCAGAAAATGGAAGGCCTCAAATGCTTCCGATATTACCATGGCATGGAAGCCCCTCCCCGGGACTGTCCCAGTTGCGGCTGTCTGCAGTCGGGCAAGCCGGCAACTTTTGAGCTTTATGAGCCGCATCTCGGCATGTTTGTCGAGATAAGGGCGATACCGCGGCTCGACTCCGGCGGGAATTTGATCGGCCTCATTCACGTGGTCAGAGACATTTCCGAGAGGAAGCGGTCGGAGGAGGCGCTGAAGGCTTACAGCGATGAACTTACCGCGCTGACCAAGGCGTCGAACACCCTGATGATGACGACAAGCTTTAAAGACATCTACCAGGAGATTTGCGACACAATCCATAATGTTTTTGGCGTCAGTATGGTCTGGCTGGGTCTGATAGAAGCCGGGTCGCATGACGTGAGGCCCGTTGCCCACGCCGGACATGAAGACGGATATCTGTCGACTATACGGGTCACATGGGACGACGCCCCTTCCGGAATGGGACCGTCCGGCATTGCGATAAAGACAAAGCAACCGT
>JAKAGF010000194.1 GCA_021825805.1 Nitrospirota bacterium
GTGAAAAAGGAATATGGAGTGAAGGTCGCTTACACAGTCGGCACCATGATCGAACTTCCGCGGTCATGCGTTACGTCCGATGAGATCGCCCATCAGGCGGATTTCTATTCATTCGGCACTAATGACCTTACACAGACCGTTTACGGTCTTTCCCGGGACGATGCAGGCAGGTTCCTTCCCTTTTATGTGGAGGCCGGTATTCTCAAGGAAGACCCCTTCATCACCATTGATCAAAACGGCGTGGGAGCCTTTATGCGCATGGCCGTGGAAAAGGGAAGGAAGGCAAAGAAAAACCTCAAGATGGGCATCTGCGGAGAGCACGGCGGCGAACCGAAGTCCGTGGAGTTCTGTCATGAAATCGGACTCGACTATGTGAGCTGCTCGCCTTTTCGAGTTCCCATCGCCCGCTTTGCAGCCGCACAGGCCGCTCTCAAGGACAAGGCCGGGAAGAAATAACATAGACAACACGCGTGAAAAAAGGGGGGCAAATGCCCCCCTTTTTTTTTGCCCCGGGCCTTCCGTATCAACAACCTGATAATTATAATTTAATGTTGACATCCTCTCCGGAAATACTGTATTTATAATATACTTCGCAGACGTTTTGACCCTAAGAAAGGGGGACGGTAATGGGTATAGCAGAGGCAAAGAAGTATATACAGGAACTTCGCAAGAGGCAGGAGAATCCTTATCTATGGCCGGATTTTCTCACCGGGCTTCCGGGTAAGGCGGCTATCATCAAGAAGCTTGCGGAAGTCTTTCCCAGGTTGGGAAAATATTCCATCGCCTATGTGCGCATATCCAATATTCACCCCTATCTGCTGAAATACGGTCCTGACCGCCATGCTGACATAATTCAATGGGCAGCCGCGATCCTCAAGACGAGTTGTGCGCTGTGTCCCAAGTGTTTTGTCGGCACCCTGAGCACCCACGATTTCATTATCATGTGCGAGACGAGGGATATGGTAAAACACCTGGCTGAGGCCAACAAGGTATTCAAGAAGAGGATTGAGTCGTTCTATACCAGGGAGGACTTGCAGAACAAAACGATCCTCTCCTTCAACCGCAGGGGGGAACGCGTGAATATCGGGCTGATACAGCTCATTTCCGTAGTCGCCGACCAGCCCCTCAGGATCGAGAAAAGCCGCCTGATACAGTCCATGGGCAAAGACTGCGAGGCGATGGAAGGTACGGGAGAAGATCTCCGTATCATGACGGACGGTTCCTCGGCCTGAGGCGCCGGTCCCTTCCTGTCGTTCCTCCGAGCAGATGAATTCGCGTTGTTCCTGTGTATCTTATCTTGTCAAACGCCCGCGGCTGGTCCACGGTCTTTCCTGATGACGCATAATAACGTTCCCCGCATCTGTATTACCTGCGCGGGCACGCAGAGTCTCCCGCGATCTGCGGAACAGTACATCAAGGCTATCATGAGGTCTGGAGGGAGCGCTTCCTTTGTTTCTCCGGGTGAGAATGCCGCGGATTGCGCCGCCCGGTTCGATGGTCTCCTGATACCCGGCGGCAGGGATCTGCGGCCCGCCCTGTACGGCGAAGGAGAAACATGCCGGGTTGATCCCGAAGACGCGGACCGCACTGATTTTGAGTTTTGTCTCATGCGTGAGATAATGAAGAGAAACAAGCCGGTGCTGGGAATCTGTTACGGAATGCAGCTCATCAATGTCTGCTCAGGAGGCGCCCTGTATCAGGATATCGAACAGCAGGTAACGGGCTCGATGAATCACCGGGCAGGCGACCACAATATCATGTTTTCACCAAAGAACCTGATCTGCTCAGGCACATACCGTGTGAACTCAAGTCACCATCAGGCTGTTCGCGTCCTCGGCAAGGGGTTGAGCGCCTGCGCTGTGGCCGGGGACGGGATCGTCGAGGCATGCTGCGGCGATGAATACGGTTTCCTCGTCGGGGTGCAGTGGCATCCTGAACGGGACACCTCTGAACTCAGCGGCAGGATATTCGGTTCGTTCATCAGGGCATGCCGTGTCGGGTAGCAGGTCCTATCCGCCGGCTATCATAGGATGCCTGATTTTGTTCTGAGGCCCTGTTGACAACGTGAGCAGATATCCTCTTTATGTCATCCTTTCGATATCACTGATCATTTGTCTTTTTTCCTGCTCTCCAAAGAACCGTATTGACGGGTGCATCCATTATCGTCTGAACGCCAATCCGACCACACTTGATCCTGCATTGATCGTTGATATGCCGGGAGGGTTGATAGCTGCCAAACTCTTTAACGGCCTGGTGAGGCTGAATGCGGACCTCACAGTGATCCCGGACATCGCTGAAAAATGGGAGATAAGAGAATCTGGAACCGCCTATATATTCCACCTCAGAAAAGGAGTGTTATTTTCTAATAATCGCGAGGTTAATGCTGATGATATCAAGTATTCCTTTAAGAGAGTTCTCGATCGTTCAGGCATGTCTCCCAACGCGTGGGTTCTCAACAAAATTCAGGGCGCACGGGACTTTGCCTCCGGCAAGACCGCCGATGTGTCAGGCATCGTCGTAAAAGACAGGCATACCGTTATACTCCGGCTGGATGAGCCCTTTTCGCCATTTCTAAACCTTCTCACCATGACCGCTGCCTATGTAGTCCCCCGCGAGGAGGTGGAGCGATGGGGCGCTGACTTCGGGACCCATCCTGCCGGGACCGGGCCATTTGTCCTCACCGAATGGAAACATAACAGCCGGCTGGTCCTTGCGAGGAACCCCCATTATTTCGATGGTTCCGCAGGGAGCGCTGGTCTGGTCTTCAGGATAATACCTGAGGACCTGACGGCAGTGACGGAGTTTGAGCTCGGCAATCTCGACGTGGTCAACCTTCCCGCCGGAGAATACTCACGATATAGGAATTCCGCGAAATGGAAGCCCTATGTCGCGTCCGTATCCGGGCTGAATACGTACTATCTCGGTCTTAATTGCAGCAGGCGCCCTTTTTCCGACAAAAAATTGCGGCAGGCCGTGGCTTCCGCGATTGACCGGAAGAAGATCCTCGACACCTTTTACGAGGGAAGGGGGAGGCTGGCCCGGGGGCCTGTCCCTGATATCATACGCTCCTGGGATGACCTCTCCGCCGTTGATTATGACCCAGGGAAGGCCGAAAGAATCATTAAGGAGCAGGGGGCGTCGCGCATGCGCGTAAATCTCTATATCTCTGCTGACCAGGAGATTGTTGACATAGCGGAGATCATCCAGTCATATCTGAAGAAGGCGGGTCTTGATGTTACAATACAGCAGCTTGAGTGGTCGGCATACAAGGAGGCCCTGAACAGGGGCGAGGCGGACATGTTCTGGATAAGCTGGTGGGCAGATTACCCTGATCCGGAGAATTTTCTCTTCCCACTCTTCCACTCGTCCAATCACGGCGCAAGCGGCAACCGCACGCGCTATTCCAATAGGGAAGTGGATCGTCTGATCGAGGCCGGCCAACGGACGATGGACCCTGTTATCCGAAAACGCTCCTATGAACGGGCGGAGCAGATCATCGTTGAGGAGTCGCCATGGGTCAGCTTCTGGCACAAGACCGAGTATACCGTCAGACAGCCGAGCCTGAAGAATTACCGGACATATCCGATTTACAGCATGGACAAGGGAATGGACGTATACTGATGAAACTCTATATCGCCAAACGGCTGCTGCTGCTTCTGCCGCTTCTGACCGGTATTACGCTCATTACCTTTTTGCTGACAAAGGCCCTGCCGGGGGATCCGGTATACGGTCTCGTGGGCGAACGGAGCAGTCCGGAGATTATCGAGAAGATAAGAAAGGAGATGGGCGCTGACAAAGGCATCATCAGACAGTATGCCGGCTATGTCTCCCTTCTTGCCGGCGGGGAATTGGGCCGGTCCTACTACACCAACAGGAAGGTTTCAGAAGATATTCTGGACAAGTTCCCCAATACCCTAAGACTCGCCATAGGCGCAATGATTTTGTCAGTGCCTGCCGGAATAGCCCTCGGCCTGCTGTCCGCTCTCCGAAAAGACAGCGTAACCGACAGGCTGATATCCGGAGTCACTATCTCTTTTCTCAGTGTGCCGGTCTTCTGGAGCGGCCTCATACTCATGCTGATCGCCAGCCTGTGGCTGCGACTGGTCCCCCCGTCAGGGACCGGCGATATTCGTTACATGATACTGCCCTGCGTAACCCTGGCTCTGCCGTCGCTGGCAACAGTGGCCAGGGTCACGCGCGCCGGCGTCCTTGGTGTCTATCGCATGCCGTATGTGAGGACTGCCAGGGCAAAGGGGCTGACAAAGGCAAGGATAACAGCCCTCCATATCACCAGGAACGCCCTGATTCCAGTTATCACGATCATAGGCCTGGACTTTGCCGGCTATCTAAACGGAGCAGTGCTGACAGAGACGATCTTCGGCTGGGACGGAATCGGCAGATTCACGATGGAAGGCATCATGAAGCGCGATTACCCGGTGATCATGGGATGTATCATCACGGGCACGACAGTGTTCGTTCTTGTCAATATTATTATGGATATTGCGTATCATGTTGTTGACCCGCGCGTGAGGCTGCATGCGAAAGACAGGTAAAGCCGCCCTACTTGTTATAGGCATTATCATGCTGTTATCCCTTGCCGGGCCGCTCATCTGGCCGCAGGACCCCGAAGCTATAAATCTCGACAGCGTCAAGGAGCGACCCTCATTGTCACATCCGCTCGGCGCCGACAACAAGGGGAGGGACATCCTTGCGCGCATTCTCTACGGGGCCAGGATATCCATAACTGTCGCTGTCCTCGCAGCGGCGCTCTCCATGGGCATAGGATTGGTTGTAGGCGTTGTTTCCGGCTATGCCGGCGGAAAAGTCGATACCGCTATCATGGCTGCTGTTGACCTGATCCTTTCCTTCCCATCCCTTTTGCTTGCGATAGGCGTCTCGGTTGTCCTTCCTCCGGGTGTGTATACGGTCATGATCGCGCTCGCAGCGGTCGGCTGGGCGTCTTTTGCCCGCCTGATACGCGGAAACGTCCTCGTGCTGAGGGAATCCACATATATCGAGGCTGCGCGCGCCATAGGTTGCAGTTGGACGAGAATACTCTTTGTTCATCTGATGCCTCAGTGCATACCTCTTGCCCTGGTGGTGGCGGGAGTGAGGCTTGGCGGATACGTGCTTACCGAGGCTGCGCTCAGTTTTCTGGGACTCGGAGCCCAGCCGCCAACGGCAACATGGGGGTCGATGGTGAGTACAGGCAGGATGTTTATCAGCTCCGCCCCTTGGATGGTGATCCCCCCCGGCGTGATGATAGCCGTCACTGCTCTTTGTTTCAACATCCTTGGTGACGAGCTGCGGGAATGGCACGATATCGAAAAGACTGTCTGAATAGTC
>JAKAGF010000195.1 GCA_021825805.1 Nitrospirota bacterium
AAAGCACCGTTTGTGTCATCATTATTTCACCTCGTTGGTGATATGTTTTTGCGTCTATTCAACCTTAAACTTATCACATTAACGAGGTTTTTTTATCATCTCTTTTTTTCTAATCGCGGATTTAGGGGTATATGATGCGTGTCATAGCATTTGCCCCTCAGCCATACGATAATAGGTACAATAAAGGAGGTGGCATTATGGAAACACTCGATCTGAAGAAGCTGATAAAGTTCTATCCCGACAAGATCAGCCGGGAGATGCTTGCGGACAAGCCTGAGATGAGGATCGCCCTCATGTGCCTCGAACCCGGCCAGGAGTTGAAGCCCCACAAGGCGCCGATGCGTCTTCTTATGTATTGCGTGGAGGGCAAAGGCGTCTTCACTGTTGGAGATGAAGAGATAGAGGCGGATGAGAAGACCTGCATCCTCTGCGAACCCATGGTCCCCCACGGATTCAGGGCAAAGGACAGCCGTATTGTCGTCATGGCTGTCGTTACCCCCGTCGATTAGTTCCATACCGCACATAAACTCGCAAGAGGAGGATGTCCCAGATGTACTTTGTCAACGTGAATCTTGACTGCTGCACCGGCTGCGGGGAGTGCGTCAACATCTGCCCTGTCGGCGTCTACCGGATGGGCGACAATGACAAGACAGACTCGTATCAGGCCGGGGAATGCGTCGGCTGCATGAGCTGCGTCGAGGTATGCCAGGAGAAGTGCATAGAAGTCAGAGAGATGTAAGAGGAACCGGGCCGTCCTTTATAATCAGGTTGCCTTGCGGTTGCGGGAGGGTCTCATTGCATCCCAGCGGACCGTGCGGAGATGTTGTATTTTTTCATGAGGGTGTGAAAGTTTGTCCGCTGCATGCCCACGTCTGACGATGCCCGTGATATGTTCCAGTCGTTCCTTTTGAGGGCCTCCATGATGAAGGCGCGCTCGATGTTCTCGACTGACTTCAGGCGCAGGTCTTTCTTCTTTTCCTTGAGTTCCTCAACGGTCCTGGGCGCCGTCTCCTCAGGAGGCAGATCGAGGGAGGTGAGATGCTCCGGCTTCAGGGTCTTGCCCTGGCATATGATGACCGCCCGCTGGATCGTGTTTTCGAGCTGTCGTACATTTCCAGGCCATGGGTATAAAACCAGAAGCCTCATCGCCTCCGCGGAAATATGGGTGACGCCTCTGTTGAGTTCAGCGTTGTACTTCCGGAGGAAGTGCTGGGCAAGATGGGGGATATCCTCCTTCCGTTCCCTGAGGGGAGGTATCTGAATGGGGAAGATGTCCAGGCGGTAGAAAAGGTCCTCCCTGAAGGTCCCTTCCTTGATCATCGCCGCGAGGTCCTTGTTCGTGGCGGCGATGAACCGTATGTCGGCATGGATCGTCCTTTTTTCACCCAGGGGCCTGAACTCTCTTTCCTGCAGCACCCGCAGGAGCTTGGCCTGGGTGGATGTGCCGATATTGCCGATCTCGTCAAAGAAGATCGTGCCGCCGCTTGCCGTCTCAAGGAGCCCTTTCTTTTTCTCCACGGCCCCGGTGAAGGCCCCCCTCGCATGGCCGAAGAGCTCCGATTCTATAAGAGTATCGGGGATGCTGACACAGTCAACGGTGATGAAAGGCATGTCCTTTCGAGGGCTGTTGAAGTGGATAGCCTTTGCAGCCAGTTCCTTGCCGGTGCCGCTTTCCCCGGTGATGAGCACGGTGCTCCCGGTATTTGCCACGTTGGCGATAAGCTGAAAGACCTTCTGCATGGCGGGAGAGACGCCGACGATATTGTCCAGCTCATAATGGGAGGGCAGAAGCTCCCGGTGTCCGGTCTCTTCTGAAGGGAGGTCTTTTCTCCCCAAGGCCCGCGCAACGAGCGCGCTGAGGTCTTCGGGGCTGAAGGGTTTTTCAATGTAGTCAAAGACGCCGCTCTTCATGGCCCGCACAGCCGACTTCACCGTGCCGTATCCGGTCATGATCACAACGTTGGTATCGGGCCAGTCTTCCTTGATCCTGATGAGGACTTCGACGCCGTCCATGTCCGGCATCTTCAGATCGGTCAGCACGAGGTCAACCGGATGGCGGGAAAGGATCTCAAGGCCTTTGCTCCCCGACGCGACCGCCGTAACGGTGTAGCCTTCGGGTTCGAGGATGCGCCTGCAGCTCGTCCTCACGATCTCTTCATCGTCAATGATGAGGACCATCCCCTTCCCCATGATGTTTACTTTTTCTTGTGCTCCATGGCAGCGGTGACGGCCGCGAGGATCTTGTCGGGGGTGAAGGGCTTTTCCACGTAGTCGAAGGCGCCCAGCTTGATGGACTTCACCGCCGTATCCACCGTCTGATAGCCGGTTATGACGATCACCTCTGCCTCCGGCCATCCTTCCTTTACCTGTTTGAGGACCTCGATGCCGTCCATGTCCGGCATCTTCAGGTCGGTCAGTACGACATCGAACCGGTCCTGTCCGAGCATCCCCAGTCCTTCAGCGCCGTTGCGGGCAAGCTGCACCTCGAAGCCCTCGGGCCGGAGCGCGCGGCTGCAGCTTATTCGCACGATTTCTTCGTCGTCAATGACAAGCACCTTGCCTTTGATCATGTCATCCTTCCCTGAAGGCGGGGAGCCGGATAAAGAAGCTGGTCCCCTCGCCTGGTTTGGTTTTGATGAATATCTTCCCGCCGTGGTCCTGAATGATTCCGTGGGTAACGGCCAGCCCCAGGCCTGTGCCCTTGCCCACCGGCTTCGTGGTGAAAAAGGGCTCAAATATTTTCTCAAGGTTCTCATCGGTAATTCCCGGGCCCGTGTCCCTTACTTCGACCTCTACAAAGTCGCCGGCGCCATCCATCAGCGTCTTGGTGACGATCGTTATGGCGCCCTTCCCCTCGACGGCGTCGGCGGCATTCATGATAAGGTTCAGGAATACCTGCTGAAGCTGAGACGGATCGGCTTTGACGCGGGCCAGTGTCGGATCGAAGTCCGTGATCAGTTTTATATTGAAGAAGTCCGCCTTGTTCTTGACGATGTTCAGGGCGTGGTTGATGACATCATTGATGTCGGTATGGGCCTTGTCGGCTGCCGATGCCCTGGCGAACCCCAGCAGGCCCCTGATGATGGTGGAACAGCGGTTTGCCTGTTCGATAATCACCTGGATGTCGTCATGTTCCTCGGTCCCCGGCGGGAAGCGCTTCAGCAGAAGGTGGCCGAAGGTGACGATGCCGGTCAGGGGGCTGTTGATCTCGTGGGCCACGCCGGCAGCCATCCTGCCGAGGGAGGCGAGCTTTTCGGAATGGATAAGCTGCGCCTGTGCCCTTTGAATCGCCTCGGTCTTCTCCTGCACCTTCTTTTCGAGGGTGTTGCCCCATTCCACCAGTTCGTTCTTGGCCTTCTTGAGGTCAGAGGTCATGGCATTGAAGGCCTGTGCCAGTTCGCCGATCTCGTCCCTGGTGTCAATGTCGAGATGATAGTCGAGGTCACCTCCGGCGACCCGCTCCATGCCCTTGGTGAGCATGTTCACCGGCGTGGTGACAAAGTTCCAGAGGATGGTGCAAAGCACAACTGAAATGACGCAGAGAAAGATCGCCACATAAACAGTGATGGCGATCCCCTGTTTCTTGATGCCTGTGTCGAGCAGGGAAAGCGAGAGGTTCGCCTCAACAAGGCCGAGGACCCTTTGGTCCCGGGAATGGGCGTGGCAGGCTGATGTATGGCAGGAGACCTCATTATAAATAGGCTGGACGATATTCAGGACCCGGTAACCGCTGCTGTCCTTGGTTATTACCCATGTCGGGATCTTGCGCGCTGCCTCAAAGGGGGAATGGCAGTTCTGGCAGTAGGGAGTCTTGATATCGAGGACAGTGCCGATGTCCTTCTTGTCGGACGAATGGGCTACCTTGCCCTTCCTGTCGAAGACACGCACCCTGATGACCCCTTCCGCGGAGCCGATCGCTTCGATGGTTTGTTGTATAAGAAGCTCCTGAAAGGTGAGCATGCCGTACCGCGTCGATTTTTTAACAAGATCAACAAAGGAATGGCCGTACTTGATGGAGGTCTGGATGAGTTCCCGCTCCTGGTGGCTGAAGAGAAAGTACCAGAATACGGTGCTGCCGACGATCATCAGCGTGCCGATGGCCATGATGAGCTTGCTGGTCAGTGAGTGTATGGATTTTCTGCTGAGCATCGCTTACATGAATTTAGCCGATTACAAAAATTTATGCAAGGACAAGATATAATTATGGACCCTCAAATTTAAAATTGATATTATTTCATAGAAATAGATATCAGTAATCTATAAATAAGTATAGTTTATGGCGATATAAATTTCCTCTTGACAAGTCGATTTGAATTGGGCAAAGTATATAGCGTTATGCCAGGAGCTTTTATGCCGACTGCATATCTCCCCGTTTTGATCTTCCTGATGGTCGCAACGGCCTTTGGGATAGGGGCGCTCGTCATCGGCGAACTCTTCAGGATCAAACGTCCCTACCGGGACAAACTCATGCCGTATGAATCCGGCAATGCCCCGGTGGGCGAGCCCCGCATCAGGTTTTCGGTCAAGTTTTACATCATCGCCATGCTGTTTGTCGTATTCGATGTTGAAGCAGTCTTCCTGTACCCGTGGGCCCTGGTCTTCGACCGGATCGGACTGTACGCCTTTGTGGAGATGATCATCTTTATCATTATATTGCTGGTGGGTTATATCTACGCCTGGAAGAAGGAGGCCTTTGTATGGGATTGATCACCGGCCTGCAGCCGGTTTCTCTCGTTGAAGTGGAAGAGGGGACCAGGGTGATGTCGCCGAACATCATCATCACATCCTTTGACAAGCTCGTCAACTGGGGACGGCGTTCTTCCCTCTGGCCGATGACCTTTGGTCTTGCCTGTTGCGCCATTGAGATGATGGCAACCTATGCAAGCCATAATGACCTCGACCGGATGGGGATCATCCCCCGCGGCTCTCCGAGGCAGTCGGACTTCATGTTCGTGGCAGGCACTGTCACCAAAAAAATGTCGGAGATCGTGCGCCGCGTTTACGACCAGATGCCCGAGCCGAGGTACGTCATATCCGTGGGAAGCTGCGCCAACAGCGGCGGCATCTTCAATTCCTACAGCACGGTGCAGGGGTGCGATACCTTCCTGCCCGTGGATGTGTATATCCCGGGGTGCCCCCCGCGGCCGGAGGCGTTTATCGAAGGGATCGTACGGCTGCAGGAAAAGATAAAGCACGAGCAGTTCAGGTGGAGCCGCTGGAGATAAGGGACATCGGGGTCTGAATACGATACTATGGAACCGCTTCAGATAGCAGACAAGATAAAGGAAAAATTCCCTGAA
>JAKAGF010000196.1 GCA_021825805.1 Nitrospirota bacterium
AGCATCTCAATGCCTGCCGAGAACTCGGGGGTAGGCGCCTCTCCGGCATACCATGTCCTGACGCCTTCCTCCTGGAGGAGCCCGAGGACCTCCCGGGCAAAGGCAGCGCCAAGAAAACGGTTGTCGTGGCCGACTATCACGCCGCGTCTCATAAGCTCCTCCATGCCCGAGAACCCGAGGGCATCCATCACCTGCCGGTCGCCGGTCCTGAACATGCGGATAATGGCGGAGGCGACGACCCGGACGTTGTTGAACGTGTAATCAGTTCCGATCTCCCCTCTCCAGCCCGATGTTCCGAAAACCACGGCAGCGGCCGCTTGATTCTCCCGCGCGAATTTTTCGATGAGGGAGAGCATCCCCCGGTTCTTTTTAACATCAGAAAGAATAGCCTTCCAGCACGTGGCGGCGTCATGAAATCCCGGCATCAGGTCCTCCGATAGTGAAGAATGCGACTATTGTATCACACGGTATCAGAGTCGTGGAAAACGTGGTAAGATGGTGCAAGGCAAGCTGATCGACGAACAAAGCAAAGGAGGTTGACCGGCCTGTCGTCAAACACCCTCTTTTCCTGACAAAATATCCTTTTGATGTTTTTCCCTCTCATCAGAACGCGGCCTTTTCAGCGCTGTTTTAACGGATAAGTTTATGGCAATATGATACAATAAATGACTTTTTCCGCTATCAGGAGGATTTCATGTCAAAAACCTATAATATTGCCGTTATCCCCGGAGACGGCACCGGTCCCGAGGTCGTTGCCGAGGGTCTCAAGGCGCTCGGAGCTGCTGCGGTCAGGTTCGGGTTCAGGCTTAACCTCTCCACTTTCGACTTCGGCGGAGACCGGTACCTGAGGACCGGCGAGGTCCTGCCGGACGGCGCTGCCGGCGAACTCAGAAAGTTTGACGCCATCTACCTCGGCGCCATTGGTCATCCTGATGTCAAGCCGGGCGTTCTCGAAAAGGGAATACTCCTCAGGCTCCGCTTCGAGCTCGACCAGTACGTGAACCTCAGGCCGGTGAAGCTCTTCCCCGGCGTAGACTGCCCGCTCAAGGACAAGGGGCCGGAGCATATTGATTTCGTGGTGGTGAGGGAAAATACGGAGGGTCTCTACGCCGGCGCGGGCGGCGTGCTCAAGAAAGGGACGCCTGATGAAGTGGCAATCCAGGAGTCCATCAACACGCGCAAGGGCGTCGAGCGGTGCATCCGTTATGCGTTCGAATACTGCAAGAAGCGGAACAAGATGAACAAGCTCACTCTCTGCGGCAAAACCAATGTCCTGACATTCGCCTTCGACCTCTGGGAGCGGGCCTTCTATGAAGTCGCCAGGGAGTACCCGGCGATCAAGCCGGACTATGCCCACGTGGACGCCATCACCATGTGGTTCGTGAAGAACCCCGAGTGGTTTGACGTCATCGTCACTGACAACATGTTCGGCGACATCATCACCGATCTGGGTGCGATGATCCAGGGCGGCATGGGGATAGCCGCGGGCGGCAACATCAACCCTCAGGGCGTCTCGATGTTCGAGCCGATCGGCGGATCAGCCCCCAAATACAAGGGCAAGAACGTTATCAATCCTCTGGCTGCCATCTGCGCGGCGGGCATGATGCTCGAACACCTCGGAGAGGAGACTGCCGGGAAGACTATCGAAAAGGCGGCTATGGAAGTGACCGGAAAGCATATCAAGAGTCTCGCAGCCGGCCATATGGGGCTTTCCACTGCGCAGGTGGGCGATCTCGTTGCAGATCTCACGGCAAAGCTGTAGAAGAGAAGCGTTTTTTATGTAAAGTCGGGCTGATTTGAGTATAATAAAGACCTGTTTCGGGTGTCAGCAGGCCGCTGGAAAGGTCATGGCAATTCTTTCTTTTACAAGGAGCGTCGCAAGATGATGCGAGTGGGTTTTGTAGGATGGCGCGGCATGGTCGGTTCGGTCCTTATGGGCCGCATGGCTGAAGAAAAGGATTTCGCGCTTGTTGATCCGTTCTTCTTCACAACCTCCAACGTGGGCGGAAAGGCCCCTGATGTGGGCAAGGCCGCCCCGCCGCTGAAAGACGCCAGGGACATCGCCGGACTGAGAGAGATGGAGATCATCGTTTCCTGCCAGGGGGGCGATTATACAAAAGAGGTATTCCCTGCCCTGCGCAAGGCCGGATGGAACGGCTACTGGATCGATGCGGCGTCAACGCTCCGCATGGAGAAGAACGCCATCATCATCCTCGATCCTGTCAATATGAAAGCGATCAGGGACGGGCTCGCAAAAGGCGTAAAGAACTACATCGGCGGCAACTGCACCGTGTCCCTGATGCTCATGGCCCTGGGCGGGTTGTACGAGGCCGGTCTGGTTGAGTGGATGTCCGCGATGACATACCAGGCAGCCTCCGGCGCCGGCGCCAAGAATATGCGCGAGCTGCTCACTCAGATGGGCTCAGCCCACAGCTCGGTGAAGGACCTTCTTGCAGATCCTTCCAGCGCGATCCTCGAAATAGACAGGAAGGTGGCTGAGCACGTCCGTTCCGACGTCTATCCGAAGGAATACTTCGGCGCGCCGCTTGCCTGCTCCCTCATCCCCTGGATCGACAGGCAGCTCGAAAACGGCCAGAGCCGCGAGGAGTGGAAAGGCCAGGCTGAGACGAACAAGATCCTCGGCCGGGAAGACAGGCCCATCCCCATAGACGGCATCTGCGTGCGCGTCAGCGCGATGCGCTGCCACAGCCAGGCCCTTACCGTCAAGCTGACGAGGGATGTGCCGCTGGATGAGATCACCGGAATGATCGCCGGCCACAACCAGTGGGTGAAGGTCGTGCCGAACGAGCGAGAGATAACGGTGCGGGAACTGACCCCGGCAGCGGTGACCGGTACCCTGACTGTCCCGGTCGGCCGCCTGCGCAAGATGAACATGGGTCCCGATTACCTTGCGGCCTTTACCTGTGGAGACCAGCTCCTGTGGGGCGCTGCTGAACCTCTCCGTCGGATGCTCCGCATCCTCGCAGAGGAATAGGCCACCAGCGTCCGGGAACAAGAAAACAGGGCTTGTCATACCCTCGTGGCAGGTCCCGCGGCAAAGCGGCCGGCAGTAATGACGAAAAATCCATGAAACCCGCGGACATCATCATCCGGGCCGACCATATACTCACCATGGACAAGGATTTGAACGTGGTAAGGGATGGCGCCATCGTCGTTGCAGACGGAAAAATCGTCTGTGTCGGCCCGGCTGACGAAGCGGCGAGAAAATACTCTGCCCCGGAAAATCTCGGGGGTGCCGGGACCGTCGCCTTCCCCGGTCTGGTGAACACCCACACCCACTCCCCCATGGTCTACTTCAGAGGCCTCGCGGATGAGCTCCCTTTGCGGGAATGGCTCGAAAAACACATATGGCCGGCTGAGGAGAAATGGCTCAGCCCGGAATTCGTGGCCGATGCCGTTGAACTCGCCTGTCTCGAGATGCTCGGGAGCGGCGTCACCTTTTTCTGCGATATGTATTTTTACGGCGACGCCATCGCGGCTGCGGTAAAACGCATGGGTATGCGGGCCGTCGTGGGGGCCGGGATCGTAGACTTCCCGACCGCAACGGGCCGCAATGCCGACGAATACTTAGAAAAGGCGGAGCGTTTCATCAGGGACTGGAAGGGCGATAGCCTTATTACACCCTGTACGGCGCCGCACTCTTCCTATGCCTGCGGCCCCGATACCCTGCGAAAGGCAAAGGCATTGTCCGAAACCTACGGCGTGCCGCTCCATATCCACCTCTCCGAGACAGAATGGGAGACGCATGAACTGGAGGCCAAGCACCGGGCCAGACCGGTCACCTTCCTTGACTCCCTTGGATTCCTCGATCCGTCCGTCACCGCCGCCCACTGCGTCTGGGTATCGGATGAAGAGATCGGGATCCTGGCAAAACGGGGCGTTGGCGTCGCCCACTGCATAGAGAGCAACCTGAAGCTGGCGTCAGGCTTCGCGCCTGTGGTCCCGATGCTCAACGCAGGCGTCAGGGTCACGCTTGGGACCGACGGCGCTGCAAGCAACAATGATCTGAACATGTTAAGCGAGATGTCCACTACCGCCAAAGTCCACAAGGCGCTGGCAAAAGACCCGACCGTCCTGAACGCCCGGCAGGTGATGCTCATGGCAACGCGCTGGGGGGCGGAGGCATTCGGCATGGGGGAAATGACCGGGAGCATAGAGACGGGCAAGGCCGCTGACATCGTCATCGCTGACCTGAAAAAGCCCCATCTCCTTCCCCTCTACGACATCTATTCCCATATTGTATATTCCATGAACGCGGCTGATATTGACACTGTGCTCGTAAACGGGATGGTCCTCCTGAAGGGACGGAGGCTGATGTCAGGCGACGAACCGGCGATTATGGAACGCGCCGCCGCGTGGGGAAAGAAGATCAGGGGATAAGGACCTGCCGCCTGATTTTGCGGCCTGATCCGGGACCATCCTTATTGCACGGGATTTCCATTTGACAACCACCCCTGTTTGCACTATATTGAGGCTATACGCACGCGTTTATACGTCCATATGACCGATTTCGAACAGTTGGTGGTGAAGACGCAGGCTATCCCAGTGACGGGAATTCAGTAAAGAACCTCTATAGACAAAGAATGGGAGGAACCGATGGACAAGATACTAAGGATTGACGTAGGAGCAGCGGGCGGACCCAGGGCGACCACAGTGCCGATTGGAGATTATGCGGGTTTTGCGGGAAGGGCATTGACCTCGGCGATAGTCTCCAAAGAAGTCCCGCCGTTGTGCCATGCTCTGGGGGCGGAGAACAAGTTAGTCATAGCGCCGGGTATGTTAAGCGGGACAACAGGCGCCATGTCAGGCAGGATCTCTGTCGGTTGCAAGAGCCCCCTCACCGGCGGCATCAAGGAGGCGAATGCCGGGGGACAGCCGTCGCAGGTGCTTGCGCGGCTCGGGTACAGCGCCATAGTCCTGGAAGGGAAACCCAAAGGAGACGACCTATATAAGGTTTTCATCAATAAAGACGGGGTCAAGATCGCGGCGGACAACAGTCTTAAGATGCTCCCCAATTACGACCTGATCGCGAAGATGAAGGCCGAATACGGCGACAAGATAGCCTGCATATCCATCGGTCCTGCCGGCGAGATGAAGATGAGCGCAGCCTCGATCGCCTGCACTGACATGGAATTGCGGCCGACCCGCCATGCAGGTCGCGGGGGCGTCGGGGCTGTCATGGGTTCAAAGGGGATCAAGGTCATCGTCCTCGATGATACAGGCATGCAGATGAGGGCCCCGAAAGACCCGGAAAAGTTCAAAGACGCGAACAAGAGGTT
>JAKAGF010000197.1 GCA_021825805.1 Nitrospirota bacterium
CCCTTTCAGGCGGCTTTTCTGCGCCCCCTCCTGACCCTCATGGACAGGCAGGGAGACCGTTTCGGCAGGTTCTACATCAATATAGCCGCTGCCTGCAGAAAATAACCTGCCGGAACGGACGCATCGCTTGACAGAGGGAGTATAATGTGTTAAAAAGATAAACACATTATGATAAGACGTGCCTGGCGGGGGGGCCTGCACATCAGCACATTTCCAGGCACTAAAACCAACAACCAACGTCTCGTTAATTATATGCAAATTATACGCAGAAGGTGAATAGATGATTAAGAAGAAGTGGTTTTTACTCTGTATCATATTTGTTGTCCTTGCGGTCTCCGGCATTTCTTTCGGCGGAGAGGCGCTCCCGTATGCTGACGGCGAGATACTGGTCAAATTCCGGGAACAGGTCCGGACCGACTCCGCCAGAACTGCGCAGGCGCTCAAGGCATCCGGCGCCGACGTTATAAGACATCTGCCCCATGCAGGACTTTCACTGGTCAAGGTAGCCGGCCAGGAGACGGTAGAGGCGGCGGTGAAGCGGCTCATGCAGCATCCTGACATCGAATACGCAGAGCCGAATTACAGACGCTACGCCATGGCGCTGACCCCCAATGATCCCCTCTACAGCTCTCAGTGGGGCCTCCTGAAAATCCAGGCGCCGGCCGCCTGGTCCACGGGACAGGGGAACAAGTCCGTCATCGTGGCCATGCCTGATACCGGCATCGACATCAACCACCCGGACCTTAACGCAAACCTCTGGCTGAATACGGCTGAGATATGCAACAACGGCATAGACGACGACTTCAACGGGTTCATCGACGACTGCTACGGAGCGAATATAATCACAAAGACCGGCAACGGCATAGACGACGAGGGGCATGGCACGCACGTTGCCGGAATCATCGGAGCTGTCGGCAACAACGGCGTGGGCGTCGCCGGGGTGAACTGGTTTGTTTCCCTCATGGCCTTGAAATTCATGGCGGCAAACGGCATCGGCTCGGTTGCGGACGAGCTCGACGCAATCAATTACGCGAAACTCAAGGGCGCGCGGGTCGTCAATATGAGCTTCGGCAGCAGCGACCCTTCTGAATTCGAGCGCCAGGCAATGGCAGGCGCCTCGTCCATCCTGTTCGCTGCCGCGGCCTGCAACAACCACCAGAACAGCGATATTTTCCCCTGCTATCCGGCGAGTTACGACCTGCCGAATATAATCTCCGTAGCTGCCACGGATCAGAACGACAATCTCGCCTCCTTTTCGAATTACGGGCCAAAGACCGTAGCTGTCGCCGCGCCCGGCGTTGACATTGAGAGCACATTTTTGGGGAGCGCCTATCAGCTGTTGAGCGGAACGTCCATGTCAACGCCTTTTGTGAGCGGCCTCGCGGCCCTTATCCTATCGCAGAAACCGTCCTTAACGCCGTCACAGGTAAAAGACCGCATCCTGCGGACAGCAGACGTTGTCCCTGCCCTGCAGGGCAAACTGCTTACCAGCGGCCGCATCAATGCGTACCGCGCCCTGACCGAAACGATCACCGGTCCTTTCATATACAGCCTCTCCCCGACTACGGGGTCCGTGGGCGCAACCGTGACGATCAAGGGCTCGAACTTCACTGCTGTCGCCGGTCAGGTCCTTTTCGGAGGCAATACCGCTGCGACCATAACCTCATGGACGCCCGACACAATCGTCGTTACTGTCCCAGCCGGGGCTGTCAGCGGTCCGGTCCGCGTTGTGACCGCTGAAGGTACGAGCAACAGCGTCAGCTTCACCGTCTCGGCGTTGCCAACGATGGTGCGGATATTGATACCCTACGGGTCCAGCCGGGACGGCAAGCAGACGCTCCTGATCCTTTCAAACCCGTTCGATCATCCCCTCACGGTTGCCGCGCGTTTCGCCGGCGCAAGCGGCAAGAACCTGATCATGAGCATTCCGCTGTCCGCAAATGAAAAGGTGATCTACGACATGGCGCGCCATTTCACGTTTGTCAATGATACGTTCTTCATGGACCTGCGGTGCGATGAGTTCTTCGCCGCCATCGCGCTTATGGTTGACGCGTCGTTTAAACGGCCGGTCTTTATACCCAGTATTATGGGACAGGGGGCGCCGTTCGATATCCCGGTGAGGTGACCATGAGATGCTATACCGTCATGCTCCTGACATTGTTTGCCGTTTCCTGCTCCGCGGGAACAAACATGAAGGCCGCGCGCAGTGATGAGGATATGCTCAGGGAGCGGGTGGCCGAATACTGCGAGGCGCGGAGACAGTACGACTGGAAGACGATCCATCAGCTGGTCGCGCCTGAACTGCGTCAGGAGCTGGCGGAATACTTCGAGGACCTCGGGAAAAAGGGGAAGAATGCCGAACTTCTCGCCTGCGACCTGAAGAAAATTGACGTGCAGGGCGATAATGCCGTGGCAGAGTTGGCTATGACTATCAGGATTGAAAACCCTCTGACGCCGAACCTGGCGCCGCAAAAGTATGAGATGAAGGATGCCTGGTCCAGGGTCGGGGGGACCTGGTATCTGCGCATAAAAAAACCGAACCTCGCTGATTTCCTGCGGGGGTTCGGCATATCCAGGAAAGGAGGTGAGAAGTAGTCGTTGTATCAGTGGCGAGGTAACTGGCAACAATAAAAAATCGGAGGTTATCAATGAAGAAAAGGATTATCGGTTGTATCGCTGTTATCGTGATTTTATTGTCTTTCGGACTGGCGAGCGCCAATGACGGAGTGCTCAAGGCAGCTGCCTCAGAGAAGGGGATACAGGCAAACTACTACGTTTGGCTCCCTCTCGTTCCCCGGCAGTCATTATACAAATGGGATGCGGTCATTGTGCTCTCCAACTTTAACAACCGCACCATCACCGTCAATATCGACGCCACAACATTCACCAAGTCGCGGCGGATATTCAGCGAGACGCTGGGCGCCTTTGAGAAGAAGTCCTACGGCCTCGACTACTTCGGTTACAGCGGCGACGTCCTGGTGGACATGTACTGCTCGTCAAACGACGTGTTCGCCGCGATGTCTCTCCTGATGGATATCAACACGGGCGCGGTGCAGACGTCTCTTCCCTGGTTTACCAACCTGTAAAAAGAAGTTGATCAACCTTCCGGGGGGACATGAAGGACTCATGCCCCCCGTTTCTTTTTGTCCTCTTCCTCCGTTGTCCTCTGCCATCTGACGGTCTCATCCTTTGACCGGTCAACGAGGAATCCGGGGGAAATCGTCGTCCACCCCTCAGGAGAGACATAGGCGACGCGAAACACCCTGACCCTCTCCCGATGGGTCAGTTTGAAGCCAAACTTCCTCTGGATGTCCACAGCCAGATAGCAGTATCCAGGGGCCTCCGGCGACGCCTCAAGGAGGAAATACCGCCCTCCATGGGGGCCAAGATCAAGACGCAGCGCATCATTGCGCGTGGCGAGCACGATTTCAAGGGGCATTTCCCTGACGGTCGTGAAGAAACGCGCCCGCGAAGCCAGCGCAGCCTCTGTCGCGTCAGCAACCGCATGAGCAGCCGGATCATAGGCAAAGACGCGCTGCATGGAGACATCGACAGGTCGGCTTTCTTCGTCAAGCCCGAAGAAGTCGCCTGTTGCGAGTTTTATCCGCCGCTGTCCGCGGTCCCCGGTCCTGATGGCTTCGATCTTTTCGAGGCCGTCAAAATACCAGTGGGGCTGAAGCGGCTTGAAGATGATGTCGCGTCCCCTGTTTTCGAGGAAATAGCGGCCTTCCACCGCTGCCTCCGCCTTCCGGCCTTCCCATGCGGTGCTCTGGCTGATAAAGGCCTTGGATAGAAACAGGAAGACAACGGCAGCCGATGCGGAGAGAAGGAGGCTGCGCACAGTCCCTTTTTTTTCCATCAGCGATTCAAGGGACAACACAAAAAAGATCGTGATCACTGCGGAGGTGAGAAAAAAATACCGGAGGGACATGAGCCCTCCCCACAGCGGGCTTACCGGAACTATCGGAAGATAGATGAGCAGCAAGATAGGGAAACCCCTCGCAGCCTTTCTGAGACGGATCCTTCCCGGCCCATTGTCCATGGTCGCCCATAGGACAACAGCCGCTATCACGGCAACCGGCCACCACGAGTCCCCGTAGGCGCGGAATATCTCCGGAGTGCTTCTGAGGGCCGAGGCGGCTGTCCACGGCCAGATGGTGGAATACCCGCCCAGGCTGTTGTCGCCGAGCATATGGAAACGGTAGGCAGCGTACAGCGCCGTAATCGCCCCGTGGGGGATCGTCAGCAGCGCGCGCCTGCCGGCCCGTCCCTCGGGCAGGAGGAGAAGAAGCAAAGGCAAAGGCGCGTACACCTCCTTGCAGAGCGCGGCGAGCAGATAAAAAATTGCCGAGACCGCCAGCCTGGGCCTTCCGCCGGTCCTCATGAAGACGACAAAGAAGTAGAGGCTGAAGAGGCTGAAGCCGAGCCCTTCGAGGTAATGCCGCGTCGAGATCCAGGAGACAACGGCAAGGGTGGCGGGCTGCAGGAGAAAAAGCACGACGCATCCAAAGCAGATGAGGTCCCTCTTGCTGTAGAGCCGCGCCACAAGGAAAAGGGCTATCGAGGTCAGGGCCAGGGAGATTATCTGATGTATATAGAAGGCAAAGGGTTCAAAGCCCGCCAGGGCGTAATCAAGGCCCAGGCTCAGCATGATCTCCGGGGTCAGGTTGAAGGGCGAGAACTGCTGATAGAGAACAGGGGTCCAGAGAAAGCTCAGGGCGGTCCTGGACGCGTAGACAACGAGTTCAGGATCATCCACGAACCACCATCCCATAGGCAGCCTGAAGTAAAGCAGCGCTGCCGCCGCGGCGAGCAGCGGAATGATTTTTACGGTCCTGCTCATGAAGCGGCCTTGAACCTCAGGAAGGTGCGTTCTATAAGGAAATAGGATGCCGCGGCCAACAGCAGCGCGAGGCCGAGCGCCGCGGAGAACCTCAGTCCCGCCCCTGGCAGCGACATGAATGCAGAGCTTCCCATAAGAATTCTCAGAACAAACATATGCCAGAGATAGAGACTGTAAGAGATCAGTCCTAAGAAGACTATGGGCCTGAGCCGCAGCAGGGCTTTCATACGCCCGCTTATGGACATCAGGGGCAGCATGATGAGGGTAAAGGCAAGGCCGACAAGGGGATGAAACACGGTCGAGACAAGTACGTTGTTGAAGATGGGGTCCCCTCCCTTGAGCCAAAGGTGAGCGCACCACGCGTAGATGATGATGCCCGCAGCCGCGAGACATGCCTTTCTCAGCCATCCGGTGGTCAGGGCCTCCCAGCGGCTGGAATGG
>JAKAGF010000021.1 GCA_021825805.1 Nitrospirota bacterium
ACTCAAGGAGAACGTTATCATGGGACGTGTCATCCCGGCCGGCACCGGCATGGCGAGGTACCGCAATACCTTTGTCAAGAGGGACCTTCCACCCATGTTCGCAACCCCTGCTGTCGAGGAATAACCTTACCGACACCCCCCTGTCTCTCATGCGCGGGAGACTGGGGGGTGTTTTTTTGTCTTCAGAAACACTATGCGTCCTGCCAGTCGGCGAGAAGCCGTTTCCTGAAACCGGACATATGCCTTATGGTATGATAAACAAGGAAATTTCTTGCGTACAACACTATGGATACGCCCTATGCAGATGGTTGCCTGTGACGGTGCGCGCCACTCCTTTTTTTCGAGGCCGGCAGATGAAGTTTATCGCTGATGCCATGCTCGGCAGGCTTGCCCGCTGGCTGAGGCTCCTGGGGTTCGATGTCCTTTACTGCAGGGACATCGAGGACCGTGAGTTGATGAGAATTTCCCGGGCCGAGGGACGAACGCTCCTGACCAGGGACACCCGGCTCGCCCGCAGCAAGGGACTCGAAGCCCCGGTCCTCATACGGTCGGACGATGTCCGCGAACAGTTGCTTCAACTTGCGGACAGGCTCGATTTTGCAGCAGCGGCTCCGAGAGGCCGCTGCGACGTCTGCAACAGCGCGCTGGAAGAGGTGGCGGAAAGAGAGCAGGCGCGTGATAGCGTCCCCGAGCATATCTACCGGACATGTCCCGCATTCACCCGGTGCGCGTCCTGCGGCAGGGTGTACTGGCCCGGCACCCACTCCCGCTCATTCCGGCAGACGGTTGCGGGCCTGCTGAGGGGGCGGCGTGAAGACTAATATTCTCCTGCTCACCCTCGTCCTCTTCATTATCTCTCTGATCATCACCCTCAATATCTTCTTCCAGCAGAGCTATCAGAGCGAGATGGCCGAGCAGTTCAACGGCCAGCAGCAGTTGATCGCCAAGTCCGTTGCCAAGAGCATTGAAGGCGACCTCCAGCATATCGAGGCTGAGTCTCTTTCCCTGGCGAACCTCCTCGCTGGGCGCAACCTCGAAGAGCGCAACCTCGCGGAAGTGGTCTATACCGCCTATGTCGAGTTGAGCGAGGACCCCAACGTGAGCATTAAGATACTGGACAGCAGCAGGCGCTTGCGGTACAGCTCATGCGGAGAAAAGGCGACTCGCACAGACCTCTCCTACCTTGATCTTGCGCGCGACGTGGGTCCCCACAAGGTGAAGGTGTTCGACCGAAGCGCTGAGGAGCGGAGAATCATCGTCCTCGCCCCCATCTTCGACGCTTCCGGGCTCTCGGGAGTCGTCATCCTGGAGATGATGATCGACGTTATTAACCGCAAGTTCCTTGTTCCCATAAAGGTCGGCATACGGGGCCATGCCTGGATGATGGGCAGCAACGGCACGCTTCTCTACCACCCCACCCAACCCACGATGATCGGCAAGAACCTCAACAAGGCCGACAAATCCTGCTTCAGCTGCCACAAGTCGTTTGACGTCGAGGAGAAGATCCTGCAGAGCGGGGACGTGGGATCCAGTTCATATATAGCGCCTTACGGCGAAGACAAGCTCATCGCCTTCTCCCGCGTCAGGATCGCCGACGGGGCCTGGATCGTCTGTGTATCCATCCCCTATTCCGAGGTTACCTTCAGCATGCGCAGAAGCATGAAGCTCCACTCCCTCCTTGTCATCTCCATCTTTCTTGCAACCGTCGCCGGCGCGTTTGCCCTCGTGCTGATCAACCGGCAGCGTGTCAAGGCGGAGGAACGGACCAGGTACCTTGAGGCGCAAAAACTGCTCGAAAAGGAGATCCTTGAGACAAAGGACTATCTTGAGAACATCCTCGAGAGCACCGAGTCGAAGATCATGGTGCTCGACCGCGACCTGATTATCAGGACGGTCAATTCCGCCCATGAGCGGCTCTGCGGCATGACCAAGGAGGACATTATCGACAGGAGCTTCTTCAAGATATTCCCTATCGCTTCCGATGCTGATCTGGCCGCGATCCGGGAGATACTGGATGCCTGTCTCGCGGGCGGCAGCCACCGCCTCAGCAACTATTCCTACGTGAAGGAGGACCGCACCCTCCGTTTGAACATCAGTTTCAACCCTCTTGTCCTGCACGGGAAGATAGAGGGCGTCATCATCTCCAGCAGCGACGTGACTGAGGAGGTGAACCTCAAACAAAAGATACAGGAGTATGCAGTCAGGCTCGAAGAGATGGTGATCAGCCGGACTGATGAACTCCGCGGGGAAAAAGAGAAGCTCGGCGCTATTGTCAGCGCCATCGAGGGCGGCCTCTGCGTTGTGGACAATGCCGATCATGCCGTTATATGGGCCAACAGGACCCTCCTCGCATGGCTCGGCGTTGACAAGCCCGTGGATATAACCCTTGAAATGATCTACGGAGAAGGAAGCGTCAAGCGGGCTATCGTGGACAACGAAATGCTCCGCGAGGTTATCCACTATGACTTCGGATCGAGAAAGGGGTATTTCCAGATAACCTCGACCCCCCTCGTCACTCCCCACGGCCGGGGGCAGACCCTCATCCTTATCCAGGATATCACGGACATGAAGAAGATGGAGGAGCGGCTGATGCACTCCGAGAAACTCTCCGCCCTTGCGCGCATTTCGGCCGGGGTCGCCCATGAGATCGGCAATCCTCTGACGTCCATATCTTCATATGTGCAGATACTTATGGAGATGGAACACGACAAGTTCACCCGGGAGAGCCTCGAGACCATCGCAAAACACATCAACAGGATCGCGGATATCGTCAGGCAGATGTCGAGTTTTTCGAAGACAAAACCGTCGGACCTCCGCCACTGCGACATCCGGGAACTCGTGGCGATGACCCTTGATCTCGTCAAGTACGATAAACGCATGAAGGACATCCGGATCAGCGTCGGTATCCCCGAGGGTCTGCCGCCCGTGCGGGTGGACGAGACACAGATGCTCCAGGTCCTCATGAACATAATCCTCAATGCCGCTGATGCGATGCCCGGCGGCGGCTCCCTTGACATAAGCGCGGAGGCGCTGGCCAGGGAGGTGGAGATATCCATCGCTGATACCGGGTCCGGCATACCGGCGGATGATATGGAGAAGATATTCGACCCGTTCTTCACGACCAAGGAGAAAGGGACCGGCCTGGGTCTTGCGGTCAGTTATAATATCATCAAAAGTTACCAGGGCGATATTGTCGTCAGGAGCCGGCCGGGGGGCGGGACGATCTTCAAGGTGAGGTTGCCGAACTATGAAAGCTGATCCGTACAAAATACTGGTCGTTGACGACGAACGCGATATCTGCAGGGCCCTTGAGTTTCTTCTTTCCAGGGAAGGCTATACGGTACTTACCGCCAACAACGGCCAGGATGCCCTCAAGAAGATAGAGACTGATGATTTTGACCTTGTCATGACCGATCTCAAGATGGAGGGCATCGACGGCATGCAGGTGCTGGAGCGGGCGCGCGCCGCGAACCCGAATCTGATCGTCATTATCATGACCGCCTTTGCCTCGGTCGAGTCGGCTGTCGAGGCGATGAAGAAGGGGGCCAGCGATTATCTTGTGAAGCCCTTCATCAATGAAGACGTCAGGATGACCGTCAGGCGCCTCCTTGAGCATAAGACGGTGCTTATGGAGAACCTGGCGCTGAGGCAGCAACTCAGCCAGCAACTGGGGTTCAAGGAGTTCATCGGCGCATCGCCGCAGATCCTTCAGGTCTTCGAGGTGCTGGAGAAGGTGATCCCCACCAGGAGCAATATCCTTGTCACCGGGGAGAGCGGGACGGGCAAGGGTCTCGTGGCTGAGATCGTTCATTCCAACAGTCAGCGGAAAGACAAGCCCTTCATCTCCATCAATTGTTCCGCAATACCCGAGAACCTCCTGGAGAGCGAACTCTTCGGGTACCGCAAGGGCGCCTTTACCGGAGCTGTTGCCGACAAGAAAGGGCTCATTCCCATGGCTGATGAAGGGACCCTGTTTCTCGATGAGATCGGCGATATGCCTTTGGGGCTCCAGGCCAAGATACTGAAGGTCCTTGAGACGGGAGAGGTAATGCCTTTGGGGGAGACAAAGTCCCGATATGCCGATGTCAGGCTGATCGCGGCCACCAACAAGGACCTTGAGGAACAGATCAGGAAAGGGCTTTTCCGGGAGGATCTCTACTACCGCCTGAATGTTATCGAGGTGAGGATCCCCCCCCTCCGTGAAAGGAGGGAAGACATAGAGGTGCTCTCCCGCCATTTCCTCCAGAAGTACAGCAGGGAAAACAACAAGAAGGTCCTGGCGATAAACGATGAGGCTATGGAGGTTTTTGCATCGTATTCGTGGCCGGGCAATATCAGGGAGCTGAGGAATGTCATCGAGCGGGCGGTGGTGCTTGCGGGGGGTGAGACGATCGGTCTTGCGGAGCTTCCGGAACGCATCAAGGCCTCTGAAAGCGGCCGGCCGGGGCAAGGCCTCAGGGACAGGCTGGAGCAGTATGAGGAGAAGTTGATCCGGGACGTGCTGCAGGCCAGTAAATGGAGCAAGGAGGAGACTGCGCGCGAGCTCGGGGTCGATCTCGCCACCCTGTACCGCAAGATAAAGAAGTTCGGCATTGCCGAGCATTGATCGCTCCAGGCGCAGACGCCGCTCAAAACGCGCACAGGACGCAGCGGCCTGTAATAAAATCGAGCATAACCGTACAAGTCTATTTTCTCCGAGGGAGGAGTCATCCGGTCATGAGATTAACGCTATTCGTCTTCTTATCCTTATTGCTTTGTTCCGTATCAGGAGTAACGCCCGTGGCTTCAGGCGCTGATGCCAGATATTATTTCGACGAAGGCAATGCGGCCTTCAATAATGAGAATTACGACAGGGCCATATCCTCTTACGGCAAGGCCATCGATGCCTATCCGGACTTTACCGACGCCTATCATAACCGCGGGCTGGCTTTTTACAAAAAGGGAAAATATGAGGAAGCCATCGCCGATTTCTCGAAGGTGATCAAGAAAGACCCAAAGAACGCGCAGGCCTTCGGCAGCCGCGGACTCGCCTTTCTTAAAAACGGCAGGTACGCCGAGGCTGCGGAGGATTACACGTCAACGATCTCCTTGAATCCGGGTTTTCCCGACGCCTATCATAATCGCGGCATCGCCTATGCTAATATCGGCAGATATGATGATGCCATAGCGGATTATGAAAAGGCCCTGGCCATGAAGCCGAAGGATGTCAATCTCTATGTGTCACGCGGTGTGGCATACGCCAAGAAGGCCATGGCTGACTTCAGGAAGGCATGTGATATGGGCAGCCAGATCGCCTGCAAGAATTACGAACAGTTGGCAAAGTAGCACCTTTGTCTTTCAGTTTGGAGCCTATTTCATTCCAGTCTATCGGTGGGCGTTGATTTGCAAACATGATTACTCCTTGTAGGATTTATTTTTAAGTAGTCAGCGACGCGCCTCACGCGCCGCCATTTGGCGCGTCGCTGTGGACGCGCTGGTTGAAACACGATTTGATCCTGTTGTCAGATTTTGAAGTACTGCTTGAATTCATCACTTGGCTCACGATCCGAGTAAATGTAGAGCATCACTCCATTGGGGTCTTGAACAGCAAACCCACGGTCGCCCCAAGGATGGTCATCAAGGGGCATAACGGGTTGTAATCCCTCGGCTGTAAGGCGGTTGTACTCAGCATCGACATCAGGAACCGAAAAGTTATACATGAGACCTGACTGGTTACATGAAGTCTGTCCTTGCTGGGGGGCCATAAATTGCAGAGTTGATGAAGCATTACCGAATTTGAGGTTGATATACCAGCCACAGTCGAATGTAACCTGTGCGCCAAAATGCTTGACGTAAAACTCGCGTGACTCCGGCACCTTTTCTGTAGTAATACAAGCGGAAATTGAATTTGTTTTCATCTTCTTTGCCTCCTTCCCGAAACGAAGTACGAATTGCGGATGTAATCCGCCACATTTTTCTTCGCAATCTCTTCCATCGTGTGTATTTTGATATGCCGCATCTGTTTCCCGCTGCCCTCCAAAATGCCCAGTTCATCGGTCATGTTAGAACCGCGGTCGAAAAAGACCGAGACATAATTCTTGTAGGGCATTATGCCGACGAATGCCCTGTCGCCCTTGAAGAAACACAGGGCATTCCATTTGACACCCTCGGTAACGTCCTTGGAAACATTCTGAGCAGCTTTGTGTAGAGCGCGGACAATCGCTTGTTTGTCGGGCTCAAGTGTGGCAATGAATTCTTTGCAAGTTGTCATTTTCATACACACCTCATGTGCGTTATCGAAAAACATAACGACGGCCATGAGCAGCGCCGCCACCGAGCTTTGCGAAAAAATGACTGACGCTATTCGGCGTCGGTCTCGATGGCATTGTTACACAATTCTTTCAAGTCATTCCTATCATAATTACCCTCGATTCCGGGCTTCTTCAGTAGGTATTCAGCAATTTGGTCTTCAGTCCAATTGTGCGCCTCTTTTAACCCAGCAGCTATAATCTGAATATATTCAGACGATGGTTTTGTGAGTTGTTGGTCGGTAACATCTTTATAATGAGTAAAAGTAAAAACCGGATACCCATCATTTTCTCCGAGATAAATAATGTTTCCATACCATGATTTTCTGAAGACATTCGAACCTTTTTTTATGACCCCGTCAAAATCAATGGATATGTCTTTATTACTATTCTCCTGTTTGACAACATCCCTAAATTGACCTTTCGTTATCAAATACATCCTTCCGGCAGTAAAATCGTTGTCCTTTTTTGAAAGACCGATGAACGCGACACCGCCGTTATTCCAACGTGACGCCTTTTCGGCAAAATACAGCGGAAAAGGGATATCTATATTTTTATTTTTTCTCGGTGGAGTTTTATCTGCGCATCCGCTTTCGCTCTGACTCGCACCCTTGCGAATACCTCCGACGATATAGCATAAGAAGCCATCTTTGTATAAAAGGTTTGACCCATAGCTTGCATACCAAACCATTGAGCTACTAAAGCACATGAGACGACCCCCTGTTATCTTTCATTATTATCGATGTGTAACCAGTTATTAGATAGTCAACTCGATAACTCCGGCATTTTTCATTCTCCGCAATCCACCATAGATGTCGTGTCGTGCGTAACTACTCAATTTATCGTATTATCACGGTCGGCTAATATTACTTTTGAGCTGTTATCGAGTTTTCTGTCAACCATGAAGTCCCTCCCAAGAATCAGATATTTTATACACTGCCGGAGGCTGCACAGTCAAGAGGGAATTTGACAGAGGGAATTTGAACATGAAAAGCGTTGATTTTTAGTGGCAAGCTATGGCGATATGCAAGCGCCAGCGCCAGAAAAGCAAGACTTCAGGAAGAAAGTTGTGGCGTTACTTCCATATTCTTTATAATCTCCGAGTAGAGCTTGTCCATTACTTGTTGAACTATACACCCTACTTGAAGGGGCTTTCAAGTGAGACTTTCAGGAAGTGTTCCTTCCCACAATGATGTTAGTCCGCAAACAATTAGACAAAGGGGGGGGGCGGGTCTGTGACCCGCACCCCTCTTCATATGAAACAAAAGTGGCTGCTATGAGGTTCTACTTATGGCACCGCTGGCATTCTGAGGTGCTGAACGCCGACTGGCCGTTGTGGCATGCGCCGCAGAACCTTGCCTGGTAAAGCGCGTTCATGTTCATGTCCGATCCGCCCTTCTTGAAGGTGAAGAGCGAGGGATGGCACTTGTTGCAATCGAACATGGACGTATGCACCTGGTGGCTGAAGACGGCCGGCGTCATGTCCTTGGACTTATAGACGAGGTCCTTCTTCATGGCTGTGATGGTATGGCACTTTGCACAGTCCCGCGCAGAGAAGGCGGTCTTGCCATTATGGCACTTGCCGCAGGAGCCGCCCTTGAACATGTCATCCATGACCATCCGGGAAGTGCCCTTCTTCATCTGGAAGAGGCCGGAATGGCATTCGCCGCAGTTGTAACGCTTCGCATGGCCCTGATGAGAAAAAGTGACAGGCATGCCTGAAACCGTATACGTAAACCTCGTGAGGTTGTGGCAGTTGTTGCAGGTATCCTTGTTCAGGGCCATTTCCCTGTGCGGCCTGATGAGGTGGCACTGGTTGCAGTGTACGCCGAAGCCAAGGTGTTTCGCATGGGAAAAACCGCTCTTCTTGTTCGCCCTGAACGTTTCATACGGATGGCACGTGAAACAGGGCAGTCCTGCGTCCTTCAGCGAGGAGATGAGCGGAGACTCTTCCACCGCTGCTTTCTCCTTCTTGTCCATGTTCCACCTGCCGCAGGAGACGAGCATCACGACAAGGGATAGAATCGTTATTGTCCGTAACATCGTCCCCCCTAATGCTTCTTCTCTGTTTTCGCTTCTTCGGGAAAGAGCATCTCGTATTCGATGGGATGGTGGTGCTTCAGGGTGTCGATGGACATCCTCCCCGTTATCCAGAGCCAGCTCATGGGAAAGTTTTCGGGCTTGAGGTGCTCGTTGTAAAAATGCCAGAAGAGGATGAAGACGATGGCGAGGAGGGCCTCGTCACTGTGCATGATCGACAGGACTTCCCATATCCATCCGGACACAAACTTCGGGACGATGGGGGTGATGAGCATCGGGAAGGCCAGCGCAAAACCCGAGAAACCGATGATGAACATGCCCCAGAAGACCGCCCAGTAGTCAAATTTCTGAGCGTAGGAATACTTGCCGTACATAGCCTTTTCCTTTGACAGGCCGAGGAAATACAGGTAGTTCTTTATTATGTCGAAGATGTCTTTTGGAAGAGGAATGACCGTTGTTTTCAAGTTGATCGTCATCTGCTTTGTCGCGAAAAGATACGCGAGGTAGATGACGTGCCATATGAAGTCGGCAAGCATGGTGAGGCCCGCCACCCGGTGGATGAGGCCCGCAGTCTCGGCGCCTCCCCATACCCGTATCCACCAGCTCGCCACGCCCTGCGGCTCGTGGGCGTATTTGAGTCCCCACCCGGTGAAACTCAGCAGCAGAAACGTGGTGAACATGAGGATATGCTGGATCCTGAAGGTGATGTTAAACCTCTCTATTTCCTGGGGGATACCCTGCGCTGTTTGGGTTGTCGATTGGCTCATTTATTCTTCCCTCCCTTTTTTGAAGATGGCGTCGCGAATGTCCGAGAATGCCTCCAGCAGCACGTGAGAGATGATGAAGGCAAAGACGCCGATGACGAGGAGCATCAGCCCCTTTTCAGTATAGTGCGGAATGGGGCCCGGCCGTTTGTGCGTGATAGCCGGTATGAACTTCTCGTTTGCCCCCTTATGACACTTGCCGCAGGTCTGGAGGCGGTTATTGCCGAAGACGGGAGAGGTCGGGTCGTTCTTCGTTTTAATATCGTGGGCGCCGTGACAGCTGGCGCATACCGGCGCCCTGGTGTGGCCCAGGTGCAGCTTCCTGCCGTGGAAGCTCTCCTGGAAGCTGTCCATTACGTTTTCTTCCAGCTTGTACTTCTCAATGATCTTCTTGTCGCCGTGGCACGCGCCGCAGGTCTCGACCTGGTGTTTGCGGCTCATCTTCGCCTGGGGGTTTTTCACCGGGACGATGTAGTGCGCAGAGCCGTGACAGTCGATACAGAGGGCCCCGTCCGTCTGGCGCCTATCGGTGATGTTCCTGCCGTGCACGCTGTCGAGGACCTTCGCGTAGATGTCCGGATGACATTTGGCGCAGGCAGCCGCGGCAACCGGGTCTACCGGGTGTTTGGCCGAGATCTTCGAGGCAATCGCAAGGACCGGCTGCGGAACAGCGCCGGAAGGCGAGGTATGGGGGTTGTCCGCGTACTTCATGTGGCAGTCGGTGCAGGCAAGGGCGGCATGCACCGACCCCGCGAACCGCTCCGCGTTCACCTGAAGTTCGATCACTGCGCCGCCAGTCGTCTTTATGCGGCCTTTCATGGAGCTGTGACAGGCAAGGCAGTTAGCCGACTCCTGCTGCTGGGCAAAGCCGGAAACCGGAATAAGGAAGCAGGAGAGCAGAAGCAAAGGTGCAAAGGCATGCAGACGCTTTTTGTAAGGCATAGGCACCTCGTACAATTAATAGTAGCTATTACTCACGAATAGCTTGAGAACACCCTGCTGCAAGCGCCTACGTTACATATGGGCAATCGACGTCTGTGATCGAGAGCCCTTATTTTATGAGAAAACCGCACTGCCGGGCTGAGCGAGCCAACCTCGGCAGACTATTTAAACAGAAACAGGTTTTTTTGTCAATTTAAGTATTTTATGGATTTATAAGTGTTTACAGGCAGGGTCTGAGGACGATACGGCCTAATTCCCTGCCTTCACATGCTCGTGTGTCTTGAGGTGTTCCATGCAATATTCGTAATCTCCTTCGCAGGTGGAGCAATACCTGAACTCAAGCCTTGGGTCGTCTTTTTCCGTCTTCCCGCACACGGCGCACCTATGGATTGTCGTTATCCCGACAAGCTTGCCGGCAAATCGTTTTCTGCGATGATATGCCGACCCCCTGTTTTTCATTGTCAAAAGGATGTCATTGCCAAAGAAGAGGAAGTAATTCGAGACCGCCACAAGCGCGGCCATTTTGCCTGAAAGCGGAGCGGTCAGAACGGTCAGGCCGATGAAGCTCCAATTCACCCAGGCCAGATATTTCACCTTTACAGGGATTATGAAAAACAGCAGTATCTCATAGTCCGGGTATACATAAGCGAATGCGAGAAAGAGTGACAGGTTGAGGTACAGCGCTGTACTCCCCTGCCCTGTTATGAGAGCCGCAATCGCTGTTGCCGTCATCCCCGTGAAGTAGTAGATGTTGAACCTGAAGCTGCCCCACTCCTGTTCCAGGCCCGTGCCCACGAGGTAATAAAAATAAAGGAGAAAGACGATCCAGAGGAACGAGGCCGCGGGCGGTATCAGGACGTAGGTTATAATGCGCCAGACTTCGCCCTGCATGATGAGACGGGGGTTCAGGGAAAGCTTGGCCATGGCCGCGCTGTCGGGATAGACATATGACAACATGTATATGAGCAGGTTCAGGCCGACGATGTAGAGTATCAACTCCTTTATCGCATACCGGCCGAACCTTTTTTCAAGTCTGTCCAGCAAATTCACGATGGAACTCCCTCAGCGGTTCCCTTGAACGGGAAAAAGGCTGTTTATAGATCCAGGATATACCCGTCAGAAGGCGTATACCCCACAATGGTGATGCCTGCCTTGTTAGCTGCCGCAACCACCTTCTCGCGTCCCATGAGGATGCTCTTTCCCGCCTCAAGGGCCAACACCCGCGCCTTGACCTCCTGCATGGTCTTAAGGGTATCAAGTCCTGCTGCCGGCACATCGAACCGCATATCCTGCCGTGGCTTTGCAACTTTGACCACCACGGCGCCCCCTCGGGCGAGATTCCCTCCCCTCCTGATCGCCTCGTCCGTGCCCTCGATCGCCTCCACCGCCATCACTGCCCGGTCTTTTACCACGACCGTCTGGCCGACGTCGATCCTGCCGATCTCCTTGGCGATCTCCCAGCCGAACCGGATATCTTTCCATTCGCTCTCGGAAGGCTTTTTTTTCGTGAGCACGCCGTCAGGGGTGAGCAGACCGGCGCTGAAGTCCGTCGTGTCCCGGAGGGTGATGCCGTCTTTTTCGAGTTCTTTGGCGACGGCAAGGAGGATGGCATCGTCGGACCTGTCCTTGAGAGAGAAGAGCACCTTCACCGCCCGCGCGTCGGGGATCAGCCTGCTCTTATAGAGGAGGGATTTTGGGACCTTGCCTGCCATCACCGCTTCCTTTACCCCCGCCTTTTTCAGCGTATTGATGATAGTCCCGAGTTTGGCGACGCTTATCCAGGCGGTCTCATCGGCGACAGAGGCGAGGGCCCTGTCCGCCAGCGGCTCGAGCCCGACGGCTACAATGATATAACCTTGCGAGCGGGCTTCTTCGGCGATGGCTATGGGAAGCTCGCCCATGCCGGCGATGAGGCCCAGTTTCTTCATCAGTCTATCTGCAGATTCCCCGTTTGTTCTTCTCGATAAACTCTACGAGGAGCCTGATCTCCGGGGAGGAGGGAAACTCCTCCTTGAGCCTGGAGAGCGCCTCCTTGAGGGTGAGTTTTTCCCTGAAGAGGATCTTGTACGCCTTCTTGATCTCATTGATCGTCTTGTCAGGGAAGCCGCGGCGCTGCAAACCAATGGTATTGGGTCCGAAGAGCTTGGCCCTGGCGCCCGAGGCGATCATGTACGGAGGGATGTCCTGGCCGATCCCGCTGAAGCCGCCCACCATGGCGTACCTGCCGATCCTCGTGAACTGATGCACCGCAACGACGCCGCCGATATAGGCGAAGTCCTCGACGACCACATGGCCGGCAAGGGTGGCGGCGTTGGTCATGATGACGTTGCTCCCGATGGCGCAGTCATGGGCAACATGCACATAGGCCATCAGAAAGCTGTGGTCTCCTATTGAGGTGACGCCGTCGCCGCCCACTGAGCCCCGGTGAATGGAGGCGTATTCGCGTATGATAACGTTATTGCCGATGACGAGCCTCGTTTCTTCTCCCTGATATTTCAGGTCCTGGGGAGCAAACCCGATGCTCGTGAAAGGATAGATCGCGCAATTTTCACCGATCTCCGTTTCCCCTTCCACAACAACGTTTGACAGGAGCTTCGTCCCCTTTGCGATCCTGACGCCGGCCTTAACGATGCAAAAAGGGCCTATCTCCACCTGATGGTCTATCTCTGCCTTGGGATCTACAATGGCGGTTGCGTGGATTTTAGTCTTCATTTCGCGATCTCCCGCGTCGAGACCATGGCAGTGAATTCAGCCTCAGAGACCGCCTTCCCGTCAACAGAAGCAGTCCCGGAAAACTTCCAGACATTGCCCCGCTGCTTGATGACCTTTACCTCCATCCGCAGCTGATCGCCCGGCACCACCGGACGCCTGAACTTTGCATTTTCTATGCTCATGAAATAAACCGATCCGCCGCCCTCGACGCCGGAACAGAAAGCCATGACCCCCGCCACCTGCGCCATCGCCTCGATCGTGAGGACGCCGGGCATGATCGGCTGTCCCGGGAAATGGCCCTGAAAGAACGGCTCATTGATCGTGACGTTCTTGATGCCTGTCACGCTCACCCCAGGCTGAAGATCGATTATCCTGTCAACGAGGAGAAACGGGTATCGGTGAGGCAGATGATTCATTATCTCGGTTACGGACATCATTGGACTTTCCCCTTTTCTATGGTATGTAGTCGGTCCTCAAGCTCCCTGAGTTTACGGGACATCTCCGGCAGTTTGCCGAACAGGACTGACGCCCTCAGCCAATCCTTGTGGGGGATGATCGGCGCTCCTGCGTACACCCCCTTGCGCACGGCGCCGGATGCGCCTGAACGCGCGGCGATGATCGTCTCCGATTCTATAAGCGCATGGTCGGCTATGCCCACCTGGCCGGCGAGTGTCACGTAGCTTCCTATCTCAGCGCTGCCGCCGATCGCGACCTGGGCAACCAGTATGGATTTCGCCCCGATCTTGACGTTGTGGCCGATCTGCACGAGGTTGTCGATCTTCGTGCCCCTTCCGACGACCGTGTTGCCGATGGTCGCCCGGTCGACGGACGAGTTGGCGCCTATCTCCACGTCGTCTTCGATGATCACGCCGCCCACCTGCGGTATCTTGTAATGTTCTCCTTTTTCGAATACATAACCGAAGCCATCCGCTCCGATCACCGTGCCGGCATGGATAATCACCCGATCGCCGATAATCACTTCCTCCCGCACGGTCACCTGGGGGTGGAGGACACACCGGCAGCCGATCCTTGTCCGCTCCCCGATGAAGACAAAAGGCGCTATGACCGTACCCTCGCCAATGACGGCGTCGTCGCCTATATAGGCAAAGGGCATTACAGTCACCCCCGGGCCGAGGCTTGCCTTCGGCGAGACGACCGCCTTATCGCTGATGCCGGCGGGCGCTGCCTGCCGAGGATAAAAAAGCTCCAGCGCCCGGGCAAAGGCGTACTGGGGATTTTCCACTTTCAGGAGGGGCGCCGGGGCGCTCTCCACGTTGTCCTTGACGATGACACACGAAGCCTTTGTCTGGAACAGGTGTTTGAGATAACGGGGCGACGAGACAAAGGTGATCTGCCCCGGCTGCGCCTCACGGATGCCGGCCGCGCCCGTGATCTCGACCTCAGGGTTTCCGATGACGGAGCCGCCCAGGATTTCAGCCAGTTCCTTCAGCTTCATGGAAGTGATATGTGCGACCCTGAAAAAATCGAGCCTGGGGTCGCTGCTGAACTACTTCTTGCCTTTAGCGTTCTTGCTGCCGGACTCATTATACCGTTTGATCACGATTTCCGTCAGGTTGATCTCCTTCTTGGAGTACAGGATGATCCCGTCGGCGTTTTCAATGACCATGGTATAGCCGCCTTCCTGGCCTATCTTGTCTATGATCGCCCGAAGCTCTTTGAGTATATCGCCGGTGAGTTCGGACTCCTTCTTCTTCACGTCAGTCTGCGAATCAGAGACGAGTCTCTGGTATTCCCTGAGGAGCCGCTCCAGGTCTTCCTCCCTGGATTTTTTTGCCTCCGGCGAGAGGACGGAGGCCTGTTTGTCCAGTTCACCCTTGAGTTTCTCTATCTCACGACCCTTCTCGTCAAGGGTCGACTGTTTGGCCTTGATAAGGGTCTCGAGTTCAGCCTTCGCTTTCTTGCCTATCTCAGATTCGTTGAGGGCCTTCATGAGGTCTACTATGCCGATCTTCACCTCGGCGGCGTGGGCCGTCTGCCACCCAAAGGCAAGAAGGGCCAGGATAAGAACCAGTACTTTTTTCATCGTGTGTAGTCTCCTTTTTTAGAAAAAGCTTCCAAAGGCGAACTCGAACTTGTTCGAACTCTCGCCGTCTTTTCTCTTCAGATTATACCCCCATTCGATCCTGATAGGGCCGATGGGGGATATCCACCTGACGCCGGTGCCGGCTGTGTAACGCAAATTCCCGAAGTTCTTGAAGTCTTCATAACCGCTGCCTGCGTCAAAGAAGAACAGTCCCTTGAGACGCATCTCGGTCAGGATGGGGAATATGTACTCCGCGTTGAAGACCAGTTCCGTGGTGCCTCCGATGGGATCGCCGGTTCCCGGGTCTTTTGGCCCGGCCTCGCCGAAGCCGAGTCCGCGCACCGTGTAGATGCCTCCTACATAAAACCTCTCATAAAGCGGCAGCTTCTTGTCGAAGATGGCCTTGGCATATCCGAAGCGGCCCCGCGCCAGCAGGGTGGTGGGGCCAAGGGGGAAATACCAGGCAGAGTCAACCGAGCCCTTGATGAAGGCGTTGCTCCCGCCCAGGCCCGCGAAGGTGACTGACAAAGAGTTGCGCGACCCCCGGGAAGGGTCCAGATAGTTGTCCCGCGTGTCCCGCGTGATCGTCGGCGTGATGCTGCTCGTTGTCTTGGTCCCTTCCTGGTCTTTTATGATGATCGACGCGCCTTGCTTGATGTTCGAAATGGTGGCCCGTTCGAAGTTGTAGGAGACATCGCCATGCCAGTATTCCGAAAAATCCTTGCCGAGGCCGGTAAAAAACCCGAAGGCCTTCTTGTCGTATTCTATGTAGTTGCGGGTGGTCTTGTATACGCCGGATGAAAAGGCGATGGGACGGTCGAGAAACCAGGGGTCCTTGAAGGAGAGTTCATACAGAGAGCTTTTGCCGCCAAGCTCTCCCTTGAGCTTGATGTACTGGCCCCTGCCGAAGAGGTTCCCCTGGGTGAGGTCCACCGTCCCGATGAGGCGGTCTACGGAGCTGTAGCCGCCGCCTATGCTGAAGAACCCGGTCGGACGCTCCTTCACCTTTACTTCCATGTCAACGGTCTTTTCGTCGAACCGCGGCTTGGGAACAATCTCCACCTGGTCGAAGTATTGGAGGTTGTTGATTCGCTCGTAACTCCTCTTCAGCTTCGAGCTGCTGAAGGTCTCGCCCTCGGCGAACCTGATCTCCCGTCTGATTACCTTGTCCCGCGTCTTGGTGTTGCCCGAAACCTCTATGCGGCCCACACGGTATTTCTCTCCCTCATTAATGACGAGGGTGATCTTGACGGTTTTGTCCTTCTCGTCCGGGAGCAGGTCAGGGGTAACTGTTGCGAGGGCGTACCCGTTGTCGGTATACAGGTTCGTGATCGCCTGGATATCTTTTTCTATGGAGCTTTTCTTGAAGACCGCGCCCGGCTTGAGGGAGATGAGCTTCCTGATGGCCTCGGCGTCATAGATCTTGTTGCCGGTGAAATCCTCTCCCGAGATAGAGTATCGGTCACCTTCAGAAACCCTGACGGTTATGGTCATGCCCCGCTTGTCTTTGTCTATGGAGACCTCCGGCTCGGCCACGACCGCCTTGATATACCCCTCCTCGAAATAGAGGTTTTTGATCTTCTCGACGTCCTTTTCCATCTGCTCCTTCTTGTAATAGCCCGAGGACGTTATAAACGAGAAGAGCCACCAGGCGCCGGTGTCCATCGCCTTCTTGATCTTGGAAGCGGATACGTTTTTGTTGCCTTCAATAATGATCTTTTTGATCCTGATCTTCCGGCCTTCCTCGATCTGGTACGTGAGGCCTATCTCATTTTCGGTGATCTTGCGCGTCACCGGGACGACATTGGCGAGCATGTACCCCTCTTCCTCATAGAAGTTCTTGAGCTTCACCGCGTTGTCCTGTATGAGGACCGTATCCGCGATGGAGCCGGGGGTGACGGTTATTTTCTCCTTCAGCTTGGCATCGTCCAGTTCCTTGTTTCCCTGAAAATCCACTTTGACGATGGTCGGCTTCTCCTTCACCACATAGATGAGTTTGACTCCGCCTTCGAAGGACTCGATATTCACCCGCACGTCCTCGAAGTACCCCATCTTGAAGATCGCCTTGATGTCGTCGTTGATCTTGTCCTGAGAGACCGCCTCCCCGATCTTCTGGGAGATCTTTGCCTTGATCGCGCCTTCCTCGATGCGTTTGAGACCCAGGACCTCGACCTTCGTGACGAGCGGCTCGCCCTGCCCGTATACCAGACCGACTGCAACAAAGCAAAAAAGCAAGACAAGTGCTATCCAGCGCATTGGCTTCTCCTTATGAACATAAGGTCAGTACAGCTTGTTAAGCTCGATAAGTATAGCACTGGGGCAGGGGGGAAAGTAAACAGGAAAATAGTAATTTGCCAAGGGTGCGGACAGGCGAGTAATATTCCCGATATCAGATGAATAAGTAATTATAATTAACAGATTAATTTTTTTTATTTGACCCGCTGACAGGCTGTGTTTTAAGCTGGAAAGCCTGCATATCCCAAACGATTTTTAGGCGTTAACCCACAATAAAGGAGGATTTGATGAAGAAGTACAACACGCCGTTGATTGACGAGCTTGAAAAAGGTCCTTGGCCCAGCTTCGTCACTGAGATGAAGAAGGCAGCCAAGACCAACGAGATGTCCAATGATGCCCTCGGACATCTGGAGAAGTGCTACAGCACCAAGATAGGCTACTGGAAGCACGGCGGCATCGTCGGCGTCCTCGGATACGGCGGTGGCGTCATCGGCCGGTACTCCGAGATCGGCGACGAGTTTCCCGGCGTCGCCCATTTCCATACCGTCAGACTGAACCAGCCCAGCGGGTTTTTCTACACCAGCAAGGCCCTCCGCGAGATCTGCGACATCTGGGACAAGTACGGAAGCGGTCTGACCAACGTGCACGGCTCCACCGGCGACCTCGTTCTGCTCGGCACCAAGACGGACGCCCTTGAGGCGATCTTTGCCGAGTACTCTTCGCGCGGGTGGGACCTCGGGAGTTCAGGCTCGGCCCTCAGGACCCCGAGCTGTTGCGTAGGCCCAGGCCGCTGCGAATGGACGAACTATGACACCCTCGGCCTCACCTACGCCCTCACCCAGGAATTCCAGGATGAGATGCACAGGCCTACTTTTTCTTACAAGTTCAAGATCAAGTCATCGGGCTGCGCCTGCGACTGCGTTGCTTCTATCGCCCGCGCGGACATGTCCATCATCGGCACGTGGAAGGGTGACATCAAGATCGACCAGGCTGAAGTCAAGAACTATGCAAAGACGATGGACATCAACAAGGAAATCGTCAATATGTGCCCGACCCAGTGCATGGACTATGACGGCAAGGAACTCAAGATCAACAACGCCGAGTGCAGTCGCTGCATGCACTGCATAACCCGGATGACCAAGGCCCTCAAGCCCTCCGGAGAGCGTGGCGCGACCATATGCATCGGTTCCAAGGCGCCGATCGTTGTCGGTTCGCTGCTGTCCTGGGTCATAATCCCCTTCATCAAGGTGGAGCCGCCCTATACCGAGCTCAAGGACCTCATCCGGAAGATCTGGGATTGGTGGGACGAGAACGCGAAGCCTCGCGAGCGTATCGGCGAGGTGATCGAGATGAAGGGCATGCGTTCGTTCCTCGAGGCGATCGGCGTTAAGCCGGTGCCGCAGCAGATCAAGGAGCCGAGGAAGGACCCCTTCATGTTCTACACCGAAGAGGATATCGCAGCCTACAAGGCCAAGGAAGCAGAAGAGAAGAAGACCGGCAAGTACCGGTTCTAACATACACCATACATTTTATAAGGAGGAATTGATACAATGGCATTACCCCAGAGAAAAACAGATATCGGTCCGCCCCACTACGAGCAGTTCCTGCCTCCCGTAATCAAGAAGAACTACGGGAAATGGAAATACCACGAGGTGATCAACAACGGGTCGATGGTCCATGTTGCTGAGTCCGGTGATAAGCTCTGGACGGTCAGGGTCGCTTCTCCCAGGCTCCTCTCCACGACCACTATCCGCGAGCATTGCGACATCGCCGACAAGTACTGCGACGGGTTCTTCCGTTACACCACGCGGAACAACGTTGAGTTCCTCGTCTCGGATGAGAAGAAGCTGGAGCCCCTGAAGAAGGACCTTTCCGCGCGCGGCTTCAAGATGGGCGGCATCGGCAAGTGCATCACCAACGTCGTGCATACCCAGGGCTGGGTCCACTGCCACAGCGCCTGCACCGACGCCTCCGGACTCGTCAAGTCCATGATGGATGAGCTCTACGACTATTTCGAGAAGAAGACGCTGCCCAACAAGGTCCGGCTTGCCGTGGCCTGCTGCGTCAATATGTGCGGCGCTGTCCACTGCTCCGACATCGCTGTTGTGGCGGTCCATACCCAGGTGCCGAACATCAACCATGAGAACTTCAAGAACATGTGCGAGCTGCCGACGGTCATCGGCTCCTGCCCGACCAGGGCCATCAGCCCTGACCCGGCGAAGAAGAGCATCAAGATCAACTCTGAGAAGTGCATGTACTGCGGCAACTGCTTCACCGTCTGCCCGCCCATCAGCATCAAGAATCCTGAGCGCGACGGCGTGGCTATCGTTGTCGGCGGCAAGATCAACAGCCTGCGGACGAACCCGAAGTTTTCGAAGCTCGTCATCCCCTACATCTCCAACGAGCCGCCGCGGTGGCCGAAGGCTGTTGCCGCGATAAAGCACATCGTCGAGGTGTATGCGGCCAACGCCCGGAAGCACGAGAGGATCGGAGAGTGGATCGAGCGTATCGGCTGGGAGAGGTTCTTCTCCCTGACCGGCATCGACTTCACGTTCCAGTCGATCGACGACTTCACCTTCATGAGAGATACGATGAGGACGGCATCCACCTTCAAGTGGTAAGCAGATGCAGGGACGGCGGCCTCGGCCGTCGTCCCGTCTTGAACGGACAACCAATACATCACGGGGGTAAAAGGACATGGAAGTAGCAGAACTGCAGGACAAGATTTATGCCTTCTGCCTGGCTGCGAAGGGTAAGAAGAAACTGAAGGAGAAGGACATCATCAAGGGCGTTTCCGAAGAACTGAGCCTCCAGCCTGATGAGGTGAAGAAGGCGATGCGGGCCATGATCGACGTGGGCAGGCTCATGTACTCCTACGGCGGCGGCGCCAGTTCCGTCGAGATCCCCAGCGAAGAGTATCTGCGGGAAAAAGGCTTGATAAAATAGATACTGTTCCGAGGGTTTTATTGATAAAAAAGGACACGAGGCGGGCCCTCGTGTCCTTTTTTGGTGACCAGGATTATTTACCCTTGAAAGAAGGTTTCTTCTTTTCGAGGAAGGCATTGGCGCCCTCCCTGAAGTCCTCGGTAGAGGCTGCGAGGCCGAAATGGTCCGCCCCGAGGAGGGCTGACTCTTCAAGGGATACATTCATGCCGCGGTGCAGGGCCTCCCAGGTGAGCCTGACAGCTACAGGTGAGCAGGCGAGGATTTCTCCGACCAGCCTCTCTGTCTCGGCATAAAGGACCTGAGGCTCTACAACCGCATTGACAAGCCCCCTCCGAAGGGCCTCCTGAGCGGTGATATGTTTCCCTGTCAGGAGCATCTCAGCGGCGAATCCCTTGCCAACGAGACGGGGGAGCCGCGTAGTCCCTCCCCATCCGGCTACGGCGCCGATGCGGACCTCGGGATGGCCCAGCTTTGCCTGTTCAACGGCAACCCGGAGCATGCATGATTCAGCCAGCTCCAGGCCGCCGCCGAGTGCATAGCCGTTAATGGCCGCGACAACGACCTTTCCCAGTGTCTCGATCTTGTTGTTCACCGAAACAGCCAGCCGTGCCATGTCCAGGACCTCAAGGGGAGACGCCTGGGAGAGATATTTGATGTCAGCCCCTGCTGAGAATGCCTTGTCTCCGGCGCCGGTCAGGACAACCGCCCTGACCGCATCCTGTTCCCTGATGTCATCGAGAACTGATGAAAGCATCTGAAGCATTTCCCTGTTCAAGGCATTGAGCGATCCGGGTCTGTTAAGGGTGATCCATGCTATGGAATCATCAATACGGCGGATAATTGCTTCTGTCATTCTTCGTCTCCTGCTGGTTATCCATTCCGGCCCGGCGAGTCAGAGGTCTTTCCCGCGGCAGGGCCGGGGTCAGGACCTACTTGACTTCCCGGACATTCCCCTTTTCGAGGAGGTTTTTCTTCAGCGAGGTGCTTGAAGAGGCTGCATCGAAGATAACATATGCCACTGCCGCGAGGAAGAGGGCGAGAAGAAAAACCCCAAGAAAAAATCGGGGTTGTCGGTAGATCAGGAACAGGAGAAACAGTCCGCAGCCAAGGACGACAAGGGGCTGGCTGTGATAAAACCTCGCTGCGATGTTTATGTACTCGGATATGTCCATAAAAAGCTAATGCTATTATAACCCAAACCTGCTTTCCGCTGCTCCGCAGCCTGATTTCACACAGTTCCGACAGTATTGTGGCTTATAAGCCGTTCTCACTAATCATCCGGGCTTGGGTTATAATGAAGGGGCGCTTTTGGGCGTTTCGTACCGCTGACATACCGAATAAAGGTGATTCCAGATATGCAGAGAAAGTATCCCCGGCTCGTGATCGCCGGGCATAAAGGCGGCTCCGGCAAGACCACCCTCTCCCTCGGCCTCATAGCTGCATGGAAAGAGCGGGGGCTGAAGGTAGCGCCATACAAGAAGGGTCCTGACTATATAGATGCAGGCTGGCTTTCTTCCGCTGCCGGCCGCCTCTGCTATAATCTCGATCCCTTCCTCGTGGGGAGGGAAAAGATACTCGCCTCTTTTGCCGGCCATTTTGGGGATGCGGACTGCGCTGTTATCGAGGGGAACCGGGGCCTGTACGACGGAATGGACGCTGAGGGCACGTATAGCACGGCAGAGCTTGCCAAGACCCTGCGGGCGCCGGTGATCCTCATTGTCGATTGCGCCAAGGTAACCCGGACAGCGGGCGCCCTGGTCCTCGGCCTGCAACACTTCGACAGGAAAGTGGATATCAGGGGGGTAGTCATCAACCGGATAGCAGGCAGCAGGCACGAGCGGATCATCAGGGAAGTGATCGAGCGGTACTGCGGCGTCCCTGTCGTGGGTGCGATCCCAAAACTGAGGGATGACCTCGTCTCCGAAAGGCATATGGGCCTTACGCCCTTCCAGGAGCACCCTGGGGTCGAAAGAGCTATCCGCACAGCCCGAGATATGGCAAAACAATACCTTGACCTCGAAAAGATCATAGAGATAGCGCGGAAAACAAGAGCCCTGGAAACGCCTCAGACAGCGCGTGCGGCGGTTTCACACCGGAAGGTGACCATCGGCATTATCAGGGATTCGGCCTTCCAGTTCTATTACCCGGAAAATTTTGAGGAGCTTCAGAGGAGGGGGGCTGTGCTGCGGGAGGTGTCAGCCCTGACCGAAAAAAATCTCCCGCCTGTTGACGCCCTGTATATAGGCGGCGGTTTCCCCGAGACCAATGCCATCGCCCTTGCTGCCAACGTCTCCTTCAGGAGGTCGCTGAGAAATGCGGTGGAGCGAGGCCTGCCGGTCTACGCCGAATGCGGGGGGCTCATGTACCTTGGGAGCGCCCTTGTCATAGACAACAAACGGTATCCCATGACCGGAATATTCCCCATCACCTTCTCCCTGGAGAAGAAGCCCCAGGCCCATGGTTATACGGTCGTAGAGGTTGCCGCAGTCAACCCCTTTTACAGGAAGGGAACG
>JAKAGF010000198.1 GCA_021825805.1 Nitrospirota bacterium
ACGCTGATTCATCTCCTCCCCCGGCCAGGACATTGACAAACCAGACGGGAGGGATGAGAAACACGAACAGCATGCAAGACAGAAACAACAGATCCCTGTCCCGCCTGAACCGGAAATAGACAAATGCGGCTGCTGCAATCAATAACAGCGCCGAGACCATGACTCTCGGGTCTGTCAGGGACGCATACCACGCGGCCGGATAAAAAGGCCTGAGATAAAACGGGAAAACCAGCAATCGCATATAATCAGCCATAGCAACGAGCATACTGGGAATTCGATCTTGCATGGGTTGGACCATGCCGCCGCCAAAGGTGTTGTGCCCCAGGATCAGGGCCCTCACGCCCAGATACACAACAGCTGCCATGAAGAACGGCAGCAGCTTCACTGTCCCTTTTTTTACGCCGTCACGGTGAACCGAAAATACCAGCATCGCCGCCGGCAGCATGATCACCACCTCTTTTGACAGCAAGCCAAGCGCGAACATCGCGAGAGACGGAAATAGTCTGTCCTTCATAAAGGCATAAACCGACAGAATGACAAATATACCGGTAAAGGATGATGCGGCGCTGATCCACACGACTGACTCGACATTCACGGGATGCACTGCGAAAAGGGACGCCCCGAAGAGGGCGCTTGCGCGCTGACAGGACATGAGCAGACATACTTTATAAACAACGATGGCGCATAGAAGGTGAAGCATGATGCTCACAAGGCGATATCCCCATGGGTTTTGCCGCCACAGTTTATACTGCATGACACCAAAGGCAGCCGACAAGGGCCTGTAGAAGACCTGCTCGTATTCCGTGACGCCGAGGCTCGCCCACAAAGGCTTCGTAAACAGGGACGGTATCTTCGTGATCGGGAAATCCTCGAGCACGGGATCATCAAGAACCTTATTGTCGTCCCAGACAAATGAATAATTGAGCGTGTGGCCGAAAGTGAGGAAAACAAGAACAGCCAAAAAAAGATAGCTCTTTATGTCGCTCGTGCGCAGCGCCTGCATGGATTTTACCTGTTCATCCGGCTCCGCACGCATTATATCACACCATTGAGCGCTTTCGCCCGGCCCGGTCAGGGAGCGATGGACAGGGGCTCAGGGGGTCGCGGGACACATACAGCTATGTATTCTCCACCATCTCCCATACCCCGCAGGGGCAGACGCCGGCGCAGAAGCCGCAGCCGATACATTTGTCGTCGTCCACCACGTATTCGTATGAGCCGTCCTTGTGCTCCACCCTGCTGATGGCGCCCCAGTAACAGGTGGCCTCGCACATGTGGCAGTCGCGGCAGGTGGCGCAGGACATGCACGCGCTCGCCTCTTTTTTTGCATCAAAGCCCTCGAGACGACAGGTATCGTAGTATTCCGTCCTGATCTTCTCGTACGCTATCTGCTGTTTCACCTCAGGCAGGTAGTCGTAGTGCATAAGCTGGCTGTGAATAACGTCGGCAGCGATCCTGCCCTGGCCGATCGCATGGGTGACGAGTCCGGGCTTCGTGGCGTCGCCGATGGCGAAGACCTTCACGTCAGATGTCTGTCCGAGGTCGTTCACCTTCAGCCATCCCCGCTCGGAGATTATGTCAGCCGGGAGGAAATCCACAATCGGAGTCTCTCCGACCGAGACGATAACCATGTCGGCGTCAAGGGACGTGCTGTCTGTAAAAAACAGCTTTTTCGCTTTCTTGTCGTAGCGCTCGATGAACTTCGGCCAGAGGATCCCGGTCCCCTTCTCGCGGGCCATGTCCATCTCCTTGCCGAAGGCTGCCGGCTTCTGTATATCCACCGCAATTACAGATGCGGCCCCGCAGTTGAAGGCCTGGGATGCCACGTCCATGCCAACATTGCCGGCCCCTATAACAACCACCTTTTTGTTCTTAAGCGAAATGCTCCTGCCGAAGTTGACGCCCTTCAGAAAATCGATGGCAGCCACGGCGTCTTCAGCGCCGGGGAACTTCACATCACGCGGTCTGTGCGCGCCGCAGGCAATGACCACTACATCGTGGCCCTTGTATATCTTGTCGAATTCCTTGCGATTGACCGCCCTGCCGAGATGAGTTTTCACCCCGATCTCCTCGAACCGCGCCAGTTCCTTGAGGAGGATCTGATGGGGCAGCCTCTCCCGCGGGATACACAGTTCGATCTTGCCGCCGAGCTTGTCAGCCGCCTCGTACATATCCACGCTGTGGCCCTTCAGCCCCAGTTGCCAGGAGACCGACAATCCTGCCGGACCGCCGCCGATGACAGCGATCTTGTAACCGGTCTTTTTCGCCGGCTTCGGCGCCGGCTGCTTCAGGGCGAGGCTGCCCAGCTCCCTGATATTGAGGGGCCTGTCCACCCTCCCCCTCGAACAGCTCTGCATGCAGAGGTTCGGGCATATCTGGCCGCAGACCGTTGCCGGAAGAGGACTGTACCTGAGGACCAGGTCGAGGGCCTCCTTCATCTTCCCCTGCCGGATCAGCGTCGCCCGCTTATGAGAGGGGATGCGGGTGGGGCAGTTGTAGGCGCACGGCGGCAGATATTTTTCATTGCTCCAGACCGGCCGGTTCCGCCGCTCGGCGCCGGTGGTGATATACGGAAGTATCGTCAGGTCATGATTTATGTACTCGGCAAAAATACCGCCCTGTCCGACCGCCTTTTCCCATACGTCCTTCCTGAAATCAACCGTTGAGAGCCTCTGCTTCAGCCGGCCGGCCTTTTCAGCCGGCGTGTAGGCGACAAGCTTCTTCCAGTCGTTTATGTCACTGGTGAGCTCTTCGTAACAGGATTCCCGTTCAATGGCCCTGAGGAAGTCCTTCATGCCGGAGGCAAGCCATTCCCAGTCCTGTTCCGAGAGGTCAAGCAACTGCACGTCGCGCTCGCTGTAGCCCTTGATCTTGCCGCGGAAATAGACGACTCCGCCCACCATGCCGACGCAGGGGCGATAGCCGAGCACGTTTTCCGGGTCCCGGGGGTCGGCCCCGCAGACAACGGCGACGCCGCCTGCCTTGAACTCGGCAAAGGAATCGCCCACGTTCCTGAAGTACCAGGATTGGGGAGGTTCGAAGCGCGGATTCCTCTTGGTCATGGTGTCGCACCTGGCCCCGCCGCTGCCCTGGACATAAAGGACGCCCTGGGCCGCTGCATTGTGCGCGCCGTTGGTCACATCACCAAGGACGGTTATCTTTGCCCCGCAGTTGATCCATCCGGTGTCGTCAGAGCAGCTGCCCCTGACCACAATCTCGGTGCCGGACATGCCCATGCTGCCCACGCGCTGGCCCACGGGCCCTTCAACAGTGATCCTGACCGCCTCGCCCCTGGGCCAGATGCGGCCGCCTATGCCGTGCTGTCCTTCGGCCATAACGTGAATCTCACGGGCGCCGTCCTTGACCGCCTCCTGTATCTGCTCCTCGAGGATGCGGGAAGGGACCCGGTTCCCATCGATAGTTCCTTTAATTATCATTCTCGCCATTTCTTATTTCCCTGGTTCACCGCAACGCAGCATACGGATTTTTTACGAACCCGTCAGCAGGCATAGTCGATCTGGAGCCTTTCCGCCATCGCCCTGTCGTCGATGCTGAGGCCGTCGGACATGCCGATGGGCAGCTCGGTGGAACGGCCCATCGGCGCGAAGATCTTCTTCAACTCCGTGTCAGCGGTCCTGAAAACATCCACAACGCGTTCAGCCACCTTGTCTGAGTCGAGCCTCCGGTAGAGCTTCGGGTCCTGCGTTGTAATGCCCCGCGGGCAGCGGCCCGTATTGCAAAGGTTGCACCGGTTGTTTTCATCGCCGAAACAGTCGGCAGCGGCCTGCATAATGTACTTGCCGATGGACACCGCTGATGCGCCGAGCATGATGAGGGCAGCGGCATTTGCAGCGAGATTCCCCTTCTTTCCGACGCCCCCCGCTGCGATCAGCGGCAACTCGTTCTGCTTTCCCTGTTTCACGAGATCGAGGTAGCAGTCCCTGATATTGGAGGCTATGGGGTGTCCCATCTTGTCCATCGAGACGTTGTAGGCTGCGCCCGTGCCGCCGTCCTCTCCGTCGATGCTCAGCGCCGCTGCATAGGGGTTACGCGCCAGGTTGTTGAGGACCGCCCGGGCGGTCTTTGTCCCTGATATCTTCGGATAGACCGGCACCCTGAAGCCCCAGGCCATGGACATGGACTGTATCATCTTTGCGACCGCCTCCTCGATGGAGTATTTCGTCTGGTGCGTGGGAGGCGACGCGAGGTCCACCATCATCGGCACCCCCCTGATCTGGGCGATCAGCTTAAGGACCTTGTAGGCCATGAGCAGCCCGCCGTCGCCGGGCTTGGCGCCCTGGCCGTACTTGATCTCAATGGCGCAGGGGTCTTCCCGCATGTCCGGCAGGGCGTGTATGATCTCGTCCCAGCCGAAATAACCTGAAGCGATCTGAAGTATGAAGTACTTCAGGAACTTGGACTTCAGCAGCCGCGGCGGCATCCCGCCTTCTCCCGAGGCCATGACCACCGGCATTCCCTCCACCTCGTTGAGATAGGTTATGCCCATCGCAAGCCCCTCCCACATGGGAGGCGAAAGAGCGCCTACGGACATGCTTCCGATCATGATGGGGTATATCTCCCTGACCGGCGGGACGAATATGCCGTCTTTGTCCATGACGAGTCTGCCGCCGACGTTCTTCAGCGGCAGCTGCTCAGGCGGGAGGTTTCTCCCCAGGAAGGTCCGTATCCTGAATTCGTGGCGGCCCGCATCCAACGCAGGGTCCGTGAGCATCGATATCCTCGTGAACTTCAGGCGGTCGAGGGTCGAGACGTTGGGATCGTTCCTCCTGCCGCCGCGCTTGTAGGCGTCGCCGCCCTTGTTCTTGAAGGTGAGAAACTTGTTCGCAGGATTCAACTCCGGTTCGATAGCCTCGTTGGGACAGACAAGGGAACAGGAGCCGCAGCCGGTGCAGTAGCGGTTGATGTCCCTCACCTGCTCAACCATGTAGGTCACCTTCCTCGTTGCCGACGGCGCAGGAACCGGGCCTTCGGAGGTGACTGTCCTGAGGATCTTCACCGTAGGTTCGATCGCCTTTACCGGGCAGACCGCCGTGCATCTGCCGCAGCGCTTGCAGCGGTCGTCCCGCCATCTGATTAAATAGGGAAGCTCCCGCAGGGAGAGCTGGTGGTTATGGTCTAACTGAGAAGCTGGTTCCATACCGTTACCTCCTGCGCGTCCGGTGAAACGATCACCATG
>JAKAGF010000022.1 GCA_021825805.1 Nitrospirota bacterium
ATCCTATGGTGTCCATGAGGCAGTAGCGGGCGGTGTCGTACGCCTCCTTCGACTTTATCCTGAAATCGGTCACATAGCCGGCTATGTCGACAAGGACCTTGTCCGGATCAGGCCGGACATTGGAGATGTGGGAACCCATAGTGGCGCGTTATCCTTTCTTCGAATTTCTCAAGATTACTTCCTGTCCCTGATCGGCAGAAATGTACGGTCCTCCTCGCCGATATAGTTGGCTGAAGGCCGGATGATCTTGTTGTCAAGCCGCTGCTCTATGATATGGGCCCCCCAGCCCGTTGTCCGCGAGATCACGAAAAGGGGAGTGAACATCAACGTGGGTACGCCCATCATGTGGTAGGACACCGCGGAATACCAGTCCAGGTTTGCGAACATGTTCTTTTCCTGCCTCATGACCGTCTCGATGCGGTCCGCAACCGAGAAGAGGTTCATATTGCCGCCGTCGCCGCAGAGCCTCTTTGCCAGCTCCTTGATAATGGGGTTCCTCGGATCGCTCACCGTATAGACCGGATGTCCGAAGCCGATAATGATCTCCTTGCCGGCTATCCTCGCCTTGATGTCCGCTTCAGCCTCGTCTGCCGAACGGTAACGCCGCTGAATTTCGTGCGCAGCCTCATTGGCGCCGCCGTGTTTGGGTCCCCGCAGTGCGCCGATGGCGCCGGTGATCGCGGAGTACACATCTGAGAGAGTGCCGGCAATGACGCGCGCGGTAAAGGTCGATGCGGTAAATTCATGCTCCGCATAGAGGATCAGGGACTGATCGAGTCCCTTCTCATGGAGAGGCGAAGGCGTCCTGCCGTGCAGCAGGTGGAGGAAATGGCCTGCCACCGTGTCGTCGTCCGTCTCCACCTCGATCCTTCTGCCGTTCTGGCTGTAGTGCCACCAGTACAAAAGCATGGAGCCGAACGAGGCTATCAGCCGGTCTATGATATCCCGTGCGCCGTGTATGTTCCTGTCTTCCTTTTCCGGCAGCACGGTCCCGAGGACCGAACATCCGGTGCGCAGCACATCCATCGGATGCGCGGCTGCGGGGATGTGTTCAAGCGCTGTTTTCACCCGGGCAGGCAGGCCGCGCAGACCCTTCAGTTTTTTCCCGTATCCCGTCAATTCAGACTGCGTCGGCAGCTCACCGTGCACGAGGAGATAGGCCACCTCTTCAAAAGTCGCCTGCCGGGCGAGTTCCACAATGTCATAACCGCGGTAGTGAAGGTCATTTCCGGTGCGACCGACCGTACAGACAGCCGTATTGCCGGCCACGACCCCGGAGAGGGCGACGGATTTTTTAATCCTGGGCGCCGGCGTTTCGATTGCGGTTGCAGTGCCTGAATTGCTGCTCATTGCTTTTCCTCCTTCGAAAATATTCTGTCGAGTTTCTGTTCAAATGCATGATAATCGAGATAGTCATACAGCTCCGCCCTGGTCTGCATGAGGTTCAGCACGTTCTTCTGCGTGCCCTCCGCGCGTATCGCGTCGTAGACCGCGAGGGCCGCCTTGCTCATCGCCCGGAACGCTGAAAGGGGATACAGCACAAGGGAGACGCCCGCGACGCGCAGTTCATCGACAGTGTACAGTGGGGTTGAGCCGAACTCGGTGATGTTGGCGAGGACCGGCGCCTTCACTGTCCCGGTAAATTTCTTATACATGTCAAGATCGGTCACAGCCTCGGGGAATACCATATCCGCTCCCGCCTCCACACAGGCGCAGGCGCGGTCTATGGCAGCGTCGAGCCCTTCGACGGCTATGGCGTCCGTCCTTGCCATAATGACGAACGCAGGGTCGGTCTTTGCGTCAACAGCGGCCTTGATGCGGTCGACCATCTCGTCCCTGCTGACTATCGCCTTGCCGGGCCGATGACCGCAGCGCTTTGCCTGGACCTGGTCCTCGATATGCGCCGCAGCCGCGCCGAACTTTATCATCGACCTGATCGTCCGACTGATATTAAAAGCGCCGCCCCATCCGGTGTCGATGTCCACCAGCACGGGAAGGCCTGTGTTATCGGTGACGCGCCTGACGTCGGTGAGCACATCGTCCATGGTGCTGATGCCGAGGTCAGGGACGCCCAAGGAACTGGCTGCCACGCCTCCACCGGAAACATAGAGGGCCCTGAACCCGGACCGTTCCGCGAGACGGGCCGCATAGGCGTTGACCACGCCGACAACCTGCAAGGGTTTTTCTTCTCTTATTGCGGCCCTGAAGAGGGCGCCAGGCGATAGTGCACTATTCATTCATGAGTCCTCCCGGAAAAATAATAACTTCCCGCGCCGCATGCTCAGGCTACGTTTCAACAGCTCCATAGAAGTATGGTACATGGCACATTTCATGCCAATCTTCACCACCGAGTCCTATGCGCCGTTATATTATAGATATTAAGGGAAAAAGCCGGGAGTTCAAGACAGCGAGAGCAATCTACTTTATGTGCATTAATTTGCATTTAAAGGCAATTCTTTGCCTGCAATATATTGCGTGGATAGCATTTATCTGTCCGCATGTATCTGGGCATAGGCGGCTTTCCCTTATGCCGCCGCAAGAAGCGAGCCGGCCCCTGGGTCCGCCATAAAGACCAGTTCGCCGTCAACAGGCTTGACCCTTGCCGCGGGGAGCGACTCAGGGGCCTTTCTCACGATATCCCGGAGCACGTCCGCCTTGGACGCTCCGCTCACGAGAAAGACTATTTTCCCTGCATTGTTGAGAACAGGCAGGGTCAGTGTCATCCTTTGGCGCCTGACGCCGGCCATTTCCACGGCCCGTACAAGCCGCTCCTTCTCGCAGACTGCGGGGCTTCCCGGAAACAACGATGCAGTGTGGCCGTCCTCTCCTACACCGAGCATGATGAGGTCGAACCTCGGCATATCCCCCTGCCGCAGCCTGAAGAACTCAGCAAGAGACTGTTCATAGACACGCGCCGCGGTCTCCGGATCAGGCGCAACAGGCACGGGATGGATATTTCCCAGTGGAATCGGGACGCTGCTCAGGAGGCTTTCTGTGAGCAACCGGTAGTTGCTGTCAGCATCGTCAGGAGGCACAAATCTCTCGTCAACAAGGAACAGGTGCGTCTTGTCCCATGGAAGATCTCCGCCCTGTCCGGCAAGCGTCCGGTAAAATCCCAGGGGAGTCCGGCCTCCCGATACAGCGGCGACAAATCTCCCCCGCGCCTTTACAGAAGCGAGGCAGAGTTCCCGCCACGTCCCGGCCATTGCGGCGTTCATCACGGCTTCGCTGTCAAAGACAAGCGCCCTGCGAAGGGCCTCAATGGTTCTCATGCCGTAAGGGAATGCTACGTGGTAAAGTCCCTCTCAAATCCCTTCACCTTCCCGACCCGCCGCTGATGCCGCTCAAGCCCTGAAAACCGCGCTGAAAGGAAACGCTCCGCAACTTCCCTTGCCAGTTCCGCTCCGATGATCCGCGCCCCAAGGCACAGGACATTCATGTCATCGTCTTCCACGCCCTGGTGGGCGGAAAAGGTGTCATGGCAGACAGCGGCGCGTATGCCCGGGAACTTGTTGGCCGCGATGGATGCGCCTACTCCGCTGCCGCAGACGAGTATCCCGCGTTCCGCGCCTCCCGCTGCAACGGCCCCGGCAACGGCCCCGGCGAAATCAGGGTAATCGTCGTCAGGCTCAAAGACATGCGCCCCCAGATCAATGACCTCATGCCCCTTTGCGGACAGAAAGGCGCCCAGGTCTTCCTTGAGATGGTACCCTCCATGGTCGGCTCCTATGGCGATCTTCATCAGCAGCTCAGCGCATCAGGGGTCATTTGATGAGAGCGTTCCAATCCTGGGAAAATCTCTCCATGCCCTTGACCGTCAGGTCATGCTCGAGGTGGTACTGGTTCCAGTTGAGGGTGAGCGGGACATCCTTGTAAGGAATCGGCGCAAGGCCTTTCGGGTCGTATACATATCCCTCGTCCGGCACAGGCAGCCCCTGATCAGCCCATTCCTTCAAAACGTTAAACGGGGCTGTCAGGATGTCAGAGCCGAGTTGCAGGCCGCGGAGAAGGTGACCAAGATTTCTCACGCTGGCGGTGAGCGTCTCCACATGGGAATCACCCTGCCCGTACATCCTCATAATGTTGGCGATCAGCTGCATCCCGTCCTCGCCGCGGTCGTCCAGTCTGCCGACAAAAGGCGATACAAAGACATCGCCTTTTTTTGCGCCGCGGGTGGCAGCGTAGACGGCTGCTGCCTGCTCCTGCGTAAAACAGAGAGTCATGTTGATCCTCATGCCTCTCTTCACCGCCTGCTCCGCCGCCTTCAGCCCCTCGGCTGACGAGGGAAACTTGATATGGGCATTGGGGATCCAGCTGAACATCTTTTCCGCCTGCAGGAGCATATCATCGGCAGTGGTTGCGGGGTCCGCATACACCTCGATGGATATGGCGCCCAGCGGCATCAATGCGGACAACTCCCTTACCACAAAGTGATAGAAATTAAGGATCTCCTCTTTCGTGAACTTCTCGCCCCTCTCCAGCAGTTTCTTTGCCTGCGGGTTTTTCGCTATCAGGGTCGGGTTCGTGGTCTGTCCGTCAAGAAACCCCAGCAGAGCAAGCGCCTGCTGCGTTTCGTGGGGATCTCCGCCGTCCAGAAAGATCCGCGCCTTCAGTTTATCGGGTCTCATACCAGCTCCCTGACCTTGCTCATGATGGCGTCCCGCGAGATGGATTCATAATCGAGGAGCTGCTCGGGGGTCCCGCTCCTGGGCATCTTCGACACCGCGAGGCAGTGCACCGGGATATCGAAGTCAGCCAGCGCTGTCCGCACCGCCTCGCCGATACCGCCTTCAGGGTAATGATCTTCCACGGTGATGATGGCGTTCGTAACGTTGCCCGCCTTGCGCAGGGTCGCATCATCGATCGGCTTTATGCTGTAGAGGTCGATCACACGGATGAATATGCCCTCCTTCTTCAGCTCCTCATATGCCCGGAGGGCCTCATGGAGGGTGATGCCGGCGGCAGCGACCGTAACCACATCCTTGTCGCTCTGCCTGAGGACCTTGCTGCCGCCGATGGGGAACTCCTCATTCGCCTTGTAGATGATCGGAGTGTCCTTCCGCGTCGTCCGTATGTAGACGATGCCCTTGTGTCTGGCAGCCTCCTCGACCGCCTTCTCGGCGGCTATGGCGTCGGAGGGGTACAGAATTACACTCCACTGGATCGTCCTGAACATCGCGATGTCTTCGAGGCCCATCTGGGACGAGCCGTCCTCTCCGATGGACACGCCCGCGTGGGACCCGCAGAACTTGATGTTCGCCTCTGAATACTGGCTCATCCTGATCTGGTCAAAGGCCCGTGTAAAAAAGGCGGCGAAGGTGGAGACAAAGGGCAGCTTCCCCCTGCCGGCAAGCCCCAGGGCCGCGCCCACCATGTTCTGCTCGGCGATATACATCTCGAAAAACCGCTCCGGATGCTTTTCCCGGAATATCTCGGCATGGGTGGAATTCGAGACCTCGGCATCAAGTACGACTATATTGGGGAACCTCGGCAATATCCGGACGAGCGCGTTTCCATAGGCCTTCCGCGTTGCAACAGGCTTGTCCGTCAGATAGAGGAGCTTGCCCGCCGGCTGGGAGCCCGGCGCCTGCGGCATCGTACTCTCCGGCAACGGGACCTCCCCCCTGACGGTCTTGTCAACCTCTCCCAGCTCGGACAGCGCCTGGCCGAGTTGTTCCCTGTTGAGGGTCTTGCCGTGCCAGCCGTTCCTGTCCTCCATGAACGAAACACCCTTGCCCTTGACCGTCCGGCCGAGGATCATCACCGGCCGGTCTTTCACCTGCGCGGCTTTTTCATAGGCATCGCATATCTCGGACATCGAGTGCCCGTCGATCACCATAGTCTCCCATCCGAAGGCGGCTATCCTTCTTTCATATGCCTGCAGGTCATGGCCGAGCATCGTCTCGCCCCTCTGTCCGAGCCGGTTGACGTCGATTATCCCGACGAGGTTGTCGAGTTTGTAATGGGCCGCAACCGCCATCGCCTCCCACTGGGCGCCCTCGGACATCTCGCTGTCCCCAAGCAGGACAAAGGTCCTGTAAGAAAGTCTGTCGATATACCTGGCGTTGAGCGCCATGCCGACGCCTATCGGAAGCCCCTGGCCGAGGGACCCGGTGGCAGCCTCGGTGTACCTGAAGGCGCAGGTGGCATGCCCCTCGAGCGGACTCCCGAATTTCCTGAGGGACAGGAGTTCCTCCTCGGATACCTTTCCAGCGGCAGCCCAGAGAGCATACAGCAAAGGCGAGGCATGCCCCTTCGAAAAAATGATGCGGTCGTTGTTGGGATGTTCGATCTTGTCGGCGTCGAACCGGAAGGTCCCGCCGAACATGAGGCCTGTCATGAGGTCGGTTGCCGAGAGGGAAGAGGAGGGATGGCCTGACCCGGCCTCTGTCGTTGATGTGAGGATGTAATACCTGATGAGTTTTGCGATGCCTTCCAGATGTGCCGTGTCTGTCATGATACCCCTCATTCACATCCGTCGTTATTCGACGGTATTTTTAAATTAGTATTGCGTTATTCTAACAGGCCTGCGCCCGGATTATGTAACAATTTTATCAGGGTTTGCCATGAAGTCAACAGACAGGGGGGGAAAGGGGCCGGGAAACTTTCGCCGCCGCTCATAAACCTGGGCTCATTTTGACAGATAGACAACACCTTTTTCAGCACTCTACCTTTTTTCAGGTAGCTTTTTATTCTGTTGAATTTTCTCCTTGACACAGCCTTTGGGCCTTTGCTAATTTCAATCATTCCTTGGCAAATAGGGATGATGCGGGATCGGGATTGTTTTACCTTACCCGACAGAAAATGCTGTTGCAGGCGATATTCGTCTATATTGTCAACTAAGGAGGGCGTCGAGTGAAATTCAATAACTGGGCAAGACTTTTCGTGCTAAACATGATATTTCTTCTGCCGACAGTGTCCTTTGCCGCCGAGAAGGTGTTCTTTGTCACGACCGATCCTGCGGGAACTCCGGTGGCGATGAGGGATGCCGCCACAGGCAACGTCGTCTGGAGAGCTGACTACAAACCTTTTGGCCAGGAACAATCCATCTCCGGCTCTCTTGAGAATAATGAAAGGTTTGTGGGAAAAGAAAAAGACAAAGAGACGGGGCTTCAGTATTTCGGGGCAAGGTATGTGAAGAACGAGATAGGAAGGTTCATCTCGCCTGATCCCGTCGGGCCGGTCGATCCGAGGACTGGAAAGGCAAATCAAAGGGTTATCCATAACCCGCAAATGCTGAATCCATATGCATATGCGGGAAATAATCCATATAGCTATGTTGACCCGCTCGGACTTTTTTGGGAATATGCCCAAACGACCGGTCAACTGACTCATGTAACTAATCAGATATCTCTTAGTATTGCACACTCACCTTCGACCCCTATGCACGAGACTGAAACGAGAACTCCCGTTGGTATTGGCTATTCTGGCCACGGGCTCGGGCGCAACAATCCGGAAATGCAAGATGTGCAAAATATTGGTCCTATCCCAAGAGGCACGTGGACAATAGGTCCTCAACAGGACAATACGACGGGCCTTGGTCACAACCTACCTGCTTCAATGCGACTAACCCCCGAAAATGGAACCAATACATTTGAGCGTACCGGCTTTCTTATTCATGGGGACAATAGTCGTAGAAATCAAAGTGCGTCTGAGGGCTGCATTATTCTAAACCGTGATATTCGTAATCAGATAGGCAATAGTGGTGACAATGAACTGAGGGTTATTCAATGAGTAATGTATATCTATCATTTTTGCTAAGTCTCGTAATCTTTACGGCTCCCGCTTTTGCAGACATGACTTCAACATTTGCCCTTCCCAGCGGTGTCGAGGTGAAAATTATTGAAGCGCCATTTCAAAAATCCTTATTCAGGATTGAGGGATGTTCAGGACGCGAGTCGGTGTGTCGCATAAATGGGCGTGCTCCAGCTGGTGTAGCGTTTGGTCTTCCAAAAACATACGTCAAAAGTATAACTGTTTCATTTCGAGGGCGTTCGTATTCATTGGATGCATCCTCCATGTATAACGCTTGGGGCTCTCGTCCTCTCGAATATAAAGGCAAGATTCGCTACTTTGGGGGTAAGTGTTTTGACGATAAGAATTGTCAATTTCGTGGCCTTTTTTCTGATGGGGCAGGAACATTTGTTGCCGAATGGCGCGTTGTAAACGGGTTATCTGTAAGAACTGTGTTAACTGATAGTAATGACATAGTGAATCTATTCGAGAAAAACATTGATCCACCAGAATTTGATTAAAGGAACTCCTCGAGGGATCGGCTGATTGGAAATTCTAATGACTTATTTTATAGACCACATACCCCGCAGTCTCTGCTGCGGGAACCTTATGTCGTCGGGGTGCAGGGCGTCGAAGACCCCTGCTGACCCATAGGGTAAATACCCTATAAGAGGAGATTATGAAAGTTACTAAAATAAGGCAATACTGTTGTATTTATTTGTTAATTGTTCTTGTAATAGTTCCAGCAGTGGCTTGTGGCCGAACTCCCAACGAAGTTACTGAAATAAATATTCCGCACACAATTGAGGAAGAACGAGAATTGCAGAAAAGTGTTGATAATGGGCATCAGCCATGGAGACTGAACCCAGTAGATGTGGCGCATCAGAGTGTCATTACAAATGCTGATAAGACTGTTAAATACGATAAATGCTCTTTAATCACTCAAAAAGATGAAGAAGCTATTGTGCAGTGCGGGAGCGCAAAAAAAAACTTTAAGGTTCATCTAAAAAGATTTTTTGGGAAAAAGAGCATATGGACGGCTACACAAATTGAAATCATTAAGAATGAATAAAATTACAGCAAATGACCTTGAATACGATTCCATCGGCAATGTCGTCTGGAGAGCTGACTACAAACCTTTTGGCCAGGAACAATCCATCTCCGGCTCTCTGGAGAACAACGAGAAGTTCGTCGGCAAGGAGAAGGACAAGGAGACGGGTCTTTATTACTTCGGGGCGAGGTACATGTACGACAAGGCTGGCAGGTTCATCTCGCCTGATCCTGTGGGACCGGTTGATCCGTGGACGGGGAAGATAAACCAGAAGGTCATTCACAACCCGCAAATGTTGAATCCGTATGCCTATGCGGTGAATAATCCGTATAGGTATGTTGATCCGGATGGGCGTGATGTCTGGTTTATTGGAGTGGGAACTTCTTTTTTCATAGGCAAAGGTGGCTCGGCTGCCGCAAACAAACCAACAGGTTACGGAACGCAAGCGAGCCTTGGATTAGCTTACGATACTCAATCCGGGAAATTCATCCTGTTCTCAAGCGGTGGGACCGCACAACAAGACGACAGAGTTGTCGGAATCAACGCCGGAGCCGGTCTCTTTGTTGGACAACTGAAAGGAGACATGCAGGATTTCCTTGGCGAATCAAGCGAAAAGACCCGGACATTAATTGCGCCAGCATTCACAGAAATAGAAACCTCCAGCAACAAAAAAGGGGCGAGCTTTTCTTTTGGAGGTAAAGGTTTCGGCTGGTCAGATACGTCCATAACAACTCAAACGCTGGACATGCTTGCGCCAATAAATAAAAGTACCCCTGAAAATAAAATTGGAGATATCCCAAAATGAACGATAAATTGAAGCCAATAAGAATATTCGGCTACGTGTTAATAGGAGCCAGCATATCAGTTGTGCTCTTTACCTATTGGATAGTGCGCCAGGGGTTACCCCCTCTTTTCTATTTTACTGCATCTGTTACGGCTTGGTATCTTCTAACGGGCATTGGAATAATCAGGCCGACAAAGTGGGGATATTATCTTTTTAAGTTTTTCTTGATTACCCTGTTCGTCGCCTTCCCGATTGGCACATTTATCTCGTATAAGACTTTGTCATACATGAAGAAAAACAATATCAGAGACTATTTTTTTCGTGAGGAGCATAGTCCACGAGCATAGATTACGGGGCTGTATTATGACAATGAGTAAGATGGATTGTAAACGTCGGAAAGAATATGGCACGGAGGGGATTTATGAAACAACTATATAGCGGATTGTGCACGGCTCTATTGTTATTCGTTCTTCTATGGCCTTCTTTGCTGTTTGCCGCCGAACCAGCAAGAGACCCATTCTACTCAATGGGTCATGAGCTATCGGGGAATCGGACATTCGACCAGGCGACCGAACATGTGGACCCCTTTTCCGGATTCGTCACTCTCTCCAATACGGACCTGGTGTTGCCCGGCAACGGGGGCCTGGACGTTAAGCTGATCAGGACATACAACAGCGCCATATGGGGTAGAAGGGATGTTGGAAATCCCGGATTAGTAGCCTGGAACGACTGGAGTCCGCTCGGCATCGGCTGGGCTATGCACATGGGGATAGTGCGAAACCCAAGCGGCTCGGGCAGCGCAAACTACATGTCCCCCAATAACCCGATAGTCGAGATGCCGGACGGCTCACAGCACATTCTATACATAAAGCAAGGCGCTTCGCCCAATATGATAACCAGGGAGTACTGGACCTATAAGTCAGTCGGCAGTGGCATATGGGAACTCACTTTTTCAGATGGAACCGTCTACACGTTTAAGTACATTCCGGGAGTGGCGGGCTATAGCGACAACGCCGGCGTCCAGGTCGCGCAAGTGACGAGCATCCAGAATGCCTCAAGAACATCCACAATATCGATAAGTTACTATTTGTACGGGAGCTATTCTTTTCTGAAGACGATTACTGACAGCGTCGGGCGAAGCATTCAGTTCAACTACGACTATGCGGGCCACAAGCTGAACACTATAACTGTCGACAACCGCACTTTTTCTTATACATATCAGGCGATCAATACCGGTGTTCCTCTTGGAAACCAGAATTTTTTGACCCAGGTTACGCCGCCTACAGGAGGCGGAAGTCCATGGAAGTATAGCTACAATTCTGCCGGCAACACATATGACCTGCAGACCGTCACTTACCCATCCGGCGGAACAATAACCTACAATTACTCCGACGTGTCTTTTGCAACAGGGGCGATTAATGTGCCGTTTCGAGTTGTGCAAACGCGCACTACGGGTGGATGGAACAGCGCCGGAAGCATCCCTGCCGGAACTTGGACCTATGCGTATAACAGCGGGAATCCGGGCGGCGCTACAACCACGATCACAGGCCCCGGCAATCTAACAGAGGTCCACAAGTTTAATGGGTGGGGCAACAGTTGCCCCGGTCAAGGACCGTGCAGCTCAATTTGGCAGATCGGCCTGCCTATCAGCAAGAGTATTACGATAAACGGCTCGACAGTATTATCAGAGGCCTACATCTGGACGAAGGGCACGCAGACATCCAGCGACTACATGGCCAACGGGGGATGGCTTCCAGCGGGGGTTACGACGTATGATTATGTCTACATGCCGTTTATGTCGTCAAAAAGCGTCTCCCGCGACGGTAAGACATACACAACAAATTACAGCAGCTTTGACACTTACGGCAACCCCGGATACATCTCCGAATCCGGAGATAAGGCAAGAACATCGAGTATTTCCTACTGGACAAATACAACCGAGAACATTGTCAGGAACAAGCCTTCCTCTGTAACAGTCACCGGCAGCTATGCCGGTTCCTTTACGACGGCATACACATATGATTTCAACAGCGGCAATGTCACTCAAATGAATAAATACGGCGTGACGACCAATTATTCATATAACGCAAACGGCAATCTATATTACTCCATTGATGCCAACAGCAAGACAACCTATTATCAGTGGAGCTATGGGAGAATTTCTCAGATTCAACCCTCGGAGCCCGGCACAACAATAAACAGGGTTGTCAACAGCAACGGGACGATAGCCAGCGAAACAAACGGCAGAAATTATACAGCCTATTTTGCCTACGACGGCATTCTCAGATTGACGTCGATTACGCCGCCTGCCGGCAACACTACCACATATTCATACTCGGCCGATAATTCGACAAAGACACAAACGAGGGGCAGCTACTATGCCAATTATTATTACGACGGGTTCGGCAGACCTTCGGGAACAAGCGACATAAAGGGAATCACGACCAATATCGTATATAAGAGCTACGAGGTGAAGGACTATTCGACATCGAACATCGGGGACAGGACGAACTTCGACTATTTCGGCAGACCAACTTCGGTTGTTCATCAGGACGGCGCCTCGATAGGCTATTCGTATTCCGGCAGCAACGTCACGGTTACCGACGAGGCTGTGCATTATACATACCTTTACTATGGCGCCTTCGGCGATCCCGATGAAAAATGGCTTGACCACGTATATGACGCCAATGGTACGACCACATCTTACAATTACAATATGCTCGGCAGCGTAACGAGCATTACGCAGGGCACAACGACACGGAATTTCTCTTATGATGGAATAAAGAACTTTCTTTTGTCCGAGTCCACGCCCGAAAAGGGCAGTATCACATACGGCCGTGACTCTGTCGGCAATATGACATCCAAGACCGACGCCATCGGCACGGTAAATTACGGGTATGACAACAACTACCGCCTTAAGACGATAACATACGGGGCCAATACAATCACCTTTGCCTATGACGGGGCGAACAACAGGACATTGATGGACAGCTCTGCTGTCGCGTTAATAGACTACACTTACGACGGGGCCAACCGCCTGACCGTGAAAAGCGAAACAATAGCCACCAGGCCCTATACCACTTCTTACGGCTATGACGGCAATGATAATCTCACGAGTATCACATATCCTTTTGGCAGAATTGTGACTTATGGATACAACGGAAACAATCAGGTTACCTCGGTCACATGGCCCGGCGGAAGCATAACGCCTATCAATTATTGCACGACCGCGCCCTGCATCGGACTTCCAAGCAGCTTTACCGCCTCAGACGTCAAGACGACATCGTTTCAGTATACTTCAAGGAACCTTACTTCCCGCATCACGACGAGTTCTTCGGTATCGGATGTTGCATACGGCTATACAGACAACAGGGGGAACATGACATCTCTTACCGATTACGTCAATACAAGCCCCTCCAGAAATCAGACAATGGCATATGACAACTTGAACAGGCTTTCCACGTTCAACGGGGCATGGGGTTCCGGCTCTTTCACCTATTTTGCCAATGGCGACAGGTCTCTTAAGACTGTTGCAGGCGTGAATACCAATTATAGTTATTCGAGCAACAGATTGACTTCTACCTCCGGGGGAGAGGCAGCCACTTTCAGCTACAACAACAGTGGCGATTTAACATCCCTAAACGGCGTTCCTTTGACTATTGACATGCTTCACAACGTAACAAGCTACAACGGTACTCCCGCAGTGTCCTTTACTTATGATGGCGATGGAATGAGGGTTACCAAATCATCCGGCGGCAATAAGGTCGTCTACCATTACGACAAGGAAGGCAGGCTGCTCTCCGAGGACGGCGGCAATGGCGTACTCATAGCGGATTATGTTTATCTGCATGGGAAGCTGGCAGCGAAGGTTATCAACTCTTTCACGGTAACGGCATCGGCAGGCCAACATGGAAGCCTTGACGCTTCCACCCCCTCGCCGCAGACGGCAAACTATAACGGCACGTCTACCTTCATATTTAACGCCGACCCCGGCTACCATGTTGCGGGCGTGAGCGGCTGCGGAGGCACGCCGTATACCAACACGGACAATACGGTGAACAGCTACACCTACACAACCGGCGTAATAACAGCCGATTGCAACGCAGTCAGCGCCACCTTTGCGATCAACCAGTACAAAGTTACACCTTCACCAGGGGCGGGCGGATATTTCAGTCCGGCAACACAACAGACCGTGAATTATAATCTGACCGCTTCGTTTACCGTCTACCCGAACTCAGGGTACCACATAACGGCGATAAGCGGATGCGGTGGAACATCAGTTGGACCCCAGCCCACCAACAATTCTTATCTTTATACGACAGGCCCGATTACTACCGACTGTACGGTAACGGCTAATTTCAGCAACACATACACCGTGAGCGCAACCGCAGGGGCAAACGGAAGCCTGGATACTACGTACCGGACATCGCCGCAGACGGTTACTTATAACGGCACGACGAGTTTCAAGTTTAATGCAAACCCCGGCTACCATGTTACGAGTGTGAGCGGCTGCGGAGGCACCTCGTACAACAACACATCCAACGCGGTGACAAGCTATATTTACACTACCGGAACGATAACCGCGGATTGCGCAATAACGGCAAGCTTTGCCATCAATACTTACACGGTGAGCGCATCGGCAGGGGTTAACGGCAGTCTTGATACCACATACCGGACATCTCCGCAGACGGTCAATCATAATGGGACAACGAGCTTCAAATTCAATGCTGATAACGGCTATCACGCTGCCAGTGTAAGCGGCTGCGGAGGGACAGCCTACAACAATGCTTCAAACACGGTTACCAACTACATCTACACGACGGGTGCAATAACAGCTGACTGCACAGTGACAGCTACTTTCGCTATAAATCAATATCAAGTGACTGCTTCGGCAGGCGCAAACAGCAGCCTTGACGTTTCAACTCCATCGCCGCAAGTAGTAAATTACAACGGCGCTGCCAGTTTCAAGTTTAATGCAAACACTAACTATCATGTTGCAAGCGTAAGCGGCTGTGGAGGGACAGCCTATAACAACACAGACAAAACAGTATCCAGCTTTACCTACACGACAGGCGCGATTACGGCTGACTGCACGGTGATAGCGAGCTTTATGATTAATCCTCCTAACGCCGGTTTCACATTTACCGTGACACCCACTTCTGGTGAGGTGCCTCTGAAAGTGCAGTTTACTGATTCTTCAACGCTCAGCCCTACATCGTGGTCGTGGAACTTCGGAGACAATTCTTATAGCACAGAGCAAAACCCCGTTCATGTCTTTGAAACATACGGAACTGGAAATTATACCGTGTCGCTGACCGCCACAAACGCGGGAGGACCAGGTTCGGTGACAAAAACTATCAGCGTTGTCGCATGTTCTAATCCTCACAGTGTGAAACTATCCAGTTCGGGAGCCCCTTATGACAGCATTTCCACAGCTTACGCTGCCGCCATAGTTGGCGATAGAATACAGAGTCAGGCTATTCATTTTACAGGCAATCTTATCATTGATAAAAACATAATATTGGACGGTGGATATGACTGCACAATCTCGCAGAAGATTGGAAATACGACAATAAAGGGAACAACAAATCCGGCGATATCGATAGAGGCGGGATCGGCGATAATGGACGGTATTGCCATAGAGTAAAGACGGCGACCCTTCCAGATGCGCCGTGTCTGTCATGATACCCCTCATTCTCATCCGTCGTTCTTCGACGGTATTTTTAAATTAGTAGTACGTTATTCTAACAGGCCTGCGCCCGGATTATGTAACAATTTTATCAGGGTTTGCCATGAAGTCAACAGACAGGGGAGGAAGAGGCCGGGAAACAGCTTTCACCGCCGCTCATACAAGGAGACTCATTTAGATAGAATAGGTGCCTTTTGCTTCCGGTGAAGCGATTCCTTGTTTATGGCCTCCAGAGGCAAAGCCACTTCGATGAGCTTTTTCTTTGCTGTCATACCTTTATCCCAATCACATTCTTCAGTCATAACGCTCCCTCAAAGAGGGAGGCTTGACGGTTAGGAGCCGTCTCAAAGACAGCCGCTTGGGTTTATACTAAAATCTACCCTCTTCCTGCTCAGCATCGAGTTTTCCCTGATGCTCAATGTAGTCCTTGATCTTGTCCAGCTCAAAGCCTACCGTTGACACGGCGTATCCACGAGCCCAAAGGTTCTCTCCGCTGAAATTCCGCTGCTTCTCTCCAAGCTGTCTGGCCACAGAGATTGCGTTCTTGCCCTTCAGATACCCTATCACTTCCGAGACAGAGTACTTCGGGGGGATCGAAATACACATGCGCACATGGTCCATCGCCGTGTGACCGGATATGATCTCTCATCCCCTCTGCCGCGCCAATTCGTGAAACACTCCCTTCAGATATTTCCTGATCTTCCCGAAGAGAGACTTCTTCCTCCCTTTCGTACAAACACCCCATGATACTTACAATGGGTGTGACCTTCAGATTCTGCTAAGTCGTATAGCGAAGTCAAAAAAAGTTCAGCCAGTTCACTTGTATTCATTACGCCTTAGCGGCCTTCTCCTTCTTGCCCGTATCCTTCGCCTCTGCCTTCTTCTGTTCCTCATATATGTTGATGAAGTTCACAGGGTCGATATGGAAAGGCGGAAGACCGGACCTCCGGGCCAGGTCAGCAAGAGACTCCCTTATGTAAGGGAAGATGATCGAGGCACAATTAATATGCGCCACTTTCTCAAGCTCCTGCTTCTGAGGCAGTTTATTGAAATTGAATAGTCCAGCAGTGGCGATATTGAACGTAAACGGCTGGGTCTTCTTGTCAGAGACAATCGAGACGATGACGTTGACCATCTTGTCCCTCTTGTCGAAGGAGATATTTATGCCGTAGCCGATCTCAATAGGCTTGTCCTTCTCCGGCTTGAAATCAGGATTGAGCGCGAAATGGCTTTCGAGCTGTTTGATTGCGGCAACCTTGAACTTAAGTTCCATACGCCACTCCTTCCACCTTGACTGAATACTCCTTAGTATTGGTCTTGTATCTCTTCAATGCCTTGAAATCCTCGTAGGTGATCACTTTCTTTTCCCTATGCAGGGCAAGCTTCTTTACCTGATTCTTCTGGATCACATTCATGGTGAATGGGTAAGCATCTAATATCCTCAGAAGATTGTCCATTCCTTTGCTCTGGCAGACCTGGCCGGATTCGTAACGGGCAAAACCTTTAAGACCTCCGCCAACAACCTCTGCCATTTCTTCCTGTGTAAGATTGAGCTTGGCCCGGATTCTCTTTATCTCCTCGCCGGTCAGCATACCGTCAGTCTGGCGCTGAAAGTCTTTCAGGATGCGCCCGGACTCCTTCAGGGTTGCCTTGTCCACAATAGCCTCGCCGCATTCATCGCACTTGTGGGTGACATAATTCGGGACTGTTGTGGTCATGCCTTTATATTCAAAGGTTTCGGTGCTTACTTCCTTCTTCAATATGCCGACGCTGCAAACAGGGCATTTCTGGGCTTTCATATTAATCTCCTCCTTCGTCTCTTTTCATCTGTATCAGTACCGTCTGTGTCTTGTCGACGGACAATTGCAGCTTTATGTAAAGGTTCTTTTCCTCGTCTTTGAACTTGTAAACGTCCTGCCATATCTGGCTGTTATAGTGCGCTGTCATCGACTTATAAAAATGCTGCGAATAAAGCTTGTTGATTACTTCCACAATATCGTCTTCATCCATGTACCCCAGAGCTGCCGCGCCTTTCTGGGCTGTTGCCGTTATAACTCTGGTTGCTTCGCTGCTAAAGAGCTTCTTAAGTTTCTTAAGGTCGTCGTGGGGCTTTCGCTTTTCCATTTGGACAATTTTAGCATAAATAACGGCATCTTAGCCTTAACCATTCCTCTGAAGACAAGCTCTCCCATGACTAAAGTGTAGCAGGTTTCGTATCATTATGATACGGAAATTAGCATTTTGTCAAGTATTCCATTTCGTATAGATTTTTACGTGAGGCAACGGTGGGGTTTTTGGTATCCTGCAGGGTAGCAAATTGCAGCTATTGAAACGGGATGTCTTCAGAGAACGCATCGAGCATCTTTCGTGCTTACGAAGCAGGCGGGGGGCTGGCGGGTCAAATATACCGGGAAAACAGTAAAATAAAATCAACCAGGGGCATAGATAGGGAAGGCTATTGCATTCTTTGAGCTATGCCCTTCTTTCTTCACCTGTGGTGGAGCCAGAGCCCCTACTTCTGCATCTTCCTGATCGCCTCTCCCAGCTTGCGGATCTCTTCTCCGTAGAGGGCCCAGTTGCCGGCCCTCTGGGCGCTCATGGCCCGGTCAAAGTGGTCTCGCGCCGCCGCGGCAAGTCCGTTCTCCTCCTTTGCCGCCGGAAGACGGACGGTTTGAGCGGCCGGCGTCTCCCCGGAGACCTTCACCTCGCCGAATATCTTCGAGAGGGCACCGTCCAGCGTCTCCTCCATGGCGATGCGGTTTTCGTAGGCAACCACCACTCTTTTGAGTTCCGGTATCTTGCCGGTCTCTGCCCGGAGATACAGCGGCTGCACATAGATAAGGGAATTTTCGATGGGGATGACCAGCAGGGTCCCCTGTATCACCTGCGAGCCGCGCTGGTCCCATAGCGATATCTGGCGCGATATCTCGGTGTCCTGATTGATCCTCGCGACGATCTGTTTCGGCCCGTAGACGAGCCTGTCCTTGGGGAAGCGATAGACGATCAGTCTGCCGTAAGAGTCCCCGTCGCTGCGGGCGACCATCCACGCCGACAGGTTGTCCTTTTTCTTCGGATTGAAGGGCAGCATCAGGATGAACTCCTCCTGCTTCTCCTCCGGCAGTTTCATGATGGTATAGTAGGGCTCCATCGCCTCTTCCTTCGGGCTCTTTCCCATCGCCGGTATCTCCCACTGGTCTTCCCTGTTGTAGAAGATCTGCGGGACCTCCATGTGGTACGTCGAATACACGAAGGTCTGGATGCTGAAGATGTCCAGCGGATACCTGATATGCCTCCTGAGATCAGCCGGCATCTCCGCGAGCGGCCGCAGGGCGCCGGGGAACGTCCTGCCTATGGTCCTGATGATCGGGTCTTCCGTGTCCGCCACGTAGAATTTCATGCTGCCGTCGAAGGCGTTGATCGTAGCCTTGACCGAGTTCCGCATGTAATTGACGCCGCTTCCCACGGGCTGAGAATAAGGGAAGTTCCCGCTCACGGTATAGGCGTCGTATATCCAGAAAAGCTGTCCGTTGTCGGATATCACCATGTAGGGATCATGGTCGAACAGAAGGAAAGGCATCACCTTGTGCACCCGCTCGCGGATATTCCGCGCAAAAAGGATCCTGCTGTCAGGGGTTATGTCATTGGAGAGAAAGAGCTTCATCGAACCGAAATAGGCGGCAAATGCGGCCTTCCTGAAAAAGGAGCCTATGGCTATGCCTCCCTTGCCGGAATATTCGGAGAAGACATTCGCCTCGCCGGAGGGGTAATCGAACTCCTTTGACTTTGTCCGGACGATCACATACCTGCTGGACAACTGGCCATAATATATCTCAGGCCTGGTCACCTTCACTATGCCCTGAGCAGACGCCGGGGGGATATCCTTGATAAGCAGTACCGGGAGCCCTTCCGGAGTCACCTGGTTGACCGGCCCGAGGGTCAGTCCGTATCCGTGTGTAAAGGAGAGCGTCTCGTTTATCCAGTTTTTCGTGGGGATGCGTTCAGTCGCCAGCTCTCGCGGCGAGAGCATGGTCTGGCGATACTCCCCGCCGATCAGGTAACGGTCATTGCAGACCGAACTGAACTGATAGTAGGTCCGTATCTCCTGTATCTGGCTGTAGGTATCAAGCAGCGGCCGATGGTCCCAGAGACGAATGTTTTTTATGGTCGCGCTGTTCCTGCTGATGTCCTCCTTGCCCAGCGTCGTGCTGCCCGAGATGTTCCTCTCCTCCACCCTGTCGATGCCGAAGGCCTGCCTCGTTGCGGCGATATTGTGCCTGATATACGGCGTTTCCTTGACCAGTTCATTCGGCGCGACCACGAATTTCTGGAGGAGCGAGGGATAGACCGAGATGCCGATGACCGACACGCCGAGGTAGACCGCCGCGCTCCCGATGATGATGAGGTTGCGCCTCAGGAAGATATTAGCGACAAATAAAAACGCCGCGATGACGGCGATATACATCTGGGCCTTCATGGCTGGGATGATCGCATGAACATCCCTGTAGACAGCGCCCGCCACGCCTCCGTGCGATGAATGGAGGATGGCATGCATCCCGATATATGCCTTGTATGCCAATACGAGGAAGACGAGGGCCCCACCCAGGGAGAGATGCGCAGCGGCGGGCCGTTCGGCGATGATGCCTTTTTCGCTGAAGAACAGGGCGCCCTTCAGCAGGTAGTTCACCGCCGAGACAATCAGAGATGCGACGAGGGCAAACATCAGCACGGATGAGACGATCTCATGAACAGGCAGGCTGAACAGGTAGAAAGAGATATCCTTGCCGAAGATCGGGTCAGCATGACCTGCTGCCGCGCTGTTGGCGTAATAAAGGAACTTCAGCCAGTTATTATTCAGCGCCATCGCGGCGAACAGGCCGACGATAACAGGCGCGACGATCCTCGCGTAGTCGAAATATCTCAGGATATCGAGCTGCGGCAGGGTCTGGCGATAAGCGGTGATCGAGATCGTCCTGCCCCGTGTCACCCGCATCGAGAACCAGATACTCGCATAGGAGAGCGCAAAACCCGCCAGCGCTCCCGCGAGAGCGGTGGAGGCCTGGGCATTCAGTTTCGCGGTGAAGATATGTTCGAAACCAACATCCCTGAACCAGAGCCAGTCTACGTAGAGGGGGATGAACTGCGGCAGGAAAAAAATGAAGACAACCAGTGAAAATAAAACCGCCACGATCCGTGAATGTTTACGGGGCATCTCTTCACCTCAGCGATCTTCCGGGTTTTTGTTATAGACATCTTAACATACTTCAGGATTCCGCGGCCCGTCTCAGATTAACTTGAGCCCCACCCTGTAGCGGTCACCCTCCTCCTGGGACCATTTCACCAGGGCGATATGGAGTTTCCCTTTCTGGTGTTTGTCGTTCCATTCCAGAACATGGCCCGGCTGGAGCGGAAATGACGTAAGAATGCCTATGCCGGAGGCGCTGGCGTTAATAATTTCGCCGGTTGATTGGGTCCTCTGAAGATTCAGGCTATCACAGGACAAAACAATGAATTGGAGCGGGGAGTGATACTGTGTCCTTGCGTGTCTTCGTTTTTCTTCGTATGTTTTCATAATTATTTCGGCAGCCCCGCTGTCCGACGTTATGTTCAGGACCGGTAGCTTTGCGCCCTACCCTCTCGGATAGTTTGCTCTTGTCGATAATTACAGACTTAACTATAAAGGCATGCGGGCAAGAAAGTCAATAAAATCTCCTCCAGGGCAGAATGCTGTTGCGCCTGACCGCATTCATCACATATCCGGCAATAAGGACAGACCTTGGGATTCCGTTGACATGGATGGTCAGACAGGGTACATTACATCAGTCCGCGACACGCAATAAATAGGGTATATCAATGGATATTGACATACAGTCCTTGCAGGGCCTCACCCGGACCGAGGCATCGAAGAGACTTTCCGAAGAGGGGTATAACGAACTCCCCTCAACCAGGCCGCGCAGTCTTCTCACCATCGCCGGTGAGGTCATCCTGGAACCGATGTTTCTCCTGCTTATCTCGGGAGGCGTTATTTACCTGCTCCTGGGCGATGTCCAGGAGGCGCTCATGCTCCTTGCCTTTGTTTTCGTGATCATCGGCATAACCCTCTACCAGGAGCGGAAAACCGAGCGAGCGCTTGAGGCCTTGAGGGACCTGTCGAGCCCCCGGGCCCTGGTGATCAGGGAGGGCAGGCAGGAGAGGATACCCGGACGCGAGGTGGTGCGGGGCGATCTGATCATCCTCTCCGAGGGCGACCGGGCGCCGGCTGACGGCGCGGTCCTCTCCGCGGTGAACCTGTCGGTGGATGAATCGCTGCTCACCGGAGAGTCCGTCCCTGTCCGCAAGTCCGCCTCTGATGGTAAAGACGTCATGACCGGACCCGGCGGCGATGATCTCCCCTTTGTCTTTTCCGGGACGCTCGTGGTGCAGGGTTTCGGCGTTGCCGAGGTGCGCTCGATCGGCAGCCATACTGAACTCGGCAAGATCGGAAAGGCGCTGCAGACGATCACCTCAGAGGAGACGCTCCTGCAGAAGGAGACCGGCCGGTTCGTCCGGAGGCTCGCCCTCGCGGGGTTGTCGCTCTGCGCGGTGGTCGTTGTCCTCTACGGCCTGACCAGGTCCGACTGGCTGCACGGCTTCCTCGCCGGCATCAGCCTGGCGATGGCGGTGCTGCCGGAGGAGTTTCCGGTCGTACTGACGATCTTCCTTGCACTGGGCGCATGGCGCATATCAAAAAAACGGGTCCTCACCCGCAGGGTGCCGGCGGTAGAGACCCTGGGCTCGGCAACCATCCTCTGCGTCGACAAGACAGGCACCCTCACTCTCAACCGCATGTCCGTGC
>JAKAGF010000023.1 GCA_021825805.1 Nitrospirota bacterium
CGGCGCTGTTTCAGTGCCGACGATGACGGAATGGGGGATGATCCTGTTCATGCTCTTTGCAGGAGCCGGCGCAGTCTATTATCTCAGGAGACAGGGAAGGGCCTGAGGACAAAACAAACTTTCCAGTACAAGCTCTTCGAGGGTGGGTAAATATTACCCGCCCTTTTTTATTGAGCGCCGTCATTATGCAGCAGCAAGAGTCAGTTCGCGCGCCCCTTTTCGCTTGTCTACTTCCGCCGAGGGGTATACAATATACAACTTACCGGATATCGTCATGATCGAAAAACAATCCGCACTGCTCAGCATAACCAGGGCCCTTGGGCTCGTATTCGGGGACATCGGCACCAGCCCCATCTATACGCTGACCGTCGTGTTCCTCATCCTCAAGTCATCTCCCGAGAATATCATCGGTGTCCTTTCCCTCATCGTCTGGACGCTCGTCGCCCTGGTCACCGTGCAGTACGCATGGGTCGCCATGAACCTCAGCCGCAGGGGCGAGGGCGGCACGATCGTCCTGAAGGAGATCCTTGGGGCCGGTCTTTCTTCAAGGAAGGGGACAGCCGTTGTCTCCATACTCTCTTTTATCGGCATATCGCTGCTCATGGGCGACGGCGTTATCACCCCGGCGATCAGTATCCTGAGCGCTGTTGAAGGCGCGGTGCTGATACCGGGTCTTGAGCGCCTCCCCAGGACCGTTATCGTCATGGCGGCGATGGTCATAGCGATTGTGCTCTTTGCCTTCCAGCGCAGGGGGACCGAGAAGGTGGCCGGCGCCTTTGGTCCCATTATGGCGCTCTGGATACTTTTCCTCGCGGGCTCCGGCCTGATCGCCCTGCTGGACGCCCCTGAAGTCCTGAAGGCCCTCGCCCCGCACGAGGGGATCAGGTTCCTTCTGAACAACGGGCTGAAGGGGTATATCGTTCTGGGCGAGGTGATCCTCTGCGCAACCGGAGGAGAGGCGCTCTATGCCGATATGGGCCATCTGGGGAGCAAGCCCATCCGGCAGGCCTGGGGAGCCGTCTTCGCGGCGCTGGTCATCAACTACCTTGGTCAGGGCGCCTTTCTCCTCAAGCACCCGGATGCCAGGAACATCCTTTTTGAGATGATATTCCGCTACCTGCGGGTTGCGTATATCCCCTTCCTCATACTGAGCATCGCCGCAACAGTCATTGCGTCGCAGGCGATGATCAGCGGGATGTTCTCGATCGTATACCAGGGAATAAACACCCGCGTGATGCCGATGTTCAAGGTTGACTATACATCCCAGGAGCGGCGGTCCCAGATATATATCGCGTCGGTAAACTGGTTCCTGCTCTTTGCCGTCCTTTTTATCATGCTTGAGTTTCGGGAGTCGAGCCGCCTGGCTGCCGCCTACGGCCTTGCCGTCACCGGCACCATGACCCTCACCGGCATCATGATGGTCTGGATATTCATCCTCAAGAGGAAGCCCCTCTATATCGCGATAGCCGTTGCCGTCACCTTGGTCGATCTCATGTATCTGGGCGCAAACCTGTTCAAGATCCCGCACGGCGGCTACTGGTCTCTCATCCTGGCGACGCTGCCGCTTCTGACGATCGTGCTGTATACGGAGGGACAGAAAAAACTCTACCGGGCGATGGACTTCATACCCCTTGAGGATTTCCTCCTGAAGTTCAACAGGGTCTATGTGACATCGAGCAGGATACAGGGTTCGGTCCTCTTCCTCATAAAGGACGTCAAGGAGATACCTTTTTACATAACACAGACGATGTTTTACCACGGCATCCTCTACGAGGATAATATCTTTGTCTCCCTCCTCCAGCGGGACGACCCTTACGGCGTGACCGGTTTTTTCAGGGAAGACCTTGCCCCCGGTCTCCGCCTTTTCGAGATACAGATGGGGTATATGGAGGTGATTGACGTCGAGGAGATCCTCAGGGAGGCGGGCATCGAGGAGAGGGTCGTATTCTACGGTCTTGAGGACATAGCCGCAAAGAACATCATCTGGAAGTCATTTGCCGTGATCAAGAGGCTTACGCCTCCCTTCATCAAGTTCTACAAATTCCCCCCGAAAAAACTGCACGGCGTCCTGACAAAGGTGACGATGTAAAGTGGTGCGGATCAGCGGGAGGTATCGCCGAGGATCAGCCCGAAGATGATCTCCCTCTCCTCCATGTCCACCCGATCCACCCGCACCCGGACCTCCTGGCCGATCCTGAAGGAACGCCGCGTGTGCCTTCCATAAAGACTCATCGTCTTGTCGTTGTACTGGTAAAAATCGTCGGTCATGAAGGAAATGTGGAGAAACCCTTCGACATAGAAATCATTGAGCCTGACCTTCAGCCCGTACGGGGTGACGCCCACGATCCTGCCGGAGAATTCTTCCCCCACCCTGTCCTTCATGAACCACGCACGGAGGGCCCGCACGACGGTCCACTCCGCATCGTCCGCCCGCCGCTCCAGGCGGGAGGAGCTGAAGGCGATATCAGGCAGGAGGTCCGCAAGCTCCTTCAGCCGTTTATCTGAAAGCCGCTTCCGGTTGATCACTTCCCTGAGTATCCTGTGCACAACCAGGTCAGGGTACCTCCGGATCGGCGAGGTGAAGTGCGTATAGGATTTGGACGCAAGGCCGAAGTGCCCGACATTCACCGCGGAATACCGCGCCTGCTTGAGGCTTCGAAGGACGATATAGCTGATCACCTCTTCTTCAGGAGTGCCCTTGATGGATTTCAGCAGCGCGGGGAAGTCCTTTGCCTTTATGTCCTTTCTGGTATATCTGCCGAGGGCCTTGACGACCTTCAGTATGTCATCCAGTTTCATGGGGTCAGGCTCTTCGTGGATCCTGTAGAGGCTCGGCACGCCCGCGCCTTCGAGGTATTCCGCAACCGCCTCGTTTGCGGCGATCATGAACTCCTCGATGATCATATGGGCAAAGTTCCGCTCTGCCCTGATAATCGCCTCCGGGTTGCCCTGCAGGTCGAGGATGACCTCAGGCTCCGGCAGGTCGAAATCAAGACTGCCCCGGCTGAGCCGCTTGTCCCTCAGTATGCCGCAGAGTTCGGCCATAAGCTCGAAGACAGGCACAAGAGAGTCATGGACAGCCCGCTCCGCGGGATCGTTATCCACCACGATCTTTTTCACCGCGGTATAGGTCATCCGTTCGTCGCTCCGGATCACGCTTGGGTAAAACCGCGCTGAAGTCCTGTTGCCGAAACGGTCGAAGTCCATCTCAGCAGTGAAGCTGAACCGGTCGACCTTCGGCCTCAGGCTGCAGAGGTCCTCGGAAAGCTCCCGCGGGAGCATGGGGATGACCCTGTCCGCAAGGTAGACGCTGGCGCCGCGCTTCCCGGCCTCAATATCGAGCGCTGATCCCCACGGGACATAGAATCCCACGTCAGCTATATGCACCCAGAGACGGTAGCCGGTTTCCGTCAGACGGACAGAGACAGCATCATCAAAATCCTTTGCCCGTTCACCGTCGATGGTGACGGTGGGGAGGTCCCTAAGGTCCTTTCTCTTTTGCGGCGGCCCCTCAGGGGTTTTGCCCGCGGCAATGAATTTGGCCTCGTCCGCGGCTGACTTCGGGAACCGTCCGGGCAGACTCAGTTCCTCGATGATCGCCTCGATATCAGACAGCGGGTCTTCAGGCCGCTTCACCACCTTGATGATTCTTGCGGACGGGGGCCGCTTGTCCGTGGGGTATGCGGTGATCTCGGCGATCACGCTGTCACCGTGTTTCGCCTCCCCCCGGTCCTGCGGCGCCACGTACAGGTCAAAGGGGATCGTCCTGTTCTTCGGCTTCACAAAGACCCCGGAGGTGGTTATGTCGAGTCTGCCGGCGACCCGTGCATGCGCCCGTTCGAGGATGCGGATGATCCGGCCGCCCCGGCGCTTCATATTGTCTATTCGTGCAACAACCCGGTCGTTGTTCATCGCGCCCGACGAGGCACCGGGGGGGATGAAGATGTCCCTCTCACCGGGTTTCTCAGAGATCACAAACCCGAAGCCGTCCCGGTGCGCCTCGTAATAGCCGGTGATAAGGTTCATCTCCTCGGACGGACCATAGAGCCCCCTGCGGGTCAGGATGATCTCTCCGCTCCTGGTCATCTCGCGCAGCAGCCGCTTCATGGCCCTGCCTTCAGGCCTGCTCAGGCCCATCTGTTGTACGAGGTCCCTGAAGGAGAGGGGCCGCGCCGACCGTTCCCTGAAAAAAGCCAGGACCGCCTGTCTGGTGATCATGCCTTCGCTCCTGTTGCAGTGAGCGTTGTCATATGACTGATGGCTTCGCGGCGATCCGATATGTCTGATATCGGGAATATCATGGATGTATGTTAGCATCGCCGAGGTCTTTGTACAAAATAAACCGGCGGGTTGGCTGCATTGCCTTTTGGGTCTTTTCTTTGCTATATTTATAAGAAAGAGGCATATGAGAAGCACAAGAGGCGCGCTTATTGTATTCGTTGCAGGACTCTTTCTGGGTCTTTTCATAGGGATCTACCAGGCTTCCGATATGGACAGGATCGCTCAGGGTTACGCGGTTCGGCAACGGGGAACCAAATTTACCAATCCTTTGCTTGAGTGTGAAGTTGCCAAAGATGCTCTCGGCGATAAGGAATTGAGGCCCTTCCAGCGTCAGGTCCAGGACTTCATAGGGAAAGAGATGCGCGCCAGGCGCATTGAAGATATCGGCGTTTATTTCAGGGATCTCAACAACGGGCCGTCGTTCGGGATCAATAATGACAAGAAGTTCAGCCCCGCCAGCCTCTTCAAGGTCCCACTCATGATCGCCTATTTCAAACTCGCGGAATCCGATCCCAAGATCCTCGGTAAAAAGCTGACGTACACCGGTCGCAGCGACGACAATGCCTTGGAGTATTACCGGCCGTCGCAGGCGATTCAGCCCGGCAAGGCCTATACCATAGACGAACTCATATACCGCATGATTGTCTATTCGGATAACAATGCAAAGGATATTCTCCTCTCGGAGGTTGATACTCACCTTCTCGCGCAGGTGCATCTTGATCTGGGCGTGGAAATTCCCTCCGGCGGAACGCCCGAGGACTTTATATCCGCCCAGGCATACTCCTCTTTTTTCAGGGTCCTCTTCAATGCCTCTTACCTGAGCAGGGAAATGTCGGAAAAGGCGCTCCGATATTTGAGCGAAGCTGATTTCAAGCTGGGGCTGGTCGCCGGGGCGCCTCCCGGCATACCTGTTGCCCACAAATTCGGAGAGCATAGGCTGAAAACCAACGCGGCGATCAAGGAGCTGCACGATTGCGGTATTGTCTATTATCCAGCAAATCCTTATCTCTTATGCGTCATGGCAAAAGGCAGGAGTTTCGAGGATATTGGTAACGTCATAAGGGACATATCCCGTATAGTCTTTAATGAAATCAATGTCCAGCACAAGGGACCGGCCCCGGTGGTTGCGGTTAAATAGGAGCAGATAAACAAGGGGTCCGGCAGATGATGGGCTTTTTTCCCTCGCGCCTCTCTGCGCTCACGGCATCTGGATATTGTAGGTCTTGATCTTGCGGTGAAGGTTGCTCCGCTCGATCTCGAGGACATCTGAGGTCTTCGAGATATTCCAGCCGTTTTCCTCCAGCTTTCTTGTAATGAAGTCCTTCTCGAACATGTCCCGTGCGTCTTTCAGGGAGTTGAGGGCGAAATAATCCGCCCGCTTCGCATCCGGCATAACGAGGTCAGCAGGGCCGATCACCTTCTGGGGGGTCATGATGACCAGCCGCTCCAGCACGTTCTTGAGCTCCCGGATATTGCCGGGCCAGGTATGTCTCTGCAGTATCCTGACGGCGTCGGGCGATATCTTCTTGGGCTGCTGTCCGTATTCAACGGCAAAGGTCTCGAGAAAATGCTCCACCAGAAGAGGGACATCATCGAGGCGGTCCACAAGGGAAGGCACCTTGATGGGGATCACATTCAGCCTGAAGAAAAGGTCCTCCCTGAACGCGCCCTTCTTCACCTCTTCCGCAAGGTCCTTGTTCGTGGCGGAGATGATCCGCACATCCACCTTGATATTCTTGTTGCCGCCGACCCTCTGGAACTCCTGGGTCTCGATCACCCGGAGGACCTTTGCCTGTGTCGTCAGGGACATGTCGCCGATCTCGTCAAGGAAGAGCGTGCCGTTGTGCGCCTGCTCGAACTTCCCTTTCTTTGTCTCAAAGGCCCCGGTAAAGGACCCCTTTTCGTGGCCGAAGAGTTCTGACTCTATAAGCTCCTGGGGTATAGCGGCGCAGTTCACCTCGATGAAGGGCCTGCCCGCCCTGGGGCTGTTGTCGTGCAGGAGATGGGCGACCAGTTCCTTTCCTGAACCGCTCTCGCCGAGGATGAGCACCCTGCTGTTGCTCGATGCGGCCAGCTTTATCTGCTCCCTGAGCTGGACCATGCGTGAGGCGTTCCCCACGAGCTTCCACCTCCTGCGGAGGTTCTCGCGGAGGGCTCTGTTCTCGATTTCGAGGTTCCGCTTCTCCAGCGCGCGCTCAACCGCGATGAGCACCTTGTCCATGGAAAGGGGCTTTTCGAGGATATCATATGCGCCCATCTTGGTCGCCTTCACCGCGATCTCGATATTGGCGTGGCCCGAGATCATGATCACCGGCAGTTCCGGGGCTACCTCCCTCAGTTCCTGCAGGGCCTGGACGCCGTCCATGCCCGACATCCATACATCGAGGAGAACCACATCAGGGCTTGTCTCCTTGACCATCCGCACCGCTTCCTCGCCCGAGGATGCGGTTACTGCCTCATACCCCTCGTCATCAAGGATGCCGGAAAGGGCGTCCCGTATCCCTTCCTCGTCATCCACAACCATAACGACCGCTTTCGGCATCCTCGACTATCCTTCCTTTATGGGCAGCACGATCTTGAAAACAGAACCCCGGGGCTGGTTGTCCGTCACCTCGATATACCCCTTGTGCTCGAGGACCACCCGCCGTGCGATGGCAAGGCCGAGACCTGTGCCGTCCTTCCTCGTTGAAAAATAGGGAAGAAACAGTTTTTCCCGGTCTTCCTCTTTGATGCCGGGCCCATTATCGGCAATATCCACACAGACCCGGTTCAGCGGCGGATCGAGCCTTACTATTATATCAATCCTCCCCTGATTCTGCATCGCCTGTATGGCGTTGTCAATAATGTTGATCACCACCCGCTTGAACTGTTCCGCATCCAGCTCCACCGGGACTTCATCGCCCAGCACCGAAACCGTCATCTCAACGCCCCTGTAATCACGGTACAGACTGCAGGCCCCGTCGATGACCGAGGAGATGAGCACCGGCGCCTTGGTGATCTCCGGCATGACGCCGAAACGGGAGAACTCGTTCACGAGCCTTCTGAGGCTTTCCACCTCCCGGATGATCGTCTTGGTGGAGCGTTCAAAGACCTGCCCGAAATCATCGTCCCGGTTCTGCCACTTCTTTATCATGTGATCGGTTGAGAGCTTGATAGGGGTAAGCGGGTTTTTTATTTCATGGGCTATTCTCCTGGCTACCTCTTCCCATGCGAGGGCCTTCTGTGCCCTCACGATCTCGGTAAGGTCGTCGAAGACGGCAAGGGTCCCGAGAAAATTCTCGGCTCCGCCGATAGTCGTGATAAAGACCCTAAGGAGAACCCTCCGGCTGCCGACGACGACCTTGAGTTCCTTTTCAAGACCGGTAAACTCTTTTACCCGGATGTTCTTGACGGTCGCCTTCAGTTCCTCTGACTTGAGCATGGAGAGCAGGACGGAATAATTCCTGTTAATGATCTCAAGGGGGGTTATCTCGAGGATCCTGCAGGCAGCCCCGTTTACGGCGAGGATCGTTCCGGCTGCGTCGAGGAAGATGACCCCTGAATGGATGTTTTCGAGGATGTTCTCTATGATCAGCCTCCGCTGGTCGGACTCCTGCCACGCCCGTTGCAGGGATGCCTTGCCTTCCCGCAGCTCCTTCACCATATGGTTGAAGGAATTCACGAGAAGACCGATCTCATCATCCCGCCGCACCTCAACGGCGGTCTCCAGGTTGCCCTTTGCCACCTGCTCGGTCGCAAAGGCGAGAGACTGGATCGGGGTGGTGATCCCCCGCGCTATCCTGAGTGCGACCCACATCGCCATAAAGATCGTCATCAGGGTGAAGAATCCGAGGATCAGCATATAATTCGCCTTGATGGGCGTTTTCCATGACTCGAGCATCTTGTAATTCCTGTACGCCTCCTGTATGCCCTCTGCGTTCCTGCTGATGTCCGTGCCTATGAAGGACTCCACCACCACGATGCCGGCCTGCTTCTTTCCCCTGTATTCCGGGGCAACGGCCCTGATGATGTCGCCCCTGTCCCCTGTTATCACCTCTACATCCGCCTTGCCCTCGAAGCCTGCGCGCACGGTTTCTGAAGCGTCTTCGGGCGCCTCTGACATGCGCCTGATCCGATAGTTTTCCGGGGCCTCTTTCCCGGCGGCGACTGCCTGGGCAAAGAAAAGGGCCTGCCGGCGCTGCATCTCGTAAGCGGACTTGGCGATCTCCATCGACAGATTGAGGGGCGCCTGCATCTGGGGGTCGAACCAACGGTCGAGGTAATTGGTCACCACGCCGCTGGAGACCACAAACAGGAAGGCCGACGGGATCAGGGTGAGCACGACAAGGACGACCACCAGTTTTGTCTTGAACCGGTAGCCAATGACCCGGTGTTTCCTCTCGAAATACACATGCATCAGGCTCTTTCCGACAAAAAACATGAGGGTCAGGAGGGCGATGATATTCAGATTCAGGAGGATAAAGAGAATCACCTTGGTGAAAAAGGGAACATTCTCTATCCGCAGATAATGGAGCTCGACCGCGAATATGAACACAACGAAGACGGCGAGTGAGAAGATCAGGCCGACAGAGCGGAGGTTTTTCACCTGCCCGCCTCGATGTTCAGGACAGCCGAGTCCTTGGAAATCCTGAAGTCCGTCTCCTTGAGAAAGAAAAAGAAATAACCTATGACCGGGATCTTCCGCACCTTCGCCTCCGCGGTAACGCGCACAAAGTATCTGCCCGGCTCGAGTTCCCGGATGCTGGTGAGCTTCAGGTCTTTCACGGAAAGGGCCCATGCCAGAAGAGATTCAGGAGACCGGAACCGCTTCTCGATAATGACCGCTCCGTCATTCGTGGACGCTACGTACTCCCGCTTGATCGGGTCTACTCTGAGCTTGCGATTGAAGAGCTTGCCGAGAACAAACTCGTCCGGCCAGCCCCTCCAGACCCTGAAGAGATCCACGTATAGTTTCAGCTCCTTGTCAATGCCCTCCTTGAGTTCCTGCAGCTGTTTGCCGTCGAGGTCAAGGCTGAAACTCACGTACATATCGTTATTGAGCAGCCTGACGTCGGGACCTGATATTTCCTGGCATTCACCTGTGGCGGGCAGGAGCATCAAGAGCACAATAACGGGCGCTACCAGTAGTCGTACCATTAAATGCTTGACATCTCCGGGAAAATTTTATTTCATTATAGCATACCGGCGCCGCTACAGCGGCCCGCCGCGCAAGGAGGAATCATGGACATACAGACCGTCAGGGCAGAGATACCCGCTGACTGCAATATCATCCTCGGTCAGACACATTTCATAAAAACCGCCGAAGATCTTTACGAGATCATAGCCACCACGGCCCCTCAGGCGCAGTTCGGCATCGCCTTTGCCGAGGCCTCCGGCCCGTGCCTGATACGGACCGAGGGCAACAACCCTGAACTGATCGAGGCCTGTGTGAGGAATCTCCGGAACATCGGGGCGGGTCACGTCTTCTGCATCGCGCTGAGGGGGGCCTTCCCGGTCAGCGTCCTCAACCAGATCAAGAACTGCCCGGAGGTCTGCCGCGTCTTCTGCGCCACCGCCAATCCGGTAGAGGTTGTTGTGGCCGGGACCGAACAGGGAAGGGGCGTTTTGGGCGTCATCGACGGCTACCCGCCCCGCGGAGTAGAAACACCTGAGGACAAGGCCCACAGGAAGGAATTCCTGCGGAAGATCGGTTATAAACTATAGGAGAGGCCATGAAACTACCGGAACTGAAATACGATGCCAACGGACTCATCCCGGCGATCATCCAGGACGCTGATTCGAAAGAGGTGCTGATGATGGCGTATATGAACGCAGCGTCCCTGGAGCAGACGGTTGCGACGGGCTTCACGCACTTCTGGTCCCGCTCCCGCTCGAAGATGTGGAAAAAAGGCGAGACCTCAGGACATGTTCAGGAGGTGAAGACCATATTGTACGACTGCGACAAAGACACCCTGCTCGTCATGGTCGCACAAAAGGGGCCGGGCGCATGCCATACCGGACACCGGTCATGCTTCTTTACCGATATCGCGGGGAGGGAGGTGACATCAGCGGCCTTCTCCGCAGAGGATGTCTACGGCAGGAAATGATACTGGACGATATAGCGCAGGTAATCCTTGACAGGAAACGCAACCCCCTGGGGGACTCGTATGTCTCGTCGCTTCTCAGCAGCGGGAAAGACGGCATCCTCAAGAAGATAGGCGAGGAATCCGCCGAGGTGATCATCGCCTCCAAGGGGGGAGGCGTGGAAGAGGTGGTGCACGAGCTTGCCGACCTCTGGTTTCACTGCATGGTCCTCATGGCGGAAGAGGGAATCAGCCACCAGGATATCTTCAGGGAGCTTGAAAAACGGTACAGGAAAAAGGAGAGACAAGGATGACTGACTGCCTTTTCTGCAAGATAGTCCAGCGGAAACTCCCGGCGCGGATCGTCCATGAGGATGAAAAGGCCCTGGCCTTTGAGGATGTCAACCCCCAGGCCCCCCTGCACGTGCTCGTCATTCCGAAGAAGCATATCTCCACTTCCCTCGAAGCAGCCCCTGACGACAATGAACTGATCGGCCACCTCCTGCGGATTGCCGCCGGAATAGCCCGCGAACGCGGATTCGCTGAGCGGGGTTTCCGCCTGGTGATGAACACCAACCCGGAGGCAGGCCAGACCGTCTATCATATCCACCTTCATCTCCTCGGCGGCAGGAAGATGCACTGGCCTCCCGGATAGAGGCAGACGCCCGCGGCCCAGGGGATCAGTTTTTCGGACGCTGATTATATATTGCTAAGTAAGCTCCGCCTTTGCGGTGAAGCATGTTAGTTTGCTGCTTTCGTTATGCCGCGGTAGACGGCGCATGCGAGTAATAGGCAAGTAACATTGCCATTGACAAATATTGCCGTCCGTGCTCAAATAACATTAGCGCAGTCGCTTCTGCCGCTGCCGTTAACAACGAGCACGGGGACACAGAGCCGCAGATATGTTGATAGAGGCCCATTAAATCATTTACTAAGGGAGGTTGTTGTGAGAAAGGTATTGTTTTTTGTGGTGGTATTGCTCACGGTCGCACTCGCGGCGCAGGTTTTTGCATCTGAAAAGCCGAGGCTCGGGGTCTTGAGATTTACTAACGACACGAATGCCGGCTGGTGGAAGGCAAGCGTCGGCAGGGACCTGCAGGACATGCTCATTTCAGAGCTTGCCAGCACCAAGGCCTTCCGGGTGCTTGAACGCAAGGAGATCGACGCGGTTCTGGGCGAGCAGGACCTGGGAGCATCAGGCAGGGTCGACAAGGCCACGAAGGCGAAGATTGGAAAAATAAAGGGGGCGCAGTACTTAGTGGCTGCAACCGTTTCAGCGTATGAAGAAAATACGAGCGGCACGGGCGGCGGCATCGGCATCGCCGGTTTTTCGATTGGAGGGAAAAAAGAAAAAGCTTACATAGCTGTAGATCTGAAGGTAATCGACACCACCACAGGCGAAATATACGATGCCCGGACTGTTGAGGCGAACTCAGCGTCGAGCGCCTTGAATCTTGGCGGCCATGTGGGCGTCTTCTCCGGGGGCCTTTCACAGTATTCAAAGACTCCGACCGGCAAGGCGATCAGGGCCTGCATTATCGAGATATCTGAATACCTCAAGTGCTCCATGGTAAAGGGCAAGGATGACTCCTGCATGGAGGAGTATGCTGCAAAGGAATCAAAGAGAAGAGAAAACACCAAGAAATCCATCGAACTGGAGTAGAGCAGACCGGTAAGAATCCCGCTGCCCTGCAATCGGTGCAGGGCAGCGGGACTTCCTCAGCACTTCATTCCTGCCTCAACATAGGTGGCATGATTGGCGCCCCCGAGGCTCTCTTGGAAATAGGATATCGTCACAGTATCACCGATCTTCAGGTCGCTGAATGACATGCGCCTGAAAAATTTTGGGAGAACTCCCGGAAATAAACCCCTTTGACACGCGAAAGAAATCAGGAAGGGCGCAGCAGTTCCCGAACGCGGTTGTTCACGATCTTCCCGTCGGCAACTCCTTTGATGCGAGGCATAAGGATGCGCATGACCCTGCCCATGTCAGCCTCTCCCGCAGCCCCTGACTCCTGAATGGCCTCGCGGATAAGGCTGTCGATATCTTCAGGGGAGAGCTGTTGCGGCAGATACGCCTGGAGCACAGCCATCTCGAGTTGTTCCTGTTCCGCAAGCTCGGTCCGGCCGCCCCTGGAGAACTGCTCGATGGATTCCCTGCGCTGCTTTACAAGGGTCGTGATTACGGCGAAAATCTCCTCATCAGAGAGTTCCCGGCCCTTTTCTATCTGCCTGTTCTTGATCGCCGCCTTGAGCAGTCTTAACACTGAGAGCTTCAGTTTGTCGGACGCCTTTAAAGCTGCCTTTGCGTCGGCTTCAATTATCGGCAACAGGGACATTGCTACCGCGAAGACATCCGGACCCGCTTCATCGCCTTCTTGCGGGCAGCGATGGCCTTCTTTTTCTTCTTGACGCTCGGTTTGTCGTAATGCTCTCTCTTCTTTACCTCAGAAAGTATTCCTTCTTTTTCGCACTGTTTCTTGAACTTCTTCAGAGCATTCTCAAACGAGTCATTTTCCCTTACCCTGATCGAGGGCATCCACCTATCACTCCTCCCTGTTTAAAAAGTATGACATTGTAGCAGGTAAAGAGCTCCCGTGTCAACGCATGCTTTTCATAAAGCGATTGATAATAAAGAAAAATAACGCCTCTTGCCGGGGCGTTTGCAAAATATGCGTTTCTGTGATAGAGTTCTAATCGTTCACAGGGCGGTGCGGATCAACCGGAATTCTGCCCGTGGGATCACGGATGCATTTTCAGTTCTCAGAGGGCCTTGCATACATGGATATCCTCCTTTAGTACGCGCGTATCCCGGCATGATATCATTTGAGGCGATCATAAACAGTCTTGAAGAGGCGGTCATCCTATTCGACAGGGAGACAAGCATAACCTTCCTCAACAAGACCGCCGAGGAACTCATAGGAAGAGGATCAAAGGACATTTTCGGGAAGAAAGCTTCTCACGTTTTCAGAGGAGAAAAATCCTTCACTCCCCTCATAAAAAAGACCATCGCCGAGGGCCGGTCCTTCAGGGGCAGGTCGGTGAGCCTCGACATCGGGCAGGGCCTTGACATAGACTTTATCCTCTCCCCATTCTTTTCGAACAACAGGATCGAAGGCGCCGTCCTGTCCATATCAGAGAACATACACATCGCCGAGAGGGGGGACTACGATTTCGATTCCGTAGTGTATCTTATAGGCACTATCGCCCACGAGATAAAGAATCCTCTCGGAGGCATCAAGGGCGCTGCCCAGCTCCTGCGGCATAAAACCCACAATGCGTCTATTGACGAATACACCGAGCTCATCATCAGGGAGACCGACAGGCTCAACGCTATTCTCCATGGCTACCTCACCATCTGCAAAAAACCCTCCTTCAACCCCGTCAATGTTCATGAGGTGTTGGAGAAGGCCATAGCGATCATCGATATCTCCATAAAAAAGGCGGGGATAAGCATGAGCCGGCTCTATGACCCCAGCCTGCCCCAGGTGAGGGGCGATGAGGCCAAGCTTTTGCAGGTTTTTCTTAACATTACGAAGAATGCGGTTGAGTCCATGAAACGGGGAGGGAGACTGGAAATCGCCACATATCCTTCTCACGAATCAGTGAGAGCAGAGGGAAAGATGAAACGCTGGGCAGTGATAGCCGTCAGGGACACGGGCAAGGGGATCCCGGCCCGAGAGCTCCAGAAGATCTTTATGCCGTTTTACACAAAAAAGAAAGACGGCACTGGCATAGGTCTTGCTTTTTCGAAGAAGATCATCAAAGATCACGGGGGGCTGATAAAGGTCAGGAGCGAACCTGGCAAAGGCTCGACCTTTTTAATCTACATTCCTTTCGAAAGCAATGAGCAATAAAGTATTAGTCATCGACGATGACGAAGGCATCATCTGGGTCATCAGAAAAACGCTTGAGCCGCTCGGATACAGCGTCACGGCGCGGACACGGCTCGCCTCCGGCCTGCGCGCCCTGGATAACCATCGGGTCGTGCTGCTTGATCTGCTGCTGCCCGACGGCAACGGCCTCGACGGACTCAGGGAGATACACGCATCCAGTCCCGACACCATCGTCGTCATGATCACCGCGCATGCGCAGATGCAGAGCAGCATCACCGCCATGAAGGAAGGGGCGTATGATTATCTCGAAAAACCCTTCGACATCGAAGAACTCAAGATCGTGGTCGAAAAGGCATTCAGGGACCTCCTTATCAGAGAGGAACTCCGGGAGCTGAAGAAGGCGGCCTTTGAGACGGAAAGCCCTCTCATAGTCGGCAAGAGTCCCGGCATGCTCAAGGTCTTCAAGGACATAGGGAGGGTCGCCCCCAAGGACATCACCGTGCTTATCACCGGCGAGAGCGGCACAGGGAAGGAGCTTGCGGCGAAGGCGATTCATTACAACAGCCGTCGTTCCCTCGGCCCGTTTGTCGCGATAAATTCGGCGTCCATACCCAAGGACCTCCTGGAGTCGGAACTCTTCGGCCACAAGAAGGGGGCCTTCACCGGAGCGGTCGAGGATAAACGGGGAAAGGTTGACGCTGCGAACGGAGGCACGCTTTTCCTTGACGAGATATCCGAGATGGAACCGGAACTGCAGGCCAAACTCCTTCGGTTCATCCAGGAAAAAGACTTCACCCCCCTGGGAAGCACGGAGCCGGTGAAGGCTGATGTGCGCATTATCGGGGCCACGAACACGAACCTCCGGGAGGCGGTGGCAAGGGGCGCCTTCAGGGAAGACCTGTACTACCGCTTCAACGTGGTCCAGATAAAACTGCCGCCGCTCCGGGACAGAAAAGAAGACGTCGCCCTGCTGGTGAAGCATTTCCTCAAGGAGGCTGCCGAGAAACTGGAGACAGGAGAAAAGGATCTTTCCAAGGAGGCTCGCGCTGCCATCATAAAATTCGACTGGCCCGGCAATGTCAGGGAACTGGAAAATGTCATCAAAAGGGCGTGCGTCCTCTCTACAGGGTCTGTGATCGAAAAGAAAGACCTCCTTTTAGACGATGACACCTCCGGATCGATCAAGGAATTCCTCGAAGAGAAGCTGAAGCGATATCTGAAGGACATGGCCAAGGCGACAAACTGCAACCTCTACGACACCGTACTCTCTGAGGTGGAAAAGGCGCTCATCGCCATTGTCATGAAGGAGACAGGCGGCAACCAGCTCAAGACCGCGAAGATCCTCGGCATCAACCGCAACACCCTCAGGACCAAGATCAAGGAATACAAGATCAAGTAGCCGTCTTCTTTGCCTTCGGCTGAATCATCCTGTCCATATATATGGGCTTTTTATGCATGCCCGCCCTGCTTTGGCTCACAGCGTTAGCGAGTGATGTCTTGACACGCTATATTGTATCGAATATACTTAACTTAAAGTTGCAGCTTTAGATGGAGGTTTTTATGCGTCAGCAAAAGATTACATCTCTCTCCGCATTTCTTCTTGCAGCGGTCATGCTGATCGCCTCAGCCGGACAGGCTGTGGCAGCCAAGCCGACCGTAGGCGGCACATGCAAACAGTGTCATCAGCCCCAGGCGAACGTTGTCCGGGGAACGCTCGTCGGAATTTCAAACCAGTTCAAGACCATCCAGGTAGCTGTGGGAAGTCTTGTGTGGGTCGTCAAGTTCGGTGACGACCTCGCGGTAACAGGCGCGGAAAGACTTGAGGCCATCCCCAAAGACAAGGAGATAGGCGTCAGCTTCAAGGGGGACGAGAAAAATCCCTATGCAGTGAGTGTCTCGGTAAAGCCGCCCGCAAAAATCCCTCCTGAAAAACTCGCCCGGGTCGAAGATGTCCGGAAGCTCGTTGCCATGGGGCCGGAGAAGGGTAATTTCGTGCTTGTGGATTCGCGGCCAAGGCCCCGGTATCTCGAAGGACACATTCCCTTTGCCGTATCCCTGCCCAACGACAAATTCGACCGGATGAAGGATGCGGTCCTCCCAAAGGACAAGGGAAAGCCGGTCATCTTCTACTGCGCCGGGGTCACCTGAATGCTAAGCCCTGATTCCGCCCGGCGGGCGGAAGCTGCAGGCTATACCAACGTCAAGGTATTCCATGAAGGAATACCCGCATGGAAGAAGGCCGGAGGCCTCGTGGTCTCTGAACCCGAGTCGCTCAAGGAGCTCATCGAAAAAGACATCTCCCATGTGCTGGTCGATCTGAGGCCCGCAAAGGAGGCGTCAGAGGGACATATCCAGGGCGCCTTCTCAACTCCGGCCGACAGCCTTGCAGCCGCAAAGGAGAGGTTCCCTGCCGACAAATCCGCGCCCATCATCCTCTATGAAGAGGGTGTAAACGACGAGGCCTTCAGGACCGTCCGCGGATGGGGCTACAAGGACACGACGGCTCTCAACGGCGGCGTCGCTTCGTGGAAGAAGATCGGAGGAACCCTGATAAAGGGCGAGCTGCCCTCCACGATCGTCTACGTCTGGAAGCCGAGGCCGGGAGAGGTCCTGATCGAGGACTTCAAGAACTATGTCGAAAAGAAAGACCCCGGGGTCCTGATCCTCGATGTCCGTGACAAGGACGAGGCGATGAACGGCATGCTGCCGGGAGCGGTGAACATCCCGACATCAGAGATACAGGACAGGGCAAAGGAACTGCCGAAAGACAAACTGATCATTACCCACTGCGTCACCGGTGTCAGGGCGGAGTCTGCCTATGAAGACCTCAAGGAACTCGGCTTTACGAACATCAAGTTCCTCAACGCAGTCATCCAGATAGACAAGGACGGCAAATACGAGATAACAAAGAAGTAGGCGTGATATGCAGGCGCTGAGGAGGGGTGGGGCCAGGGAAAGAGGACCCGCCCCTTCTTACACTCGGAGACCGCGGAAAAATCGGCCGCAGGCATGATTCTGTTTTATTTTTTTTGATATAAGCGAGGCAGATAAGTAAAATAATAATGCCTGCTCTTTGCCGGGGCATGCGCTACGTGCCGATAGCTATGGGCATGCTCAGGAGGTATATTGTGGTCCTTGACGTCATTGTCAATAACAACTCGACGACTATTCAGATCCCCAACCCGTTTCGTCCTGACCTCGACGCCATTATCGCCCGGATTGAACAACTCACATCCTCGAAGGGAGAAGATATAACCGGACTTGATGTGGGAGGGCTGATCCCCCGGATGATAAAAGGGATAGCAGGATGCGAACAGGGATGTCCTGCAAATGCAAAAGAACTGGTCTCGCGGGGCTACGGGGACTTCTCGCTGCAGTACATCGAGGGCGGGATCCTTTCGGCAAATGCCAAAACCGGGAGCGGGATGGTCCTCTGTCTCAAGATGTTCCCCGAGTTCTGAAAGGGGACTGGAAGCCTCTCATCAGCGCTTGTCCCTTTCCATTTTTTCCCGTATTCCGCGGGCAAACCCGTCTGAAGGCACGCGCATCAGATAATCGTCGAGCCAACGCCGGGCCTCCCAGGTGTTTCCCATGCCCTGGTACGCAACCGCCAGGGAAAGCTCCCAGTTCGGCATCATGCGGGCGTGCCCTGTTGCAGCAGCCTCTGTCGCGCATGCCAGGATACTTTCATATACGCGCGCCTTTGGCTGCGCATGCTGGAGCAGGAAAGAACCGTTGGCCGGCGTGTCGCGCATAAACAACAGCGTATGCGTGTCGGCGTATATCAGGGCCCATGCATAATCCTCCGCCAGGAACGGGGCCAGCCTTATCAGCGTACCCGATACCCTGTCGCACCCTGATATCAGCGCCAGATCAATATTGAAATCGTTCAACACCTTCCGGTAAAAGGGAACATTCCAACCCTGCAGGGGGGTTCCGGGCTCATCCACCGTTGCTCTGAATATCTCGAATGCCGTCCGATACAGTCCCCTGCCGTCAATGAAGACCTTGATGTCAGGGGACAGACGCCAGATGAGAAACCCCCCGGAGTTGTAATCATTGAAAATATTGCCGCTGAGATGTTCCTGCTCCATGAATGAAACGACATCCCCGTAATCACTTGCATATGGATTTTCGTAAGCGAGTCCCGTTGTATGTATGCCGGCCCGCGCATAGACTGTTGAGAGCGCGACGATTACCACTGCTGTCGCCGTGAGCGCGACTTTCCTTGCTGCCGCTATCCTCGGAAGAGAAAAACTGTCGAAAAATATCTTCAGGTTTGCGGCGGTGATATATGTGGCAACGGCAACAAAAAAGATGATGAATCGGATAGACCGCACCCCCATGAACAAGACCAGCAGAAACAGCAGCATGTGGTCTTTCCTGATCTTGCGCAGATTCCCGATGTTTATGGCATACGATACGATCGACAGTATGAAAATGCCGGAAAAAAAAGGCAGCGACCTGATTATCCCCATCAGACTTGCATGTTCAAAGATTGACTGCATTTCAACGACTGAATCCATCATGCTCTTGAGCTGCTGCTGCGACAGCAGGTTGAAAGATGTGAGCACGGGTCCCAGGAAGGGCGCGCTGACAAACGCCGTAAAACCATTGGGATTAATGCCGCTGGCGAGCAGGGCAGAGGCCGTGACCGCGTAGAAAATCCGGTCCCCGGTGCGGAACAACAGCGCCCCTGCCATATATATCACAATTATTATGTCCCCGAGAATATACCCCCCGTGCATGTTCGACCACACCAGCATAAGCGCCGGGATGGCGAAAAAGGCCCATCTCCGTTTCAGTCTGAGCATCTCGAGGAGATACAGCGTGACCACAGTAAACAGACTCGACCACATCTGAGGTCTGGTCCCGATGTAGCCGAATTCATCGACTATCACCCTTGTCGCGAGGAAGACAAACAGGACAGAGAGGATGACCGGCGCTCCCGACATGCGCATGAGGCGGTACAAAACGTAAAACATGAGGGTGAACACCGCTGCGCAGAAAACGATTATGCCGTGCAGTCCGCTCACCGTGAACACCAGATAAAAGAGCAGCTGGGCAACCCAGTATTGCTTCAGGATAAAGTCCCTGCTCAGGGTAGGTTCGGAGAAATGAAAGGTCATTGAAAAGGGATCAATATCAAGCAGCGACCTGTTTTCAGCCATCCACCGTCCCGACGCAACGTGCCACCAGAAATCCGGATCCGATACCGGCACGGTAAGGCTGAACATCAACGCGCCGAACATAAGGAATATCGCAAACCTTGCGATGAACCCGTATCTGTTCTCTGCGTCTGCGCCTTCAGACGCTGCGATCATGGTGCGCATCAGCCGCGCCTGCATTTTTCTTTGTCAACGACAAAAAGGCCCATCTCAGACAGCCGCCCATATCACACTGATTATAACGGATAATCAGGGCAGTTGCCATCGCATCCTGAAGGCGGAGCGGGGACTTATCCCGTTTGTTGCGGATGGGGAGAAGGGGCGGTCAGACGTTCAGGCCTGCGTCCTTGGCTTCGGCCGTTTGTTCGCCTCAAGTGTCTTCTTTCTGACCCTGATCAACGAAGGGGTAACTTCCACGAGTTCATCCTCCCTGATAAACTCGATCGCCTGCTCAAGGCTCATGACCCTGGGAGGGATAAGCTGAAGGGCCTCATCGGCCCCTGAAGCGCGCATATTGGTGAGCTTCTTTTCCTTGATGACATTCACGTCAAGGTCGTTTTCCCGGGAGTTTTCGCCGATGACCATCCCCTCGTAAACCGTTGTGTTCTCCTTGATGAAGAGCGTGCCCCTCGGCTGCAGATGATGCAGGGCATAGGTGGTCGTCTTGCCCGGCCGGTCGGCAACGAGCGCCCCTGTGGAGCGTTTTGATATCATCCCCTGCCAGGGCTCATAGCCGTCGAAGAGGTGGTTGAGAAGGCCCGTGCCGCGGGTGTCGGTGAGGAACTGGGAACGGAAGCCGATGAGCCCCCGCGAGGGTATCCTGAATTCCAGGCGCACCCTGCCGTGGCCGTTGTTCTGCATCTTCTGCATCCTCCCGCGCCGCATGCCTACCTGTTGCGTGACAACGCCCACGAACTCCTCGGGCACATCGATGACCAGCAGTTCCATTGGTTCGTGCACAACGCCGTTGACCTCTTTGGTAATCGTTTCGGGCATCGAAACGGAAAGCTCATACCCTTCACGCCGCATCATCTCAATGAGGATAGCCAGTTGCAGCTCGCCCCTGCCCATAACCCTGAAGGCGTCCGTCTGGCTGAAATCCACGCGGATCGAGACATTGTACAGCAGCTCCTTCTCAAGGCGTTCCCTGAGGTTTCGAGAGGTGACATACTTACCGTCCCTTCCGGCAAAGGGGGAGGTATTGACGGAGAAAACCATGGAGATGGTCGGTTCATCGACCGTTATCCGAGGAAGGGGCTGCGGGTTCTCAATATCGGTTATCGTGTCGCCGATATTGATCCCCTCGATCCCGGCCAGCGCCACGATATCGCCGAGGGAGGCCTCCTTGATATCAACGCGCTCAAGCCCCTGGAACCCGTACAGAGAGGTGATCTTCGTTTTCACTGATCCATCCTGGCCGTTGACCATGGAGACCCAGTCTCCCACCCTGACGGCGCCTGAGAATATCCTGCCTATGGCAAGCCTGCCGACGTAGTCGTTGTAGTCTATATTGGTGACCAGAAGCTGCAGCGGCCCTTCCGCATCACCCTGCGGCGGCGGTATGGTCCGGACGATGAGCTCAAAAAGCGCCTTGAGGTCCGCGGCCTCTTCTTCCATCGACAGCTTCGCTACACCGGTCTTGGCGTTGGTATAGACGATAGGGAACTCGAGCTGGTCCTCAGTTGCATCGAGGTCTATAAAGAGATCGTAGACCTCGTTGAGCACCTCCTGTATGCGCGCGTCGGGCCGGTCTATCTTGTTGACGACAATGATCGGGGGAAGGTGCAGCTCAAGCGCCTTCTTCAGGACGAACCGCGTCTGGGGCAGCGGCCCCTCGGAAGCGTCCACGAGAAGAAGCACGCCGTCGACCATCTTGAGGGTTCTCTCCACCTCGCCGCCGAAATCGGCATGCCCGGGGGTATCGACTATATTGATCTTGACGCCGCCGTATTCCACCGCCGTATTCTTGGCCATGATGGTAATGCCGCGCTCCCGCTCCAGGTCGATGTTGTCCATCACCCGCTCCTGGACCCGTTCATTGGAACGGAAAGTGCCCGCCTGCCGGAGGAGTCCGTCAACAAGGGTAGTCTTGCCATGGTCCACATGGGCGATAATGGCGATATTTCTTAAATCTTCACGCTTCACGATTACCTCTTTATTGTAGTGATGGATTGCTACGATACCTGAATAACCGGCTGCCTTGTGCTGCAGATCTGTGATATCGCGCGGAAAACCTACATACGTAGTTTACCGAGAGAGGGAGGGAAAAAGCAATTGATTGAGGCAGCGCGGTCTTTTGGCGTCAGGCGCGTGACTTCTCCACAAACTCCCTGAGATATTCCTTCCGCCGTTTCCGGATTTTTTCCGTGTCCAATCGGCCGCAGGGTTCCACGGGTTTGCCCGTGGGTATCTACGTCCCGCGTCCCGCAAAACTTATGGGCACACGGTTCGTCCGGGATAACGCATGAAGATGCTTGTCAGACCGTCTTAGCTTTCCGCTCTCTTCCTTCCCAGATAATAAAGTGACCCCAAGCCTGCAAGCGTCATGAAGATTATCATGCCCCATTCGTTCAAGGTGGGGACAGATGTAGGGCCGGGAGGTGGAGGTGGGGGCGGGGCTGAGGGATCCACTGCTATCCCCCAAGGAAGACTCAGGTTAGTAG
>JAKAGF010000199.1 GCA_021825805.1 Nitrospirota bacterium
ATCATCCCACTTATCGTTGAATAATGCAGCCTATCCGCAGTGGGCGTGCTATGGATTAATATAGCACATTCTCTCGTATTATCCAAGATCAAAGACCTGACCCCATGACCCCACTCAAGTTGAAACCTTATGTGGTTTTCCAGTGCAGTGCGAGTTTTTTGTGAGACGCGGCGCAATCCCGCAGGTAAAGATTGATGAGTGTCTGGTAAGGGACGCCAATCTCCTGTGCGAGTTTTTTAAAGTAGCTGATGGTGCCTTCGTCCATCCGGAGTGTTACCTGACGTTTGAGCCTGCCGGCATAGGGATTTTTCACCGCTTTTGAAAAGTCATATTCTTTTCTCATGTTCGTCACCTTTCCCAATAACGTTTTTGCTCGTTGCGGGTTGCCCTTCGTGCAGATATGATCCTGATAACCTCGTCGCCTTTTCGGTAACAGTGACATACTGCCAATAACTGGATTTTGGCGCTTAATCCAAGAAGAACAAAACGATCCTCGTTCTCTGAATGATCAGGGTCATGGATCATCAGGGCATTTTCGTCAAGGAAAACGGCCTGCGCTTCCTCAAATGAAACGCCGTGTTTCCGTTGATTCTCAGGATTCTTGTGGGGATCCCACTCGAAGCGAAGTGGTTTCATAATTACATTGTAAATATAACGCAAGGAATTGTCAATTCGTTTCTATTCAGAAGCGTTGACGCTTGAAGGCAATTAGGGCAATAAGAAGATGGAGGAAAAGGGACTGATAGGCTAAATGCTGTTCAGGTATCAACGTCCCCTGCTCTGTCTCCCAGATGGCGTTTTGATCATATTATTTGGGGTTTTTCTACAGGTTCAACGTGGTGCGTAACCCGCGCCGGCACAGAGCTTTGCAAAAAGCAACCACGCTATTCGGCGTCGGTGTTGATGGGCTTGTTAACCGCTTTTGCTCTTTCTCACTTCATTCGATAGAACACAGGAATATATAACGGCCTCAAGGACTAGCAACCAGATAGGAAGAAAAATTACCAGGAATGGGTCGTGTGAAAAATTAAAAAAAATTGACAGAGGAACCATAACCCAAGCTGTAGATAAGATTGCGTCTGATGAAATTTCTTTATCACTTAAAATGGCTGCCAAACCTAACAGTACAATTGGAAAAATATTCCAGAGTGTAGTAAAGATTAAAAAAATATTCGAAAAGAGCGGCGCATTTGCTTTCTGAGAGAGAAGTAGCACAATCCCAGCAATCCCAACAATAACTACGCTTTCCGTTATTATGACATTTCTTTTTTTATTATTATTCATTATTTCTCAGGTTAACGACGGGTTCACACGCCGCGTAGCGGTCGGCGTAGAACGACTTGGTACCGGTCTTTCTTGAAATTAGTGCTGCATTTCTGATGGCCTTCTCGAATTGGCTTGCCGGGGCATGAGACAAATATAGACAAACAGCGACGTTATGTCAACAATATGTCCATTCCGGACACTACGTCCCTAAAGTGCCACACAAAATTCAATTGCATACCCTTGCGGAGGAATCTCGAAGCCAATCTGAACTGCCGGACTTTCTGTTGCTGTTAAGGCCGCACCACATGAGGGGCAGAAGCGCGACTGTGTTGGAATTGCGGTTGAACAGGCTGGACAGGCCAAGGAATGATCGGCTTGATCACATCTGCGAGCAGTATCCGACATCAATCTATCAAGTTGATCTTTGTAAATACCAATTTCCTTGCTGAATTCATCAATAAGTTTTTCTTTTTGTTCATCTGGATCTGAGTCCATTAGTGCTACGAAAAGAATATCTTCAAGGTTCCGTACTTGATCAGCAAATGACCCGACTTTCGTTAAAATGTATGAGCCGCCTTCAACGTTTTTTTGGGCGGAAGTCATATGTGATTTTTTTGCATCAATGCCTTTGCGTATTTCCTCCAATGCGGCAGATTCTCTCGGTGAAATTTTTTTGTCAGCATAGGCGATAAGTAAAACGTTCGCTAAATATGCAATTTTATCTTGGTCAATTAGTGTCATTTTATTATCTCCTTTTATTATCTTTTGCGGTTAACGCGAAGTTGAGCCGCCGTCTTTATGGCAGCTCGAACGTATTGTTCGGCCATGCCGTTCCGGCCGACAATCAGTTCGCACGGCCTCTATCTATTTCCTCAACTTCGCGTTCGGCCTTGTGGCGCTTTTGTTTATGTCTTTCATGCCGTTGGTATTGGTATTCGGGGATCGGTTTTGTTTCTAATCTAAATTCTGCCTTTGAATTTAATATTTCTGCGCTGGGCGACTGCGGAGTATCGCCGTGCGCCACAAGGCCGAACAAGTAATATACGACCTTCTGGTTTTTCCCCATTTTCGATATCAATATAGCACATTCAAAAGGAATCCGGCAAAAAAAGTGTTTAAAATCAGCCTGCGTCTATTGCCGCCTTTCGTATATTATGGTAATATCGACCAATTACGAGTATTCGTGATATGTGGGGGTTATGGGGAACACATCGCAGAATGCGCTTCCGGAGTTCCAAGCATTCCTTCTTGAACGGAAACTTGCGCCTGAAAAACATGTCCCCTTTCTTGCCTATTGGGTAAGCCGCTTTCTGAGCTTTATGCGAAAGTCCGCTTGACCAGCTCTACGAAAAGGGCTGAGGCTTTCTCTCATTCAGACAGGCTACCGCCGATAACTGCATCAACTGCAGCGAATAGGTTGTGCTCCCCTGTGAGTCCCCATACGTTGATCCCCGCATGGTTTCGCATCCGACGATAGTCTAACCGGGCCGGCCCGATGATGTAAAGGATATTTTGTCCTTTCCGCGGGCGCATCAGTCTGATCCGCATAACACCCCGGCCTGCTTTGAAAAAAAAAGACCACCATGGTACATTACAGTACTTTTCGGAATTCAAGAAGGAGACACTGTGCAGAGAGTACCCATGACGCCGGACGGCTATAAGAAAATGCAGGAAGAGCTTGAACGCCTGCTGAAGGTGGACCGGCCGAAGAATATCCAGGCGATTGCGGAGGCCCGCGCGCACGGAGACCTCTCGGAAAACGCCGAGTACCACGCAGCCAAGGAACAGCAGGGTTTTCTCGAAGGCAGGATCAAGGAGCTTAAGGCCAAGATAGCCATGGCGGACGTTATCGACCCCTCAAAGATCAGACAATCGAAGGTCGCCTTCGGCGCAAAGGTGAAGGTGATTGATGTCGAGGCTGACGAGGAATACGTCTTTATCCTGGTCGGCCCGGATGAGGCTGACGTAAAGCACGGCAGGATTTCGATCACCTCCCCGGTCGGCAAGGCCCTCATCGGCAAGGACGTGGGCGACACGGCTATTATCAAGGCGCCTGCGCGGACAATCGAGTACGAGATCGTAGAGATCATTTTTGAGTAGATCCTTCAAGGCAGAGATCCGGGAGAACCGGCCGGTAAACAGCAACCACAACCTCCTCACGCTTGCGCCCCTCGATATCATGGTAGAGCCGCGGCCCGGACAGTTTTACATGCTTGAGATATCCCGTGGACTCGACCCGCTCCTCAAGAGGGCCTTCAGCCTCTTCAGGAGGACCAGCGACGGGTTCCAGATTCTCTACCGGATAAAAGGGAAGGGCACATCCATCCTCAGGGAGTTGAAGGAGGGGACGCTCATCAGCCTCCTCGGTCCTCTGGGAAACGGCTACCCCCTCCCCGCGGAGAACCAGGCAGCCCTTGTCATCGCGGGCGGCATAGGGATCGCCTCGGTCTTTTCCCTTGTGGAGAAGCTCGAGAAAAAGGCGCATCTCTTCTATGGCGCGAGGTTGGGCGATGAGATCTTCATGACTGATGAAATGTCAGGGCGCTACCGGGAACTCATAGTCTGCACTGACGACGGCTCGTGCGGCAGGAAGGGCACGGTCGTGGATGCGCTCAACGATTTCCTGGGCCATGCCTCTCTTGAAGTAAGAGAGCCGGTCATCTACGCATGCGGCCCGCAGCCGATGCTCAGGGAGATCAGCCGCATCGCGGTTGCTAAGGGCATCACGGCGTATCTCTCCCTTGAAGAGCATATGGCCTGCGGCATCGGCGCCTGCCTCGGCTGCGTTGTCAAGACAAAGGACGGGTACAGGAGGGTATGCAAGGAAGGACCTGTCTTTGAGGCAGGGGAAATCGTCTGGTGAGGGAAGGGGGCAGACAGGGATGAACCTCAGCGTAAGCATCGGGAGCCTGAAACTCAAAAACCCTGTCATGACCGCCTCCGGCACGTTCGGCTACGGCGAGGAGTACGCCGAGTTTATCGACCTGGGCAGACTCGGGGCTGTTGTGGTGAAGGGTCTTTCCCTTTCTCCAAAGGAGGGCAACCCGCCGCCCCGCATCGTAGAGACGGCCGCGGGCATGCTCAATGCGATCGGCCTTCAGAATATCGGCATTGAACGCTTCATCAGCGAGAAGATACCCTTTCTGAAGACCTATGACACTGCTGTTATCGTGAATTTCTTCGGAGATTCGGTCGAAGAGTATGTTCTCGCAGCTGAAAAGCTCAGCTCCGTCAAGGGGGTCCATGGCCTTGAGATGAACATCTCCTGCCCGAACAAGCAGGCGGGCTGGTGCGTTTTCGGCACTGACCCGAAGGTTACCCGCGAGGTGGTATCCGCTGTCAGGAAGAAGACCTCTCTGCCGCTCATCGTGAAGCTCTCACCCAATGTGACTGATATCGGCCTTATGGCGAAGGCCGCGGAGGAGGCGGGGGCTGATGCGGTGTCCGTGATCAATACGATAACAGGAATGGCGGTTGACGCACGGACACGCAGACCGAAACTGGCGAATATCACCGGCGGATTGTCCGGGCCTGCCATAAAACCCATCGCCCTGCGGATGGTCTACGAGGTATACAAGTCCGTCAGGATACCGATCATCGGCATGGGCGGCATCATGAGCGGCGAGGATGCGGTCGAGTTCCTCCTGGCCGGCGCCACCGCGGTAGCCGTCGGCACGGCAAATTTTGTGCGGCCCACGGCTGCGGTTGAGGTTTTGGATGATATAATTCATTTTATGGAGACGGAAAGGATCGAGGATATACGTTCTCTGACAGGGACGTTGCATGCAGGGTAAGCCTGTCATAACCCTCACAACCGACTTCGGCTGCGAAGACCCTTTTGCCGGCA
>JAKAGF010000200.1 GCA_021825805.1 Nitrospirota bacterium
TTCCCTCGAAGGCAACCATGAGTTGCGGGCGGCAGGGAACGGGCTGGCCGCCAAGAAAGAAGACGTGGGCATAGCGCGGGGCCTTCTCCTGCCGCGCCTGACATTCGAAGAACGGTTCATGAGGACTGCAAACCCCACGTATGCCTTTATGGCCAAACTCAATCAGGAACGCTTCACCCAACAGGACTTTGCCGTCGATTCGCTGAACAGCCCCCGGTTGATCAATGATTTCCAGACAACGGTGTCTTTCGAGCAGGCGGTTCTTGTACCGAAGGCATATATAGGCATAGACATGGCCCGGGAGGATTTACGGTCAAAGGGCGAGGAGTTTGATCGCAAGAGGGAAGAGACCGTCTTTACTGTCTTCAAGGCCTATTGCGGCATACAGACCGGCCGGGCATATGTGGCGGTTGCGGAGAAGGCTGTGGAGGACGCAGCTGAGCATATGAGGATCGCGGAGGTGCGTTACAACGCGGAGTTGGGTCTTTATTCCGACAGGCTCAGGGCTGAAGTGGCGGTCTCGGGGGCTGAGGAGAGACTGGTTTCAGCCAGGAAAAACCTGGAGGTGGCAAAGCGCGGCCTCGGCCTCCTTCTCGGCCTCGCGGAATCCGTGGATGTGAAGGACGACAGGCCGTCTCTTGCGGTAAGGGATATAGACTACTATTACCAGTCGTCTCTTGCGCGAAAGGACCTGATGTCCATGGAGGCACGGTACAGGAATGCTGAGAATTCCCTGAAACTGGCTGCTGCCGGATATCTCCCGATGGTGGGCGTGGGAGGTTCGTATCAGCTCAACGACCACCGAAGACCCTTCGGCAGCGAGGGCGACAGCTGGCAGGTGACGGCCTTTCTGCGCTGGGAACTCTTCGACGGAACAAGACGGGAGCACGAGCGGCAGAAGGCCAGGAGCGCTGTTGCCGAGGCGGGTGAATACCGCGAGGGACTCAGGAAGCGCATATCCTTTCAGGTCTATGAGTCGTACCTCGCTGTAGAGGAGGCCCGGAAAGGGCTGGAACTGGCACGCAAGGCGTTGCGGTCAGCTGAGGAGGGCCGCAGGCTGGTGCGGGCGAGGTATGAAAACTCCCTGTCGGCCATGGTCGATCTTCTCGACGTGCAGGCGGCGCTCGATGCCGCAAGGGCGAACGTTGCCGCAAAGGAAGGGGCATACCTCACCGCAGTGGCTAACCTGGGCTTCCAGAGCGGCACGATCATGAAGGACCTTGACAGGGAAATAACCGGAGGAAACAGATGAAAAAAATAGCACTAACATATCTTGCCCTCTTTTCTTTACTGATTCTTCCGGCCGGCTGCGGGGAAAAGGTCAAGCCAGGGGTGGCGGAGGTGAAGCGCGAGCAGATATCAGGGCTGACGGTTTCAGTTGTCAGTCCCTCGACTGTTGACGAATTTTACGAGACGTCCGGCACTGTCAGGGCGAAGACCGTGAGTGTGGCGGCGAGCCGCATGATGGGCGCGGTCACATCTATAAAGGTGAAAGAGGGAGACCGCGTGAAGGCAGGCCAGGCGCTGCTCACCATAGACGACAGCGACGTGGCCCAGAAGGTGAAGGCAGCGGCTGAGGGCTACCGGGAGGCGGAAAAGGCGGTGGAGGCAGCCGGCGAGAACAAGAAGCTGAATGATATAACCTATCAGCGCTACAGGAAGCTCTTTGACGAGAAGGCCCTGTCAGGACAGGAGCTTGACCGGATCGAGACCCAGCAACGTGTTGCCGGGCTTGACTACGAACGGGCTCAGGCTGCGCTGAAGAGGGCCGAGGCCGGGGTCAGCGAGGCAAAGGTCTATCATGGCTTTACCAGGATAACAGCGCCCCTGTCCGGGCTTGTGACTGAAAAAAAGATCGAGTACGGCAGCATGGCTGTTCCGGGCATGCCCCTCATCACCGTGGAAGATGACTCGTCCTACCGGATCGAGGTGAACGCGGACGAGACCCAGACCGGGAGGATCAGGCCGGGCATGAATGCCCTGGTGACTATCGAATCCCTGAACAGGGGGCTCACGGGAACTGTCTCGGAGGTTGTGCCTTCGGTTGATCCCATGAGCCGGACGTTTCTGGTGAAGATTTCCCTCAAGGCGGAAGGCCTCAGGAACGGCCTCTACGCCAGGGTGTCTATCCCAGCGGGAAAGAAGCAGGCGCTCCTTGTTCCGGGGAAGGCGGTAGCCGAGAAAGGACAATTGACCGGAATCTTCGTGGTCAGCGACAAGTCGGTGATAACCTATCGGCTTGTCAGGCTCGGCAGGACATACGGCGACCGGGTGGAGATACTCTCCGGCCTGACCGCCGGCGACCGGGTTGTCATCGGCGGTGTGGAGAAGGCGGTTGACGGCGGCGTCGCTGTCACGGCGCCGTAGCGTCAAGAGGGCATTGTCATGAACGGGTTGGGTATTTCCGGAAAGATCGCGAAGTCTTTTATAAAATCCAAGCTCACGCCGCTTATCATCCTTGCGTCCCTCCTGGTCGGTATCTTTGCCGTGATCGTCACCCCACGGGAGGAAGAGCCCCAGATCGTGGTCCCGATGATCGACGTGATGGTGGCCTATCCAGGAGCGTCCGCCAAAGAGGTTGAGGAACGCGTCACAAAACCCATGGAAAAGTTTCTCTGGGAGATCAAGGGAGTGGAATATATCTATTCCATTGTCAAACCAGGGATGAACCTCACCATAGTCCGGTTCTATGTGGGCGAGGACATGGAGACGAGCATCGTCAAGCTCTACAACAAGCTGATGTCCCATTACGACACGATCCCTCCGGGTGTGTCGCAGCCCCTCGTGAAGCCGAAGTCGATCGACGATGTTCCAATCGCGACCTTCACCCTCTGGAGCGAACGCTACAATGGCTACGAACTCAGGCGGGTCGCCCAGGAGCTCTGCGGGGAGATCAAGAAGGACAAAGACGTCTCTGAGACCTCGGTCATAGGCGGCCAGAGGCGACAGGTGAGGGTGGTCCTTGATCCGCAACGGATGAAGGCCTATAACGCATCGCCCTTTCAGATCATGGAGACGCTGCGGAAGGCGAACTTCATGCTTCCTTCCGGGGCATTTTCATCGGGAAACAGCGAGTTCCTGGTGGACACCGGTTCCTTTCTCAGGAACGCGGATGAGATCGGCGGCCTTGTGGCGGGTGTCGGCAACGGAAAGTCGGTGTATCTCCGCGACGTTGCCGCGATAAAGGACGGACCCGAGGAGCCGGCCAATTATGTCTTTATGGGCCTTGGTCCCTCTGCGGACAGGAAAGGCATTGGTCTCAATCATTCGCGCGGCGGACAGTATGAGGCGGTGACACTGACGGTATCGAAGAAAAAAGGGGCAAATGCGAGTGTTGTTGCCGACGAGGCGATAAAAAAGATCAATGCGCTGAAGGGCACGCTCGTTCCCTCGGACATCCGGATCACCACAACGCGCAACTACGGCGAGACCGCCAGGGAAAAGTCTGATGAGCTCCTTGAGCACCTCTTCATCGCTTCCTTTTCGGTGATAGTGCTTATAGCCCTCGCCCTGGGCTGGAGGGAGTCACTCGTTGTCGCCGTTGCGGTGCCGGTGACCCTTGCCCTTACGCTGTTCATAAACTATATGTACGGCTATACCCTTAACCGGGTGACCCTCTTTGCCCTGATTTTTTCAATCGGCATCCTGGTCGATGATGCCATTGTCGTCGTGGAGAATATCCATCGGCATTTCAGGCTCCACAGGACCGATCCGCTTACAGCGGTCTTTGCGGTGGATGAGGTCGGCAACCCCACCATCCTCGCCACCTTCACCGTGATCGCGGCGCTTCTTCCGATGGCCTTTGTGTCGGGTCTCATGGGCCCGTACATGCGGCCGATCCCGGTTGGGGCATCCGCTGCGATGATATTCTCCCTCCTTATCGCCTTCATCGTAAGCCCCTGGATGAGTTATAAGGCGCTCAAAGGGGTCCGGAAGGAAGGACACAAGGAAGAAGGAGAAAAACTCTACGCCCTCTATGAGCGTATCCTGGGCCCCCTCATCGACAATTCAAGGAAGCGTATGACGGCCCTTGCCGCCGTCCTTCTGCTCCTCGGCCTTGCCCTCGCGCTTATCCCCTTGAAGGGGGTGAAGCTGAAGATGCTCCCGTTTGACAACAAGAGCGAACTCCAGGTGATTGTCGATATGCCCGAAGGCGCCGCCCTTGAGCGGAGCGCCGCCCTTGTCCGGGAACTGGGCGAATATCTGAAGACCGTCCCGGAGGTAACTGACTATCAGTCCTATATAGGCACAGCCGCTCCATACAACTTCAATGGTCTCGTGCGGCATTACTTCCTGAGGTCAGGCGGCAATATGGCTGATATCCAGGTGAATTTCGTCAACAAGGGCGAACGCTCCAGCCAGAGCCACGATATCGCAAAGCGCATCAGGCCGGGCCTCAGGGCGCTTGCGGACCGCTACGGCGCCAGGATAAAAGTCGCCGAGATACCGCCGGGTCCTCCGGTGCTGAGCACGCTTGTGGCAGAGGTTTATGGCCCTGACATGAACAGACAGATCGACGTTGCTCGCGACATCCGGCAGATCTTTGAGAAGACCGACGGCATTGTAGACGTGGATTGGTATGTTGAGGACGATCAGAGGAAGATCACCTTTGATGTTGACAAGGACAAGGCCGCGCTCAACGGGGTTACTACCGAGGCGGTATCCCGGACGCTTCGGGCTGCTCTCAGCGGGATGCCCGTCGGCCTTGCGCACCTTGAGCGGGAGAAGGAGCCGGTTGAGATCAGCATGAGGATGCCCCTCGCTGAACGCTCCAGTTTGCAGTCCCTGAAGGAGATCGGCGTTCCCTCATCCAGCGGCGCCCTTGTGAGTCTTGCCGACCTGGTGAAGATCCGTGAGGGGGTGGAGGACAAGACCATTTATCACAAGAATCTCAAGAGGGTGGTCTATGTCATCGGGGACGTTGCCGGGGGCGACGAAAGCCCCGCTTATGCGATCCTCAAGATGAAGGACAAGATCAGGGGACTGAGACTCCCCGAGGGGTATGAACTGAAACAGTATTCCTCTGTCCAGCCGTGGCTTGAGGACAAATACTCCATGAAGTGGGATGGCGAATGGCACATCACCTACGAGGTCTTCAGGGACC
>JAKAGF010000024.1 GCA_021825805.1 Nitrospirota bacterium
CTCGTTGGTGATATGTTTTTGCGTCTATTCAACCTTAAACTTATCACATTAACGAGGTTTTTTTATCATCTCTTTTTTTCTAATCGCGGATTTAGGGTGACTGCTCTATTTCGGAACTTCGTTGCGCTCCCGAACTCCGCGCAGAAAAGTTATGAAGCCCTGAGAATCATTACCATCTGGCGGCCGTCCATCTTCGGCTGGGATTCTACTTTGGCTACATCCTCCAGTTCCAGCGCTAACCTGTTAAGGACATTCGTCCCCAGGTCCTGGCGGCTGAATTCCCTTCCTCTGAAGCGAATGGTCACTTTAACCTTGTCCCCGTGATCGAGGAACTTCCGCACGCTGCGCTTCTTGAACTCATAGTCATGGGTATCGATCGAAGGGCGCATCCTGATTTCTTTGAGCGTGAGAGTCGTTTGATTTTTCTTGGCCTTCCGCTCTTTTTTGCCTTGCTCGAACTTGAACTTCCGGTAGTCCATGATCTTGCAAACCGGCGGCTCAGCCTGTGGGCTGATTTCCACGAGATCCAATTCCCGTTCTCCCGCGATTTTCAATGCCGAATCAATATCCATTATGCCGATTTGCCCTTCATCGGCGATAACCCGTATCTCTTTTGATTTGATCAGCCGGATCTGGTTGTTTACGCGGGTCTTATCGACGACCCGCGCGGGCGATACTCGTCTTTGATTAACGATGGTGTGTCCTCCTTTTTGTGTGTGGTCTTTGCCGGTCTACGTCCCGCACGTCCCATGCTCGACAACCGGCGCTTTTTGATAGTTTAACATGTTTTCACGATAAGATTATGTTTTTATTGTTGTCAATGATTTCAACAGGGATCACGTCATGCTCCGGGTCATTTCAAATGCAGGCGGCCGTTATGTGGTATAGTTAACCATGAGAAAAGCAGCCCTCTCAGAATTCTTTCAATGAATAATTATATTATTCTTCCATTAGTGGATACACTCTCTTTCCTTCACAGGGCTCCCATTATATAGACCACAAGCCCTCTTTGCACGGGGGCTCATATAACCATTTTTACAACAGCGTAACAGCGGGGGAGTATTGTTTTTTAAGTATGCCGGATTTTGATTGAGAGAAGACTTCCCTGAAAGAAGGAGACCTCAAAGTTGAAGGTGAGCAAAAAAAACATGTTCGGGAACCTGCATCATTTGCGTGCGAGCTTCCGCGGAACAGACCTGGCACAGAAGTACGCCGGGGACAAGCCACCACTGCGATCGGAACTTTTCAGCAGAGAACAGCTGGAACAGCATGGCAGGATCCTGGCGGCCTCGCACAAGTTGAGTCCGGGGCAAGCGCCCGACCAGCTTCTGTCGCGGCTTTCCGAGAATGAAGGCGTCCTGATCTCTGCCCGCAACCTGCTGGCCGATGCTGTCAAGACAGACCGCCGGATTACGCCGGCAGGCGAATGGCTGCTCGACAACTTTTATCTGATCGAAGAACAGGTCCGCACAGCCAGGAGACACCTGCCTAAGGGTTACAGCCGGGAACTGCCGCGCTTGCTGAACAGACCCTCGGACGGAATTCCACGCGTCTATGACATAGCGCTGGAGACGATCTCCCACGGAGATGGCAGGGTGGACCCGGAAAATCTGAGCAGTTTCGTCGCAGCCTACCAGACGGTGAGCGTCCTTAAGCTGGGCGAATTGTGGGCAATCCCCATCATGCTGCGGCTGGCGCTGATCGAGAATCTCCGTCGCGTTGCAGCCAGGATTGCTGCCGACAGGATCAACAGAAACCTCGCTGATTATTGGGCGGACCAGATGACGGAGACAGCGGAGAAGGACCCAAACAGCCTGATCCTGGTGATTGCGGACATGGTACGGTCGGACCCGCCGATGGTGAGCTCATTTGTTGCGGAATTTACTCGCCGGCTGCAGGGACAAAGCCCTGCTCTGGCATTGCCGCTCACATGGATTGAGCAGCGGCTCTCCGAGTCCGGACTGACAATAGAGCAGTCAGTGCATTCGGAGAACCAGCAACAGGCTGCCGACCAGGTCTCCATAAGCAACAGCATCGGCAGCCTCCGCTTTCTGGGGGCGATGGATTGGCCCGAGTTCGTCGAGAAGATGAGCGCAGTCGAAAAGGTGTTGCGCGAGGACCTTGGCGGAGTCTACGGCAAGATGGATTTTGCCACACGGGACCGCTACCGTCACGTCGTGGAGAAAATAGCGAAGAACAGCCTGCTATCCGAAGGAGAGGTGGCACTTAAAGCCATCGGGCTTGCGCGCGAAGCCGCGGCCCATAAAGACAACGGGCAAGACAGAGACGATCGGGCGGCGCATGTCGGGTTCTATCTGATCGACAAGGGATTGCCGCAGCTCGAACGAACAGTAGGGATGCGCCATTCCACAACCGGGCATCTTCAGAGAATTGGCCGCGCGTTTCCTTTGCCCTTCTATATAGGCTCGATCGCGCTGATTACGGCGCTTTTTACCGGTATCTTATTGGAAAAGGCATACACCGGCGGGTCCCCTGACTGGCTGCTCGCGCTGATTGGCATATTCTCGATGCTGGGCGCAAGCCAATTGGCGGTGGAGCTGGTTAACTGGCTGGCTACGTTACTCGCGACGCCGCAGCCGCTGCCTCGGATGGACTTCTCCAAGGGGATCCCGCCGGAATCGCGCACCCTGGCCGTAATCCCGACCATGCTCATAAGCGCTCAAAACGTCGAGGACCTGATCGAGGCTCTGGAAGTCCGGTTCCTGGCAAACAGGGACGAAAACCTGCGCTTAGGCCTGCTGACTGATTTTAGCGACGCGGACGAGGAAACGACTCCACAGGACAAGCCGCTGTTGCAGCTGGCCCGGAAGAGGATCGAAGAGCTGAATAAAAAATACGGGAGCACGCAAGGCGATACCTTCTTCCTTTTCCATCGCCCCCGCCGATGGAATCCCAGGGAGCGGGTCTGGATGGGTTACGAGCGCAAGAGAGGGAAGCTCGCTGATTTGAATTCGCTTCTGCAAAGGGGCGCGCATAATATCCCTGGGGACCGCTTCTCGCTTATTGTCGGTAATACGGAAATCCTGTCGAACGTAAAGTACGTGATCACCCTTGACACGGATACGCAATTGCCTCGCGACTCGGCTCGTCAGTTTGCGGGCGCCATGGCGCACCCGCTGAATCGTGCACACTACGACGAAGACAAGCAGCGCGTTGTTGCCGGGTACGGCATCCTTCAGCCACGCGTGGCCGCCAGCCTGCCGGGCACAAACCGGTCGCGGTATGCGCGAATGTGCGGGAGTGAGCCGGGCATCGACCCGTATACGCGAGCTGTCTCAGATGTTTACCAGGACCTTTTCGGTGAAGGCTCGTTCATCGGCAAGGGGATCTATGAAGTCGACGCATTCGAGCGGGCGCTTAAAGGACGCTTCCCCGAGAACCGGATCCTCAGTCACGACCTTCTGGAAGGGTGTTATGCACGGGCTGGGCTGTTGAGCGATGTGCTGTTGTACGAGGAATATCCGTCCTGCTACAGCGCGGACGTGGGCCGCCGGCGCCGCTGGGTCCGGGGCGATTGGCAGATTGCGCGGTGGCTGCTGTCGAATGTGCCTGGCCCCGGTCCTGACGCGCGTTTTCATAAAAATCCGCTCTCAGGCCTGTCCCAATGGAAAATCTTCGATAACCTTCGGCGCAGTCTCATGCCGGCGGTATTGACACTCCTGCTGCTGCTGGGCTGGACGGTTTTATCATCGCCATGGTTCTGGACCTTTTCGGTAATCGGAATTATCCTGATTCCCCCCCTGGTTGCCTCTATACTGGAAATGTTCCGGAAGCCGGACGAGGCGCTTCCGGGTCAGCATCTCGCTGCCTCAGCGCGTTCTGCGCTCAGGCGCTTCGCTCAGGCCGCATTTTCGCTCGTTTGTCTGCCGTATGAGGCGTTTTATTGTCTGAATGCGATTGCGCGCGCCACGTGGCGGATGCTGGTAACGCACAGACGGCTGCTTGAGTGGAATTTGTCTAACGGTCTGGACCGCAAACGCCATACGGGACGCCTCGCCGACTTCTGCCGGGCTATGTGGATCGCGCCTCTTGTCGTTACCGCCGCAGCGCTCTATCTGGGGCTTTCGAGGCCGGTCGCGTTGGCTGTGGCAGGGCCTGTGCTAAGCATCTGGTTTGCCTCCCCTGTTGTCGCTTGGTGGATCAGCAGGCCGCTCCCCCGCCGCGGAGCAAGGCTGATGGCTGATCAGATTATCTTTCTCCGGAAGCTTTCCCGAAAGACCTGGGCGTTCTTCGAGACGTTTGCAGGTCCGGATGATCATTGGCTGCCACCTGATAACTATCAGGAATATCGCGTTGCTTCGGTTGCGCATCGCACGTCGCCTACCAACATGGGACTTGCGCTGCTGGCGAATTTGTCGGCATATGACTTTGGTTACATTTCAGCCGGACGATTCATCGAGCGCACTGAGAATGCGTTGCGCACGATGGAATCCATGGAACGGCACCGGGGCCACTTCTATAACTGGTATGACACGCAGTCTCTGAAACCGCTGCTGCCTGCTTATATCTCGACGGTGGACAGCGGGAACCTCGCTGCTCATCTGCTGACATTGCGGGCGGGCCTGCTCGCACTACCCGATCAAAAAATCCTGGGAGCGCAGTTGTTTGCCGGGCTCAACGATACATTAAGGATTCTGGCGGACTCCGTGGACGGAATTTCTCCGGAAAGAAGCGCTCATTCACTAATGGCCGAAATACGCAAGGACATCGAGTCCGCATCCAATTCCCTCCCGGAGACGCTCGCGGCTGCGAGGCGCTTTCTGGACCAGCTGGCTGCATCCGCCGTTGAGGTTATTGATAGTCTCGAGGCCCTGGATGCGGATCCGGATAATGAAGCTATGTGGTGGGCACGCGCCTTTGCCGGTCAATGCCGTTCAGCTCTCGATGAGCTGATGTTTGTCGATGCTTCGACAGTGGACAGCATTGATAAGGTCCCGACGCTGCGCGAACTGGCAGGACTTGGCTACCAGCGCGCCGGTGAAAGAATTGCCGACATCGAGCGCCTTGCGCTGCAGTCAGGTGAACTCGCGCGCATGGACTATGATTTTTTGTTCGACCCTGCGCGACAGCTGCTGTCTATCGGGTACAACGTTGGTGAGCGCCGGAGGGACGCTGGTTATTACGACCTGCTGGCGTCAGAAGCGAGACTATGCTGTTTTGTGGCTATTGCGCAGGGACAACTGCCGCAGGAGAGCTGGTTCAGCCTGGGACGCCTGCTCACTAACGCCGGTGGAGAGCCGGTCCTCCTTTCATGGAGCGGTTCGATGTTCGAATACCTGATGCCGCTTTTGGTGATGCCTACGTACGAACACACGTTGCTCGACCAGACCTATAAGGCTGCGGTGGACAGACAGATCGAGTATGGGAGGCAGCGCAGCGTACCGTGGGGCATGTCTGAATCAGGCTACAACACGGTCGATGTCCATTTCAACTACCAATACCGCGCCTTCGGCGTACCGGGACTGGGACTCAAGCGCGGACTCGCCGATGACCTGGTAATTGCGCCTTATGCCTCGGCTCTTGCGCTGATGGTGGCGCCCGAGGAGGCATGTTTGAACCTGCAGCGACTCAGCGCTGAAGGTTTTGAGGCCCGGTATGGTTTTTATGAAGCAGTCGACTATACCCCTTCACGTCAACGACGCAGGCAGGATAGAACGGTGGTCCGGTCATTCATGGCACACCACCAGGGTATGAGCCTCCTCTCACTGGCCCATCTGCTTTTGGATCGTCCGATGCAGAAAAGATTCGAGTCGGACCCTTTGTTCCAGGCCACTATGCTCCTTCTTCAGGAGCGGGTCCCAAGGGCAACGGCATTCTATCTGGAGGCCCCCGAGCTCTCCGACGTTCGTGCGATTTCCAGTGGGGCCGAGATGCCGGTGCGCGTTTTCAACAGCCCCAACACTCCGCTGCCGGAGGTGCTGCTGCTGTCCAACGGCAGATACCACGTGGTGGTCACGAACGCCGGCGGCGGATACAGCAGTTGGAAGGGCATGGCAGTGACACGCTGGCGCGAAGACACCACCTGCGACAACTGGGGCATGTTCTGTTACTTCCGCGATGTGGCGACCGGGAAGTTCTGGTCAGCCGCGTATCAACCTACGCTCAAACGGGCTGACACATACGAAGCGATTTTTTCGGAAGGCAGGGCCGAGTTTCGCCGCCGCGACTTCGACTATGATATACATACAGAGATCGTTGTATCGCCGGAAGACGACATCGAACTGCGCCGGACCCGCATTACGAACTCCTCCAGAACACGAAGAACGCTTGATGTAACGAGTTATGCTGAAGTCGTTCTCGCACCCTCTGCCGCAGACGCCCTGCATCCCGCGTTCAGCAATCTTTTCGTTCAGACGGAGATCCTCGACCACAGGAAGGCGATCCTTTGCGCCCGCCGGCCCCGCTCCCTTGAAGAGCATACGCCATGGATGTTTCACCTGATGACCGCGCACGGGGCGGACATCGGAGAAGTTTCCTATGAGACCGACCGCATGAAGTTCATCGGACGGGAGAGGACCGTCGCCAATCCGAAAGCCATGAGCGGCCGATCTACTCTCTCGGGGGCGCTCTCCGGCAGCGAGGGTTCTGTGCTGGACCCGATTGTTGCAATCAGGTACCGGATCACACTCGATCCGGAAGCGTCGGCAACTATAGATGTAGTCTCCGGCATCGGAGAAACCCGGGACGCATGTATGGGACTTGTCGAGAAATATCAGGACCGGCGTTTTGCGGACCGCGTCTTCGATCTGGCGTGGACGCACAGCCAGGTGGTCCTGCAACAGCTCAATGTCACGGAGTCCGATGCGCAACTCTACGGACGACTTGCCGGCTCTATAATTTACGCCAATTCCTCTCTGCGCGCCGACACGGACATTCTCAAAAAAAACCGCCGAGGGCAATCCGGTCTGTGGGGATACGCCATTTCCGGGGACCTGCCGATCGTGCTGCTGCGGATTGAAGATCCGGCCAATATCGACCTTGTGAGGCAGCTCGTCCAGGCCCATGCGTACTGGCGTTTAAAAGGACTGGCAGTGGACCTGGTGATCTGGAACGAAGATCGGGCCGGTTACCGGCAACTTCTTCAGGACCAGATCATGGGACTCATTGCCGCAGGCCTTGAAGCCAACGTGACAGATCGACCGGGCGGCATTTTCGTAAGGCTCGCTGAGCAGATATCGAACGAAGACCGCATTCTGCTCCAAACAGTAGCCCGCATCGTCATCAGCGACAATTGGGGCCTGCTGTCGGACCAGATCAACCGCCGCGGTCTTGTGAAAACAACAGTACCGCGCCTTAAACCGGCCTGGACCCTTCGCGCCGAATCCCCCCCGGTCGTGGCAATGCCCCGCCGCGATCTGATCTTTTTCAATGAGCTGGGAGGATTCAGCCCTGATGGACGAGAGTACATAATTACGACCGCGCGAGGGCAGGTGACTCCGGCGCCGTGGGTGAATGTGCTGGCAAACCCGAACTTCGGGACCATTATCTCAGAGAGCGGCCCTGTCTACACGTGGAGCGTGAATGCCCACGAGTTCCGCCTCACTCCCTGGTATAACGACCCGGTGTGCGATTCGGGCGGAGAGGCGTTTTATATCCGTGATGAAGAGACCGGCCAATTCTGCTCCCCCACGCCGCTGCCCAGTCGCGGGCTGACGCCTTACACCAGCCGTCACGGGTTCGGCTATAGCGTCTTTGAGCACGCAGAGGACGGCATCAGCTCCGAGGTGTGGGTTTACGTGGCCATAGACGCATCGGTCAAGTTCACCGTATTGAAGGTGCAAAACGAATCAGGCCGGGCCCGCCGTCTCTCCGCCACCGGCTACGTGGAATGGGTGCTGGGAGATCTGCAACCGAAATCGAGGATGCACGTAATCACCAAGGTTGATCCCAATACCGGCGCGCTCTTCGCGCAAAACCCATACAGCACGGAGTTCGCTGAACGGACCGCCTTCTTCGATGTGGCCGATGCGGCCCGGACCTTAAGCGGCGACCGGACCGAGTTTCTTGGTCGTAACGGCACGCTTCGCAGCCCGCTGGCGATGACCCGCTCACGGCTTTCCGGCAAGGTGGGAGCCGCTTTGGACCCCTGTGCCGCTATCCAGGTCCCCTTTGACCTGGCCGCCGGGCAGGAGCATGAGATCATCTTCATGCTCGGCGCAGGGCGAGACACCGATGAGGCCTGCAACCTGGTGCGCCGCTTCCGCGGATCTGCTGCCGCGCGCAGAGCTATAGAAGCGGTCTGGCAGTACTGGAACCATACTCTCGGCGCGGTAAATGTCGAGACGCCCGATCAGTCCGTCAATGTCCTGGCCAATGGATGGCTTTTGTATCAAACACTCGCGTGCCGTCTTTGGGCACGGTCCGGATACTACCAGTCAGCGGGCGCTTTCGGTTTCCGCGACCAGTTGCAGGACGTGATGGCGCTCATCCATACCGAACCCCGCCTTGTCCGCGAGCACCTCCTCCTCTGTGCAGCCCATCAGTTTCAGGAGGGGGATGTTCAGCATTGGTGGCATCCTTCGTCAGGCCGGGGCGTGCGCACACACTGTTCGGACGACTTCCTCTGGTTGCCGTTGGCTGCTGCCCGCTACGTTCTGAACACAGGAGACACGGGGGTATTGGATGAACGCATCCGCTTCATCGAAGGCCGCCCGGTAAGAAATGATGAGGACTCGTATTACGATCTTCCCGGCCGGTCTGACGAAACGGCGAGTTTGTACGATCACTGCGTGCGGGCAATTTCAAGGGGCGTCAACCGCGGCGAGCACGGTCTGCCGTTGATCGGCTCGGGTGATTGGAACGACGGAATGAACATGGTAGGCGAGCACGGCAAGGGTGAAAGCGTTTGGCTGGGCTTCTTCCTTTATAAAGTGCTGGTGGAGTTTTGCGAGATTGCGCGTCTGCGCGGTGATCTGCCGTTTGTCGAACGCTGTCGGGAGGAAGCTGCTCAACTTCGCAGGAATATCGAAGAGAACGGCTGGGATGGTGAATGGTACCGCCGCGCCTACTTCGACGACGGCTCGCCGCTGGGCTCTGCCGGCAATGCCGAATGCCGGATCGATTCGATAGCGCAGAGTTGGTCTGTTCTCTCGGGCGCCGGGGACGCCGAACGCTCAGCCATGGCAATGGAAGCGGTAGACAAGCTCCTTGTTCGACGGGACCCCGGCCTTATCCAGCTCCTGGACCCGCCGTTCGACAAATCGGACCTGAATCCCGGCTATATAAAGGGATACGTCCCTGGTGTAAGGGAGAATGGGGGGCAATACACTCATGCGGCGATCTGGGCGGCCATGGCCTTCGCTCAATTGGGCGACAACCGCCGCGCGTGGGAACTCCTGGCAATGATCAACCCGGTAAACCATGGGAGGACGAGGGAGGAAATAGCGACGTATAAAGTAGAACCCTACGTCGTCGCTGCCGATGTATATGCGGTCTCTCCGCACGTTGGCCGCGGTGGATGGACGTGGTACACGGGATCGGCCGGTTGGATGTACCGACTTATCCTTGAATCACTCCTTGGGCTGAGGCTTGAAGCAGACAAGCTGCGTTTCGCGCCATGCCTGCCGGGGGAGTGGGAGTCATTCAAGGCGCATTACCGGTACAGGGAAACCGTCTACCATATAACCGTGCTGCAATCGCGCTGCGGCAGCATTGAGAAGGTGACCGTAGACGGTGTTGAACAATCCGACGCGGCAATTTCCCTTGTTGACGACCATCAGGAACACTCAGTCGAGGTAATAATGACGCTTATTCGTACTTGACGGCGCGGAGTCCTCTTCCAAAGAGGCAGGTAGCGCCGAGACCTTGCCCTCTCAGATTCTTTCATGTGTGCCCCGCGATTTTGCACTCCGGTTTCGGCTCAAGACGGACGATCTCCACTACCGCCCTTGCCTTCGGCTCAGACTTCTGGTAGCATTCACCGTAAGGAACACAGTTTCCCGAACCGGGGGAATATGACCGGCATCACCAAAGGAGGCACGCAATGGGAGACAAAGGCGGCAAAAAGGACAAAGACAAGGGTCAGAAACAGAAGGCGATCAAACACGCAAAAGATTTAAAAGAGAAGAAGGACAAACAACCAGGAAGCGCACCGAAATAGAGGGATTCACTGATAGAAAAAGAAAGAAGTCTGATAATGAAATGATTTTGAAAAAATGAAACGCCGGCGGTATAATACCCGATAATTTTCACGCCAGGGATTGCAACCATGTCCGACAAAGACGGCAGACGGATTATACAGGATTTCGGAGTGCGCCGGGGACGTCAACTCCTCGCCATAGGGGTGGCGCTGTGTCTTGTGTTATTTCTCGGGATGCTTCATAAGCGTCCGACGATACTGGGAGAATTCTCGAAAAATACTCTCTTGGGAGCTCAGGTTATCGTTATCACCGCGTTTATCGGTTTCAGCAGTATCAACTGGAGATGCCCGTCATGCAATAAATACCTGGGTAATGATATCGGCATGCGCATGTGCAGGAAGTGCGGGAGCAGGTTGAGATAATCTCAACCACATCCAGCTTCTTATTGAACCGCAGCACAACAATATGAACATAAAGTATGGTCCCAACCCGGATAATGGTATCGTATGGAGATAGCCCATAATGAACCTGACAACGCGCTGGGCCGGGAAAAGAGCCCTGTATCGCCCCCTGGTTCTCAGTTCGTTTTTGAACGACCTGATGATCAGCCCATCCTTTTCCGGAATCTCAGAGAACTAAGTGTTATAACCAGACTGCCGAGCAGCAAGAGGGCTGCCATTTGCGGCCAGAGAACTGCGACACCGTTCCCTTTCAAAAATATGCCGCGTATAATCACAAGGAAATATCTCAGAGGATTGATGTAGGTGCCGTATTGTATGATCTGCGGCATGTTTTCTATGGGAAACATGAAACCCGAAAGCAGAACCGCCGGAATGTAGAATAAAAAAGTCGCCATGAGGGCCTGCTGCTGCGTCCTTGATATGGTAGAGATAAAGAGTCCTATGCCGAGCACTGATAAGAGATAGATTGCGGTGGCCAGAGGCAATATCTGCAAAGATCCCTTTATTTGTATATCAAACCAGAATACTGCAACAAGTGTAACGATCAAGACGTCAGAAAAGCCTATGATGGCGAAAGGAATGGTCTTGCCGAGCATCAGTTCAAGCGGCCTCAGCGGTGTGACCATGAGCTGCTCCATAGTGCCTATCTCCCGCTCTCTGACAACAGCCATTGAGGTAAGCAGAAGACAGATGAGCATGATCACGATCGCAATAACTCCCGGCACATTGTAATTCTTACTCCTCAGATCAGGGTTATACCATGCCCTTGTGTTTACCTGTATTTTTACCTGCTGCACCGACTGGTCGGCGCCGAACTTCTTTGCGTATTTCATGACAATCCTGCTTGCATAGTCCATGGCAACTGTTGCGGTATTCGAATCTGTTCCATCCACGATAATCTGAACCTCCGTGGGGGTCATTCTCTTCAGGTCAGAGGAAAAACCTCTGTTTATCTGGATTGCGCAGAGCACTTTTCCCCTGTCAACCAGGGTTCGAATCTCTTGCCTGGATTCCGGAAAATACGCAATATTGAAATAGCCTGACGACTCAAGTCTTCGTGCAAGTTCTCTGCTCTCGTATGATTTATCCAGGTCATAAAATGCAGTTGTTATATTGTTTACGTCGGTAGTGACCGCATACCCGAAGAGCATCAGCTGCATGATCGGAGTAATAAAGACAATCGCCTTCATCCTCTTGTCCCTGAAAACCTGGATGAATTCCTTTATCACCATCCGCTTTATCCTTTCAAACATCGTCAGGCAACCTTTTTTTTGAATTTCTTATTTGCTACGGCAAAGACAAAAAGGCCAAAAGCAGAAAGGAGCATTGTCTCGAACATGAGCAGTTTCAGCGTGCTGCCCTTCAGAAATATCCCCTTAAGTATGGTCACAAAATATCTCGCGGGTATGGCAAGGGTGAATATCCGGAGAGGCTTCGGCATGTTCGATATCGAATACATAAATCCTGAAAGGAGAAAGGCCGGAAGAAAGGTTGCTATCATCGCTATCTGGCTTGCGACCAGTTGGGACTTTGCCGCTATGGATATGAGGATGCCGAGGCTAAGACCTCCAAACAGAAATATACTTGAAAGCGTCATAAGCAACAGAGGGCTTCCTCTCAGAGGCACCTCAAAGATAAAAACAGCCAGTAGCACCGAGAATATCACATCAATGAAGCCGATAAAAAAATAAGGGATGAGTTTGCCGAGAATCAGTTCCCGTGTCTTTATAGGCGTGGCGATAAGCTGCTCCATGGTGCCCCTCTCCCATTCCCGCGCTATGGTGAGTGAGGTCAGCAGTGCGGTTATAACCGCCATGATAACCGCGATGAGGCCGGGGATTATGAAATTTCTTGATTTAAGCTCAGGGTTATACCAGACGCGCGCCCTCGGGTCTATAAGTGGCGTTATGCGGCCTCCATTGATTCGTTGAGAAAACCTTTCGGTTATGGCCGACACATAGCCGAGGGCGATAGTCGCGGTATTGGAGTCACTGCCGTCCACAATAATCTGAAGAGAGGTCTCCTTTCCTGTTCTAATATGTTCTGAAAAGTTCTTTGGAATTGAAACGGCGACAAAAGCCTTGCCTGAGTCGAGGTATTGGTCGATCTCCTTTTGCTCCTGTATATTGCCGACAACCGTAAAGCAACCCGACTCTTTGAATGCGGTTATCAGCTGTCGGCTCAAGCTGCTCCTGTCAAGGTCATACACAATGGTCTTAAGGTTGTTCACATCAAGCGTTATCGCATACCCGAAGATAAAAAGAAGCATTACCGGCATCAGAAACGCCATCGCAAGACTAAGAGGGTCCCGCCATATCTGAACAAGCTCTTTTTTTGCGATGGCCTTGATTCTAAGCAACTTCATTTTATGAAACCTCAATCAGCGTCACAAAGACATCTTCAAGTGACGGCATGATCCTCTCGATTCTGAGCGCCTGGATGCCGGCCTCTTCGAGCATATCCCTGATCTTCGGCATTGCTTCTTCCATATTGTCTACCGTAGCATGGAGAAGGCTTCCAAAGATCGCTGTTTCTATCTTGTTTTTGCGCATAACCTCCATGGCTTCAACAGCCTTGTCCACCTCTACTTCAAGGACATATCGCGTCATGTATTTCTGCTTCATCTCGTTCGGCGAACCTTCAGCTATTATCTTCCCCCTGTAGATAAGCGCAAGCCTATTGCAATAGTCTGCCTCGTCCATGTAGTGTGTTGTTACGAAAATCGTAATCCCCGCCTTTGACATCTCATCAATAAGGTTCCAGAAATTACGGCGTGAAATAGGGTCAACGCCCGACGTCGGCTCATCAAGGAATATAATGGGCGGTTCATGCAGAATTGCACAGCCGAGCGCGAGTCTCTGCTTGAACCCGCCGGGGAGGGTCTTTGTTACCGCCTTTCTCCTGTCCTGAAGTCCTGCCATTTCAAGGACCCAGTCCAGCCTCTCTTTTTTTCTGCTCTTTGCGACGCCGTAGATACCGCTGAAGAAATGGATGTTTTCCTCAACGGTCAGGTCATCATAAAGAGAGAACTTCTGTGACATATACCCGATGTTTTTCTTTATCTCCTCTGATTCTTTCATAATATCAAGGCCGTTGACAGAACCTTCTCCACCAGTAGGAAGAAGCAGACCACAGAGCATCTTGATCGTTGTTGATTTGCCCGCGCCGTTTGGTCCGAGAAAGCCGAATATCTCCCCTTTTTTGATGCTTAAATCTATAGTGTCAACCGCTGCAAAATCACCAAACCTTTTTGTCAATCCACGGACTTTTACTGCAACGGCGCTTCGGATCATTGTCTTTCCACCTGTGAGATGAATATGTCTTCGATTGATGGGAGGACTTCCCTGCGCCCTCTTATCACTATCCCGGAACGGCTCAAATTCGCGATAACATCATCGACAAGTTCGCTTCCCGAAATGGCAACGTGCAATTTATTCCCATACAGACTTACACTCCGAACACCTTCGGTGGCCCTGATTATCTCAATGGCATTCCGTGCATCATCCGACCACATCTCAATCATGGGTATACCCAATGATCTCTTGATGGCTGCCGGGTTGTCGTCCATAAGGAGTTTTCCTTTATGCATAAGGCAAACCCGTGAGCATCGTTCTGCCTCGTCAAGATAGGCAGTGGAAACAAATATGGTCACCCCCTCCTTGAGAAGGTCATAGAGGATATTCCAGAAATCTCTCCGCGAGACAGGATCAACGCCGTTCGTAGGCTCATCGAGGAAAAGGACCTCAGGGGTATGTATCAGCGCACAAGCAAGCCCGAGCTTCTGTTTCATGCCGCCTGACAGTCTTCCCGCAAGTCTGCCTTTAAACGGCGTGAGGTTGCTGAATCCGAGCAGCCGCTCGATTCGCAGGGGACGTTCTTTCTTCGGCACTTCATAGAGATCAGCATAAAATATGATATTTTCCATGACAGTCAGATCTTCATAGAGGCCAAATTTCTGGGACATATAGCCGATCTTTTCCTTGATTTTTTCACCCTCGCTCAATACGGAGTGTCCTGCAACCCATGCCTCCCCGGAAGTCGGATCCATAATCGCCGTGAGTACCCTTATGGTTGTTGTCTTGCCTGCGCCGTCAGGACCCACTATGCCGAACAGCTCGCCTTTTTTTATATCGAGATTCAGGCCATCGACTGCGACAGCATCGCCGAATGCTTTTTTCAGATTGACTGTCTTTATCGCCGTTTCGTTCATAGTTGCCTTACTTATACAACGCTCTCGCGCCTGAACAAGCTGATTTACCTGAGAAGGATCTTCACATCCGCAGGCATGCCGGGCTTAAGTTCATCATTGCTGTTCTTCACACGCACCTTGACTCCAAAGACCAGCTTGACCCGTTCTTCCTGCGTCTGGACGTTCTTGGGTGTGAATTCAGCCTCTGATGAAATATAGGTAACAATTCCGTTATAGGATTTAGCGGGATATGAATCCACGCTGATGTTTGCCTTCTGCCCGAGTTTTATCATGCCAAGCTTATCCTCTTTTACATACACCTTTATCCAGGGATTATCGATATCCCCAATTGTACAGACAGGGATTCCCGGCGCAACCGTCTCACCTCTCTCGACATTTTTCCTTAATATCACTCCCGATACAGGTGCATAGATCACCGTGTCTTTCAGCCGCTCTTCGAATGCGCGCAGTCCGGCCTCTGACTGTTTTACCCGGTATTGAGCAGCAGTTATCTGCTCCTTCCGGGCGCCTTCTTTCACAAGACTCAGCGCTTCAAGCGCCTTCTGGTACTGTGAAACAGCTGAATCATACGTCTTTTTGGCAGCATCCATGGTCTGGGCTGAAATCGCGCCATTCTTAAAAAGGATTTCGGCGCGTTCATTGTCCTTCCTTGCCTTGCTGAGGTCTGCGTCCGTATATCGGACATTCGCCTTTGCCTGTTCAACTTCCTGGGGCCTTGAGCCTGACTTCAACTCATCCAGTTTTGTCCGAGCTTCGTCCAGATATGCCCTTCCCTGCAGCGCCTGGCTTTCAAGTTCGCCGCTGTCAAGGGCAGCCAGCCGCTCACCCTGTTTAATCTTCTGCCCCTCTTCAACAGGAAGTTCTATGATCCTTCCCGCATATTTAAAGCCGGCGTCAACCTCTGTGACCTCAACGTTCCCGGACAAAACAAGTTGTCCGTCATCATGTCTGTTGCCTAATTTTCTGAACAGAAATACACTTGCTGCTATGAGAATAAGGATTCCAACTATCAGCAATCTTTTTTTCATTTCACTGCCACCTCTTTGCATATGTCTTCGCCAACCGCTTTTTTCATCGCAGCTACGGCAAGTTTGTTATCGAAAACAGCCTGATGGTAGGCGGTCTCCGCGTTCAAAAGCGCTGCCTCTGCATCAATTACATCAGTGCTCGTCCCGGTACCTGTTTCGTACTTCAGCATCTCGATCCGCAGTGTCTCCTTCGCGGTTTCAACACCCTTTTGCGTTACCTCTGTTCTCTGTCTTGCATTCTCTATTGTCATATATGCGTCTTTTATCTCCCGGCTTATTGCGAACTTCAAGGACCTCTCCTCTTGTCTGACCTTTTCAGCCTCTTTTTTCCCCTGCTTCACCTCTGTGTTTATCAGTCCGCCGTCGAACACCGGCAAGGCGAGCTTCAGGGCAACCGACCAGTTCTCCTTAAAAGCAAATTGCTCGCCCGCCCGGTCCAGATATTCGGCAGCCAGATATATATCCGGAAGCCTTTTTCCCGCTGTCATCTTTACCTTTTCTTCTGTAAGCATTTGTTTCTTTAAAACAGCCTGATAATCAGGTCTCCGGGCAAGGGCCATGTCCAGGCTTTCTTCGAGTGAAGGATAAGGGTCATTCAGAGGAGCTTCCTGCACAACGGTTATTTTGCTTTTGTCGTCGAGCCCCATAAGTGTCTTCAGGAGTTCGAAAGCGCTTTCAAGGCTGTTCGATACACGAAGAACATGCTCCTGCGTGCGGGCAAATTCGACTTCCGTCTTCAGGAGTTCGACACGTGGGACTGTGCCTGCCTCAAGAAAAAGCTCAACGTTTCTTTTATGTTTTTCGAGCTGTTTTTTCGATGCCTCGGCCGCTTCAAGGAGTTTTTCGAGCTGAGCGATTTTGTAAACAACACTTGTTATGTTATAGGCCAGTTCCTGCCTATTGAATGCATAAATGTCCTCTGCGATCAACTTTTGGACTTCTGCAATATGGACTCCCCTGGCAAGGCGGCCGCCCCTGTATAAAGGCAACCTGAATGAAATCCCGAAATCATATACCAGGTTGTCGAACTCAGGGAATTCGGTCCCGGCAAGAGGTGAGCCGGATATAGGGGTCAGGGCAGTCGGATAGCGGTACCTTGTTGCATTGCCGATTAAATCTATCTTCGGCATTTTGGCCGTTTTGGCTGCATCTACTCCTAATGCGGTTAAATCAATTTCTTTCTCTGCTGCCAATATGCCGGGATTGTTCTTTAGCGCAAAGCTGATCGCCTCCGTCAGCGTAAAGGTGTTTTTTTTAGTCTCTGCAACTGCTGTTTCTGCCATGAAAATCATGAATAAGAGAATAATTACCTTCTTCATCACGCCTCCAAAATAACTTTTTGTTCTAATAAGTTAAAACAATATCACCTTACTCTTATACATTTTTCATAATTCTTCCACAATTTCATCCCTTCAGTAACAAGGGGAAATGAAAAACCGCTCAATGACCATCTCAAGACCGTAACCTGCACCATGCCGATTAACATCACCGCAGACATCTTGGAGCTTATATCTTTCTTTATGAGCCCTGCCTTTTGCCCTTCTTTTATGAGGGCCTCTAATGCTGCAGAATACGAACTGATTGCCTGTAGGAGTTTCTGTTTTAGTTCCTCATTGCCTAAATGTATCTCGTCTGAAAATACGAGACGTGGTATTCCCTCATTCTTTTCTATATAATCGAGGTGGAGCATAAAAGCCCTCTTCAGTTGTATGAGCGGCGAGTCGGTGCTGCTTATCCTCAATACATTCGCGATGTTTCGCTTCATGCCCTCTCCGACCCTTTCAACCGTTACCGCCAGGATCTCAGCTTTGCTCGTAAAATGCCGGTATATATTCGCCTCTGAAATCCCTGCCTCCTCAGCAATGGAAGCCGTGGTAAGACCGCCCATGCCTTTTTGGGCGATAAGCCTGAGCGCTGCCTGAGCGATCTGATCGCGTCTGATTTCCGTGCTTGCTCTTAACGCATTTGCTGTCATCTTGATTCCTCGAAGTGAGTATTCACTTATATATTGAGCCAAAAAAGAGGGGACAGACATGCCGCCCCCTCTTTAAGCCACACGTCTTACTTCTTTGCTGAAGCCTTTTCGGCTCTCAGCTTTTCAGCCTCATCCCTGACCTTCTGAAGCGTCTCTTTCATCGGAGCCCAGCCATACCAGTGCATATAGTCAGCGTTCATATGGAATGCCCCCTGGAAAGTCCTCATCCTGTATTCGAGGAACATCACGTAAAGGTCCTGCTCAACAGAGCTCTTTGCCTCATAGAACTGAAGCAGGTCAGGCGCAAAGGTCCAGCTGGCAGGTTTCTTCAGAATGCCGTCCCTGTAAAGCGCCTGCACCTCTCTGATAGCCTCTGCCATGATCTTGTCAACATCCTTGATCACCATATCTCCCGCATCGAGCTGTGCCTTTGCATAAGATTTGCCGTGGCACTGGGAGCAGGTGTTGGTCATCTTGTCTCTTTCTTTCTGGAAATCCTCTTTTGAGAGACGCGCGACCTTGCCTGCCTTCACCAGCTCAAGACGGGCGGTCGGGTTGCCTTTGTCGTCCAATACGCCGAGGGCCTGAAGTATTGTTACCCTGTCGTTCAGCCAGTCTTTGTCGTCTTCAGGAAGCCTGAGCGCAAGGAAGCCCCAGGAAGTCATCACATTATGGTCTCCGCCGCTCATGTGGCAGGTCTGGCACGTCGGGGCCCTTTTGCTGTCTTTGCCCTCTATCTGCCAGATGGTTCCGTGCTTTGAGGTTGAGTACATCTCCCACTGGGGATGATCGAATCCCATATGGCAGGTCTGGCATGCGCGCGGGTCCTGAGCCTCGGACTTTTTGAAGGAATGCCTTGTATGGCATGAGTCACACTGTGCATGGCCGTAACGGTAGCCGGTCTTGTCAGCATCAGGCTGAACGCCGATTTTATGGCAGCTGGTGCATCCCTTGTAGTCTCCGCCTGCAACAGCCTTTGGCTGATGTCCCATCATCGGCATGGAACTGGATGCGATCCATGCCAGATTATGTTTGCCTGCCTTGAACTGATCGGTCTGCTTTTTATGGCAGCCCGCGCAGGTCTCAGGAGTCGGCATTTTTGCAAGTTTTGCATCATCCATCTTCTTGTGGTCTGATCCGTGGCAGGAAGAGCAGTCAACTCCTTTCTTGGCCATCTTCCCCTCAAGATGCTGCTTCACAACACCAGGCGTAACCTTCTTGTGGCAGTCTATACATGCGCTTTTCTGCGCTGCTGCAAAGGATACACCGCTGAATACTAAAAACATCCCAAGAGTCAAAAACAATTTTAGATATCTCATTCCTATCTTCTCCTTTTATGATTATGTTGCAGGACTCACACTGCTCTATTGACAGGGCCACCCCCTTTCAGCCTCTATATTTACCTCTGTTTATCATTTGTTTATCATTTATGTCTGCCGCATCGAAGCGGATAACCTGCTGAAATTATATTGCAAGTTAACATAACAACCTATGGGATTTTTTATTATGATCTGAATCATACTGACAGCGAAATCCTGTTTTCCCAACACCAGGCCCAGGTATAATCGTATTGAAAGGCTTTGGGGAATGCCCTACATAATGGGTGAATCTACATAGGCAGGTTATTCTTCTTTTACGTCGAACGTGGAAGAAGCGGATTACATTCTATTTTCATTCATTCCACCAGTACAAGAGCAAAATAATTCCATTTGCCGTAGGTCTCCCTTTTTGTATCAATATCAAAACCGTTTGCTCTTGCTGTTTTGAAGACATCAATGCCGCAGGCCTCCATCAAGGGCCTTATCCTGCTCTTTTTTTGTTCTGCTGTCTGAGCCTCGCCCGGAGTCTCTTTTTCCCCGGATGGTCAGGTGGCCCCTTCAGGCCCTGAGGAAAGTGCGGTCATAGCAAAGGCCTTGTAATAACCCATATGGTAAGCCTCGCCTTCGAGCCTCACGGCCACTTCGGTTAGCGCCTTACCCTTGGAGCCGGTCATAAGGATGGCTTTACTGTATTCCCTCATCATCTTCTTTGTGCTCTCAGCATCAGGCGCGCAGGGAGGATGATAAGCGTCCTTGCCGTGGAATGCACAGCCGTAAACGCATTTCCACCTTACCCATTCCTCAACGACAACAGAGCCTGTATCAATGATCTTCGATTTCTCAGCCCCAAGTTCGAGGGACCGTTTAAGAAGGGATTCTATTTTTTCATCCATGACCTCGCCTCCTTTAAATTCAGCGGATTGATCTATGCCAACATCGACGGTTCTATCTGAAACGACAGCAAGCTTACTTTGATATTCACTACCCCGGAAATACGGACACTGCGTTTCCCGGCACCCGTGAGGATGCTTGACACTGAAACCGCAGTCTACGGTCTGAAGTGAAGGCAGCGCAAGGCCCAGACTTTCTTTTAAATATTTTACTGCCGTCTCAAGGGAAGACCAGACATATGCCTTGCAGCAACTCGGGCCTGTCAGGTCTGTGATCGCCCTTGACACTCGCGTCACCGCCTCCATTGTAATACGCTGTTCCTGATCGGTACCGCACTTTGAGCCTGTAAGCACCGCAAAACATGATCCTATCGCCGGCGCAATACCGCAGACACCGCTCAGGCCGCAGTAGCCGCCATGGGCCTGCTTTCTTGTCCGTTTAAAGACCTCTTTGATATGCTCGTTGGTGATGCCCCTTGTGCCCTCATTTTTCAATGCGGCCATGAACGCCCCGCCCGCGATATAGGCGTGCTGGCAGCCAAGCATCGGCAATCCCGGATAGCTCATCATGAGAGCGGCAATTTCAAACGGGTCTCTTGATTTCGCAGAGAAGGCGATATCCTCGATGATCCTCATGGCATCCCTGTTGTGGCATGTTTCACAGATATAATGTCCGGCCGGACATTTGATATGCCCGTGGTCGATCTTTCCGCAGTATGAACAGGTGAGATCGTGAGCTTCGTTCAAATATTCAAGAGGCGAACCGCAGACCATGCAGTGCTCCGTGTTCCGGCTCGGAGACTTCTGAGTCTGCAAAAGCTCGACCGCTTCCCTGGGTTGAGGGATAATTTCAGACAATTTATTTTGATGCCCACCGGCATCTTTATCCGATGGTCAACAAGCGGTATTCTTATTGATTTCTTCGCTCATGTACATGCTCGCTTTTCAGTCGCCTGAGGCCTGCATCTTGATCTTTCCCTCACGGGCCAGCTTACCCAGCATAAAGATCACGCTTTCCCGCGTCAGCCTGAAATGCGCCGCAACCTCGTCAGGGTCTACCTTCCTGCGGCCTTTAAGGAAACCGAGCATTTCCTGTTCGATGGAAAACACCCAGTCATTGAAAAGACCCCTTAATTCCGGCGTCGAATAGGTAGCCAGCTCATAGGACTGACTGACGGCTGATAAAACCTCTTTGCTCATTTCCGTGGGATTCACACCTGAATCCGTGCATTCCTTGATTCAGTATTCGACCATGGAAGCCAGCTGCCGGTTATCCTTTTGCCCGGTTGCGACGGTGCGGAGCAGGTCTTTCTTAACCTCTTCATTCAGCTCGCCCAGTATATGCGCCACAAGACCGTCAAGGAGTTCCTTCTTTGCCGAGGGGCTCATGCCCGAGAGCATCTGCTTTATGTCCTTTTCTCCCATTTAAGAATCCACCTCCTTTCCTTACTTATTCTTCAAATCCCTGATCTCATCCCGCAGGGCTTTTATTTCTTTCCGCAGATC
>JAKAGF010000201.1 GCA_021825805.1 Nitrospirota bacterium
TTACGGATTTATCGCTGCTCGGCGTGCTGAGTTCCACATCAGCCAAAACCAATGCCCAGGGCATAGCAACGGTATCGCTCTTTTCTTCCACATCAGGCTTTGCCACCCTGCAGGCTGAAGTTGATACCGGCTCAGGCAAGGTGAGGGACAAGAGGATCGTCTTCTTTTCGATCTTTGACATGACCTTCCCTATAGCCGGAACATCGTTTCCGACCCTCACCCTTGACGTTGACAGCAACGGTAACGGCATCTTCAATGAGCCTGCTGACTTCACGCTCCTTGACGCTGCCGGGAAGACCCAGTCCCTCATACGGGCGACAGTCAAACAGAACGGGAGTCCTGTTTCCGGGCAGGCGGTGACGTTTACTTCAGACAGCACTGAGGCAACCTTCCCTACAGGCGCGGTGGCGACGACCGATGGGAACGGCCAGGCCGGGGTTCTTATGGTAGTGAAACCGGCTACTTCCAGACCAATTTCAACCACCCTCAACATCATGGCAAAAGCTGTCAATGGGGCCTTTAATGTGGTGAGCTTCTTCCTCAGCCCGGTTACTGTCAATACGATCAATGTGAGCGCCAACCCCATGCAGGTCGCCTCCGGCGGCAGCTCTTCCATAACCGCTGATGTCATAACCACTGCCGGAGCGCCGATACCTGACGGTACCTCGGTGAACTTCTCGTCAGGCGGCGCAGGCGGCATCCCGCCCTTTGCAACGACTACGGCAGGCAAGGCGACTGTATCATGGACAGCGCCCACGTTGACACCGGGCGGGTCGAATCTCTCCTATACCATCACAGCCAGTGCAGGGGGCAAGCAGGGCAGTGTTCTGGTAGGCGTAACAGCGCCTCCTGCGCCGGCGCCAACACCTCCGCCACCTCCGCCGGCTGTCGCGGTTACACCGGCTTCAGTCACGCTTCACTGCGGTGGCGGCGCGGTTGCTACGTTTACGATTACGGCCGGCACGGCGCCATTTAAGGTCTATCCCGCCATATCAACTGACCCTGTTATATTGGGCGGAGGCTCTCCTGGTGGCGCAGGAGACCCAGCGGGGACACGCATCATTGCGAGTGTCGGCGGGCAGTTCACTGTTTCATCCGCAGCGTGTGCAGGATTACCCGCATCATCGGCTGTGACCGTTACGATAAAGGATGGAGCTATTCAATTTGGTTCAGTAACCGTTACGGTGACAAACCCGTAGTGAACGGATCAGGAGTAATAGCGTAGAAGCAGGGGGCGGGCTTAAGCCCGCCCTGAGTATAGATTCCTGGTGTTGTTGTCATACCCGCGAAGGCGGGTATCCAGTCCCGCCTTCGGAGGGATTGAATGACCTGGATTCCCGTCTGCACGGGAATGACGCCAGGGACATAACGGGAATGATAGCAGCTCAGAAATGTATTAATGAATCAGTTTTGAACACCTTAGCAATTACGATGAGGGGTGAAACAATATGAAAAAAATTCTCTTGGTCTTTATAGCACTCGCACTCGCTGCCTGCGGCAGCAATCAGACGGCCGGGCTCTCCTCGGACGGCGTGAAGTCCGCTGCTGTTGCCGCAGATTCTCCGAAGGTGACCCTCCAGTCGGTCCTCGCCACGATGGAGACGGCCCGGTACAAGGAGGGCGAGGTGCTGGTCAAGTACAAGCCCGGCGTCAGCGCGCCGGCATCAAAGGAAGGCCAGGCGGTCGGCGCACAGTCCCTGAGGAAACTTTTCCTCATCAACGCAGAGCATCTGATACTGCCCCAGGGCGTATCGGTCAAAAACGCCATTACAGCGTTTATGGCTGACCCCAATGTCGAATATGCCGAGCCCAATTACCTCAGATACACAAAGAGCACTTTCCCTAATGATCTTTATTTCAATCCCCAGCAATGGGCCCTCAACAACACCGGCAAGTTTGCAGGCGGCACTGCCGGAGCTGACATGAAGATGCCCCAGGCGTGGGACATCCTTACGGGCAGCAACATCGTTGTTGCTGTCATCGACTCAGGCATCGACTTCAATCATCCTGATCTCGTCAACAATATATGGAGGAACACGGCTGAAACCAGTTGCACTGACGGCGTGGACAACGACGGCAACGGCTACATCGACGATTGCCAGGGCTGGAACTTCGCCGGCAAGAATAATAATCCCATGGATGATGAGGGCCATGGCACGCATGTGGCGGGCATCATCGGAGCTGCCGGCAATAACGGAGTAGGCATCTCCGGCGTGATGTGGAACGTCAGGCTGATGCCCCTGAAGTTCATAGGCAAGTTTGGGCCCAGTGTTTGCGGTCCGGGCGAGAACTTTTGCGGCAGTCTGGCAGATGAGATAGCGGCGATCCAGTACGCGGTGCGCGGCGGGGCCAGCGTTATCAATGCCAGCTTCGGAGGGCCTGGTTTTGCCCAGTCTGAGATGGACGCTATCAGCGCGGCAAACACCGCCGGCGTGCTTTTCATTGCTTCTGCAGGCAATGGCGGAAAGGACGGCAACGGGGACAATAACGACCTCACGCCCGAATATCCGGCAAACTACAACGTGCCGAACATCATCACTGTCGCTGCAACAGACCAGAATGACCGCCGCGCATCCTTCAGCAACTTCGGGCCCAAGACGGTCCACGTTGCCGCCCCCGGCGTCTACATCCTGAGCACCATCACGCCCGGCCTCACCTTCTCGCTGTGCACTGGAACGGCTGCCGCCGGTTATGACTTCTGCGACGGCACCTCCATGGCAGCGCCCCATGTGGCGGGCCTTGCGGGCCTGCTCAGGAGCTATTACGGGCATTTCAGTCATAGCCAGGTGAGGGCCACGATACTGCGGTATGTGGATGTGAACCCAACGCTTCAGGGATGGATTATGACGGGCGGAAGGGTCAATGCATACCGGGCGCTCTCTTCCCTCCTGCCGCCGACGAATCTCGCGGCAAAGGCTGACTCCTCCGGCCAGATAACCATAACATGGACGGACAATGCTACCGGAGAGGACGGCTACTATGTGGAGCGCAAGGCCGGGTCAGGCGATTTTGTCCAGATAGCCTCCATAGCCGCCAACAGCGGCAGTTACGTAGATACGGGCCTGAGCGCCTCCACGGCTTATACCTACCGGGTGAGGGCGTTCAATACGATCCCGGCAGCGTCCGTCTTTTCCAATGAGGCGTCGGCAACCACCCTCGCTGCCTCTTCGACCAGCGAGACGTCCGGAGGTGGCGGCGGCTGCTCAATCGGCCCCAGAAAGAACAGCCGGAACGCCTTTGGCGATGCAGCTGTCATGCTCATGCCGCTCGTCGTGGTTTTTGTCCTGAGGGCTGTTAAGCGCAGGAAGAAATAGCCTGAATTCATAATAATGCAGACGATACGGAGAGGGGCGCAAGCCCCTCTCTTTTTTTTCTGGTCAAATAACCCCTCCTTCCCTCCCCTTAACCCAAGGGGAGGGAAACCGCCCCTCTTAGGCTAAGAGGGGGTGGGGGAGTTATTGTAAAGGTAAACTTTCAAAAGCACAGGACCATCGTCATCATGAAGAAGAAGGCCTACTACGCATATATTGTTCTGCTGCTCCTGGCATTCCTCAGCCATATCCAAGGAGCCGGATTCATCGGCCATTTCCTTCCAGTTTACCTCCTTGCAGCGCCGATCGTTTTGCAGCGAAAGATCAGGTTTTCCTTCTCCGTGAAGGGCCTGCTCCTCGGACTCAGCGCATCCCTTGTCATCCTGGCGCCCTTTTATCTGATCATGCCGACTGCGGGCCGCGCTGGCGCAGACATCACCGCGAGGTTTATCATGACGCAGCTTCTTGCCGTAGCCCTTCCTGAGGAGGTGTTTTTCAGGGGATTCCTGCAGGAAGCGCTGGGCAATACCGTCAAAGCGGCGCTCCTGTCGAGCGGGCTCTTCAGCCTGGCCCATCTGCCTGCCTTTATCTTTCAGCATGATGTGTATGCCCTCCTGACTTTTTTCCCCTCGCTGGTCATGGGGTTCCTCTACCTGCGGTCCGCAAACATCCTTCCTCCGGTGATTTTCCATTTCTTCTGCAATGTCCTGTTCCTCGGATTTATGCTATAATCATCCCATTCCAGGGCGCGGAAAAACTATATTCCCATGACTATCAGATTTCTCACATCAGGCGAGTCCCACGGCAGGGGGCTCATGGGTATCATAGAGGGCATACCCTCTGGTTTCCCCCTTGCAGCGGAAGACATTGACGCTGAACTCAGAAGGCGGCAGGGTGGCTATGGCCGCGGCGGACGGATGAAGATCGAGTCCGACCAGGCTGCGATCATCTCGGGCGTGCGGTGGGGAGAGACCCTGGGTTCGCCCATAGGCATACTGATCGAAAACCGGGACTGGCAGAACTGGGAAGAGGGCATGTCCCCTGAGGCCGGATACCGGGGGACGATAAAGCCTGTCACCAGGCCGAGGCCGGGCCATGCGGACCTTGCGGGCGCGCTGAAATACGGCCATGACGACATCCGAAATGTGCTTGAGCGTTCGAGCGCGCGGGAGACGGCCATGCGGGTGGGTCTCGGCGCCGTGGCGAAGAAGGTACTTTCAGAGTTCGGCATAGTCATCGGAAGCTTCGTTATCGGCATAGGCAGTGTCAGGGCAAAGGCCAGGGCAGTCCCGAGCGCCGAGAAAGAGTTGCACGACCTCTTCACCAGCGCTGAACAGTCGCCTGTGCGTTGCCCTGATCCTCAGCTGTCGAGGAAGATGGTTAAAATCATCGACCGCGCTGTCAAGGAAGGCGATTCCCTCGGCGGTATCTTCGAGGTCTTTGCGACCGGTCTTCCCGTCGGCTTGGGCAGCCATGTGCACGGCGACCGCAGGCTGAACGCCAGGCTCTGCGCAGCGGTGATGAGCATTCAGGCGATCAAGGGTGTTGAGGTCGGCCTGGGGTTTGATATGGCAAAGGGTTTCGGCTCCGAGGTGATGGACGAGATCTTTTACAAGGCCCCCAGGCGGGCAACCGGGTCGGGCTTTTACCGGAAGACGAACAACGCCGGGGGCATCGAAGGAGGGATATCAAACGGCATGCCGGTGATCATCAGG
>JAKAGF010000025.1 GCA_021825805.1 Nitrospirota bacterium
CGATACCGGTTAAGGATTTCGGGAAAAGATACGGCTTGAAATAGTGTACAGGCTCGCGATTAAGGAAAGTCTCGACAAGAAATTCAAGAGGCTTCAGAAGAAGGACAAGGACCTGCTGCAATCGATCGATAAGAAAGTGCAGGACATCCTTGAAAATCCCCATCGGTTTAAGCCGCTGAGAAAGCCGCTGCAAAACAAGAGAAGGGTCCATGTGGGCGGGTCCTTTGTGCTGGTGTATGAGCTCGACGAGGAAGAGCAGGTGGTCACACTGCTCGATTTCGAACACCATGACAATGTTTATAAAACGGAGGATTAGTCCACCGAAGGTTTTTTCCGCCCTTAGCCTGATGCTTGTCTTCCTACGAGAACCGTGACAATTCGGCTTGACAAATAAGGATCAAAGACCTGACGCCGGTGCATGACGCGGTGGCTGCGGGAATTGTTTCGATAACGTGCTGAACAAATTATTCTCTTCACAATTTCGCCGGAACATATCATCCGGGGTCCTGACTAACGGGTTTAATTTTATAGCCACAATGGTTTCTTATCCGGTCTACCTTCATTACCTTGGATATGACAAGTACGGTATATGGTTGGTCTTGACCGCGGTCTTGAGCCTTGCTCAATTGGGCAACTTTGGAATTGGTCCCGCTGTTTTAAAATTTGTAGCTGAGTGCTATGAGCGTGGTGATGTAAGAGCCATCGAGCGATATGTTGCCACGGCGATGTATACATTAGGCATCAGCGGTGGCGCGATACTATTGCTGCTTGTGGGGCTTCGCGCACAAATCATTTCGCTTTTTAAGCTGAGCGGTGGAAATGCTGCCCTGGCAATATGGCTTATTCCGTACGTTGGTGTTCTTTCCTTGTACATTTTTATCGTCCGTACCGCTGGCGCTACTCTTTCCGGATTGGGTCGGCTTGATTTGGCGAATTACTCCAATGCTGCCGGTAGGATCATTGCCGTGACAGTGTCAACCGCATTGCTCTATGCCGGTTATGGCATAGAAAGCCTTCTCATTGCGTACTTTGTGGCAGAGTGCATGTCTCACGCATTTTATGTCATTATGGTCCGGAAAATTGTTCGAATCGGGTGGTGGCATTTTGCTGACTTTGATAAGAACAGCCTAAAGAGAATGCTTGGATTGGGCAGCGCGTTAATGGGAGGAACGCTGCTCAACATGCTGGTTGCTCCGTTCAATAAGATGATGATATCCCGTTTTCTTGGTGTTGGATACATTCCTGTTTATGAGATTGCCTATAATTCAGCCATGTACATTCGTGATCTTGTTGCTTCCGGCCTCAGCGCTCTAACGCCTGAAATGAGCAAGTTGGCCGGCTCGGTGAACCTGGACGTTAAGCGAATCCGGCATATATATGATAAATCGAAGGAACTGATTTTTTTTGTGGGAATTCCCTTATTCCTGTTTATTTTTGTTCTCTCGACGCCCCTGCTTAAATTATGGCTTCAGCAGAAATATAATCCGCTTCTTCCAATGGCGTTCAGGATCATGTTAATCGGCTCTTTCTTCAGCCTTCTCGGCGTCCCGGCCTATCATACGATAATAGGGTTTGGCCGTTCAACGACAATATTTATTACGCATGCCATCCTGTCAGGGACAAATGTTCTATTTATTCTCGCCAGTGCAGCTGTTGCTGCTTACATGTCAGTAAATACCATTGTTTTCGGAATCATGTTGGGGATGGGGCTGTCATCCGCATATCTCGCGTGGCAGTTCACCGCGCTTGTTAACCGGTATTCCTCAAAGATGGCAGGTTCATGAAAAGAGAAGCGACACATCGTGATTCAGCAACTTGCGCGCCATGGAAAGGCCAGCCATCTTGTGGTTTTCAAAGCCGCTGCAGTTCTTTCGAACCGGGGGATAACTGAGCGACTTTTTTGACAATGAAGGCTTGCGTGTTCAGGGGGTCGATGTCTGCTTCCTGTGCGGTGAGGAAGGGGAAAAGCTCTACTCCCATATGCGAGATCGTCTTTTTGGATCACCGGGCAGCTGGGATATCAGGCGCTGTTCGGGATGCGGCGTAGCCTGGCTGGACCCTCGTCCTCTGCCGGAAGAGATCGAAAAGCTTTATCAGCGATACTATACCCACCCTTCATCGGAGGAGCCATCAATACGCGAATCACCCTTGAGAGAGACTGTCAAGCGCGGTGTCCTGGCGGCCTCGTGCGGGTATGTGGAGACGGCCGGGACCGGCATGCAAAGATTTACAGGAAAGATGCTGTCTCAGGTTAGTTTGATACAGAATATTGTCGCTTCTAAGGTGATGTGGTTGGACGCTTCTCGTCGGGGGAGACTGCTTGATGTCGGATCGGGAAGCGGCCGGTATCTGGTACGAATGCGGGATTTGGGCTGGGATGTGGCCGGGGTGGAGCCGGATCCAAAGGCTGCGCGTGGAGCGCGGGAACGCTTTGGGCTGGAAATCCATGGCAGCAGCCTGGAGGCTGCAGGATTTTCCGAGGGCGCCTTCGACGCGGTAACAATGCACCATGTAATCGAACATGTGCCAGACCCGATCGAATTGCTTCGGAGATCCCACAGGGTGCTTAAGCCCGGCGGCACGCTCGTAGTGGTTACGCCCAATATCGAGAGTCTGGGACGCCGCATGTTCTCTCGATCATGGATGCCATGGGACCCTCCGAGACACCTGTTGCTTTTTTCGCCGCGAGCGCTCCACAAGGCCGCCGAGTTAGCGGGGTTTCGTATTGAGAGAATGCTATCTCCTGCTAATGAAGCTCGAGATTCCTGGTATTTCAGCTACCTGATACGCAAACATGAAGGTGGCCTCCCAGGCAGCAATATTCAAAAGCAACTTACCTACCTGCTGCGGCTGCAGGGGCACCTCTTCTGGCTGTTTGAGCATCTGTTGACTAAGGTGTATCAGTGCGGCGAGGAAGTGGTGATGATTGCAGTAAAATCGTGAAGGGCCATACTGACGTTGTGAATGAACAAAGCGCTGATTGCGCGGTTACTATGCGGACTTTCCCTGGAATAGCCATTATTATCTTAAACTGGAATGGTTGGCAGGATACACTGGCGTGTCTGGAGTCCGTGTGCGGACTTAATTACCCCGATTACCTGACGATTGTGGTGGACAACGGCTCGTGGGATGACTCCGTAGAGGAGATCAAGGCGTGGGTTCGCAATCGCGGGGAAGGTTTTTCCTTTGTGCACTATACAGGCGATGCTGCCCTTAAGGGTGGAGACAATACAAAGGAGCAAATCCTTGATGCTGCTTCGCCTGAAGCCAGAATGGTCTTGATCACCAATAGGGAGAATCTGGGATTTGCCGGTGGCAATAATGTGGCCATCAATTATTCTCTGCACAGGAACAGGCCGGCAGATTATGTTTTTCTTTTGAATAACGATGCCGTAGTTGAGAAAGACTGCTTGTCACGCATGATGCGCGCCGCCCATGAGTCAGGAGCCGGCATCGTGGGGGTAGGGGCAATGGGCGAAAATGGCGATCAAATTCAGTGGGGGAAAGAGAACTCGGTGAAGAAACAATTCTTTGTCCCTCTGGTCAATAATCTTCTGCCGCCGCATGAAATGCAGAAGGTCTACTGGCATTCTCTATGGGTAGGCGGAGGCGCAATGCTGATTCATGCCGGGGTCCTGACCGCTGTGCTGCGGCGCAGAGGCAGTTACTTTGACCCGGACCTGTTTTTGTATTGGGAAGACGTGGAATTTTGTATTCTTGCAGGAATAGAGGGATATGAAAGTGTCATTGCAAGAGAGGCGCGCATCCACTGCAGGGAAGCAGGCAGCTCGGGAGGACGATACAACCCTTTGGCTTATTACTATAATACCCGCAACAGGATGCTGTCAGCCAACAACCTCCTCCCCTGGCAGTGGAAAATCGTCTTCCATATTGTTAACTTTGTGATGGGCATTGGACGGATATTCAAGATGATAGCTCGCAGAAGATATGTTTCAGCGCAGGCGATTTGTCGGGGACTGATTGACGGATATAAAGGAGTGAAGGGAAAGTGGCGGCAGCATGATCATGTCGTCTTGCAGCAACGCGGCTCTGAATAAGTTAAGTATTGTTCATCCTGCGCAGAGGTAAATAGCCGAGGCAACGCCTTACTGCGAGGCACATGAGAGGAAAAAAGATGCAGCGCCGGAAGGATGAGGGGTCCATGCTCCCTGAAGCGGCTACGATCACAGATGCGCAGGCAGATCGTGTCATTAGGACGGTACAAATTCTTGGGAGTCACATTAGTCTCGCTGACATTCCTCAGATAATGTTCGCGGTTGACCGGTGGATTGCCGCCCCTGGTGACTATAAGACATGCAGACAACTGGTAGTTACGGGTTTTCACGGCATCTGGGAGGCGCATAAGAAACCTGATTTCAAGGCGATCCTCAACTTAGCAGATCTATGGGTGCCCGACGGCATCGCCCCTGTGTGGATAGCGCGCATCAAAGGGATGCGCAATGTCCGGAGAACACCCGGCGTTGAAATAATGCAGGCCTTCTTCGAAATGGCTAATAAGAAGGGGTACAGCAGTTTCTTTTATGGCGATACGGAAGAGACATTGTCAGGCCTGAGAGAAAATCTTGAAAAGAAATATCCGGGGCACAGGGTCGCCGGCACCTATTCTCCTCCATTCAGGCCGCTTACTTCTGAGGAGGATGAAGAGGTTGTTAAGATGATTAATGATGCACGGCCGGATATCTTATGGGTCGGTCTCGGTCTTCCCAAGCAGGATCGCTGGATATTTGAGCACAAGGACAGGCTAAACGTTCCTGTAGCTGCCGGAGTGGGCGCTGCTTTCCTGTTTCTCAGCGGCAGAGTGAAAAGGGTCCCGGAATGGGTCGGCAGAAGCGGCTTGGAATGGCTGTGGCGCTTTCTCCAGGAGCCGAAGAAACTGTGGCGACGCGACCTGATCGGGGGCCCACAGTTCGTCTGGCATGTTTTTCTTGAGTTGATCGGCATCAGGAAAGAGGAAAGATGAAGAGCCTGAAAACAGTTTTAGTATGTTTTTATGAGGCTTACCCGGCTGCAAGTGGTTCTGCGTCGGTGACTTATAACATCGCAAAATATCTTCAGGGAGAGACGGTCTTAATTCAATTAGGCAGGCAAAAGAGTCATGAATGCACGGAAGATGGCTTAAGGCTTATTACATTGGTGAGTGCATCCGACAATAGATTACAAAAGCTGAGAGGCCTTTTCGGGCTGATTAAGGAAATCGCTGAGATCATTAAAAGCACGTCACCGGACACTATCATTTTGGAGGGCGGGTCATGGGTCCTTTACCATTGGCTTCTTTTCCGGCAGCTACGGCGCCAACGATCAGACGCCAAGATTGTCTATCACGCACACAACGTTGAGTATTACCTCAGGAAAGAGAAGCATGGGCGCATAGTCACATGGGTCACGCGTTGGGCTGAAAGGCGGCTTCTAAAGGAGGCGGATCTTTCGTTTGCTGTTTCCTCGGTAGATAGCGCTCAGTTCGCAAAGTTATATAAAGTCAGCCCTGAACTCTTGCCTAACGGTGTTGATTATCGCCGGTTCAACAAAATCATGGAGAAAGAGATCAGTGCTGTAAAGTCCGAATATGGCTTGGAAGATAATGTGGTGTTTTTCATGGGTTTCTATCTCTATAAGCCGAACAGGGAGGCCATTGATTTTTTGGTTGAAGAGGTAATGCCGAAAGTTATTTTGCGATGCCCAAATGCCAAACTTGTGATTATCGGGAGCAAAGTGCCGTATAGTAACCCCTGGTTGATTAATCCAGGAAGTGTCCCCTACGAGCATGTGCCTGCGATTTGCCGGTCTTGCCGCATCGGCGTTGCCCCGATTTTTTCCGGTTCCGGTACAAGGCTTAAGATTTTGGAGTACATGGCGGCGGGCAAACCAGTCATATCCACGACAAAAGGAGCCGAGGGGCTCAACGTTATAGAGGGAACAAATATTTTACTCGCTGATAATGCAGACGATTTTGCCGATGCTGTTATCAGGTTACTGACCGACCAGGACCTTGCAGCTTCAATCGGAGAAGGCGGTAGAGACATGGTTAATATCAATTATTCCTGGGAAGTTATTATGGAGGATTTTAATAAGAGGCTATCAGCCTTGAAATGAAGAGATACCAGGTTGACATAACTTATCGAACAAATGATCAATGTCCCTTGTGTGAAGGGAAAGGAAGAGAAATCGGGCGGCTGACCGATGATGTCTATCACTTTGGGAATCTGGATATTCCTTATCCAAAGATTGGAAACGGCACAATTCCTATCAAGGCATGCACGGCATGCGGGCTGATATATAAATGTTATGTCCCTGAGCAGAGCAGTCTTCTATCAGTCCTGGCAAAGGTTAAAGATAATGTTTGGAAGAGCAATTTCAGACCGGATTCTCATGATGTAGAACTCAGATTAATTGAGAAAGTCCGCAATAAAATTGCACACTTGGATATTATTGACATAGGATGTTCTGACGGCGGGCTGTTGCATGAGCTCCGCAAGATCCCGGGACGTCATTCCGGGTTGGATATCGGCATTCATACGGAATGCAAAGAATACATCACCGGAGAGTTTATTCAGGCTTTCATTGATAGTGATTTTTCTTGGTCTGGAGTTCCGTATGATGTCGTTACCGCCTTTGACCTGCTTGAACATCTCTATGAACCGACTAAGGCATTCTTGAAATTTGCTGAATTACTCAAACCCGATGGTTTTCTGATTGGTCAAACCGGGAACCCCTATTTTGCCAGGGGTGATTATGGAGGATGGTGGTATCTGAGATTGTTTGAACATCATATTTGTTGGCCTGAAGAAACTTTGATTTCCGCTGCTGATAGATATGGTTTTACTGTTAATATCACCAGGACGCGACACAAAGGCAGAATTGCCATGCCATCGTGGAAGAAAAGTGCGCTATGGATAACTGATCGCTTTCGAAATATGACTTTGTTCCAGAAGTTTGTTTTAATATTTTTCGGGCGAGACATCAGAACCTTGGCAGACCCTTCTCCTCAAGACCATCTGACATTGGTTTTAAGGAAAAGATGATAAAAAAATCGATTTGAAACAATAACTGCAATATTTCGGGAAAGTCTTGAGTAAACGACTAAAAGTTCTGGTGGCTGCGTATGCCTGCAGCCCCTATCACGGGACAGAGTTTGGCGTGGGCTGGGGCTGGAGTAATGCTATTTCAAAATATCATGACGTGCACGTTATCACAGCAGATTTTCACCGAGCCGATATCGAACGGGCCAGCAGAGAGAGACCAGAGCTTTTTGTCCGGCTGAACTTTTTTTATGTGCAGCACAGGCCGTGGCATTATGCACCAACAAAAGGCTGGTCGTTGATCGAGGGCTCTTTCCTGAAACCAATAATGAATTATGCTTATGGATTATGGCAGAGAGACGCCTACAAGCTCGCCCGGAAGCTGCATGAGGAAAACAAATTCGACCTGGCGCATCAGCTGACGTATGTAGGCTTCAGGTTCCCGGGCCATCTCTGGAAACTGGATATCCCCTTTGTCTGGGGACCTATCGGAGGACTGGAAAATACGCCTTGGAAGTTTCTCCCCGGCCTTGGTTTCAGCGGATGTGTCTATTATGCCGGACGCAATATCGTAAACTCCCTCCAAAAGAAGTTTCTTTCCGGCCCGAAAAAGGCCTTTTGCAAAGGCCGTGGCGGAATTATCGCGGCAACGGAAGGTATCCGAAAAGAGATACTGCGCTGGTATGGCGAGGAAAGCGATGTCATTTGCGAGATCGGGCCGCCGTCAACAACTGCGGCTGATCATTCCGTGCGCGCTCCGGGCGAACCCCTGAGAATTTCATGGAGCGGGCAGCATCTTCCCGGCAAGGCCCTGCCCTTGCTGCTTGAGGCGATGAAGATGCTTCCGGTGAATATCGACTGGCGCCTGGATATTCTGGGCAACGGTCCCTGCAGGAAGAAGTGGCAGCGTCTCGCCCTTAAACTGGGCATTAATACCAGATGCGCGTGGCACGGCTTCATCCCGAGGGCAGAGGCGATCAAGATCGTGCATGACTCGCATATCTTTGTTATCACAAGCCTCAAAGACCTCACCTCTACGGTCTTGCTTGAAGCGCTTTCTCAGGGCGTCCCGGTTGTCTGCCCTGATCACTGCGGGTTTTCGAGCGTGGTGACCGATGACTGCGGCGTCAAGGTCCCCGTTATTTCGCCGGGGCAGATAAAGTCTGACTTGGCAGCCGCCATTACGCGCCTGGATAGGGATGAAAATGAGCGGCAACGTCTGGCAGCGGGGGCCTTGACCCGCACGGATGTTTTTTCGTGGGAGGGCAAGGCAGCGCGGATCGATGCGTTATACAGGAGGGTAGCCTTTAATCATTCCGCGTGTCAGAATATATGAGTATGCTGGATAAAACGATCGGCCGGACAAGTGTTGCTGAAGTAAGTCGCGGCGCGCGGAAGAGCCTGTCGCCGGCCTCGTATATATCGATCCCGGCGATTCTCTGGCTTATGCTTTGGTTCAGCATAAACACAGGACCATGGGTGCTTGAGGAAGAGCCGGATACCCTCGTCCAGTGGCTGCATTATGTCCGAACCTTTTTCCCTCTTCTGGTAGTTGTCGCCGCCGTCTTTTTCATGGGTATGCAGCGTGAAAGAACAACAATGCCGCAGCCCGTAAGGTTGTGGACCTCTTATGGCGCAGTCGGCCTCGCCGCATGTCTTCTCTCCCCTGAGCCGCTTCAGGCCGCTTATTGGGCCGTTACCTATCTGGCCGTCCCGGCGGCGCTGAAGACGTACATTAACGGAAAGGATGCCCTTGAGCGGGCGATATATCTCAACTACTTCAGCTGGCTTGTCACAACGGTTTTTCTGCTCATCCTCGTCTTCTTCGCGCGGGATGCGCTGTTTGTAAGAACGGACGTCGGCCTTACCGGGTACGGTATCGAAGGCAGAATGGAACAAGTGGAAGGCATGCCCATGTCCCGCTCCTCGGGTATGTCGCGGTTTGCCGCGGTGCCGGGCATCATCTCCTTTGTGCTCCTGTGGCAGAGCAGGGGATGGAGGCGTCTCGTATGGGCCGCGGTATTCATCTCATCGGCAAGCCTTATCTATCTCATGCAGTCCCGCGGGGCCCTCTTTGGTTTCTTTTTTTCGCTCTCTTTTGTAATGCTTTTCCTTGGCGGCCGTTCAAGGAGGATCGGCATCTTTTTTATGTTTCTCTCCGGGCTGCTGATAGTGGCCGACTTTATTCCGAACGAGACTATTCAGGACATAACCAGCTTTATCATGAGAGGACAGGATATTGATGAGTTCAAGACCCTGACCGGCAGGACGCGGGCATGGGACAAGGGGATCGCGGTCTTCCGGGAATCGCCTCTGATCGGCTGGGGCTTCCAGGCAGACCGCCTTCTCACGGGCGAACATGTCCATAATACCTATCTCTATGCGATGCTGACAGGAGGCATCGTCGGCGCAACAGCCTTTGCAGCGGGCATGGGCCTGACGTGGCTTCTTTTCCTGAAGATATACCGGAGCGGTCTTGTCGAGGAACTCGGCCAGAAGACGCAGTTCATACTTTCAGGAGGCATACTGGCCTTCTTCACGGTACGGAGTATCACAGAGGTCTGCGGTTCACTGTTTGCCGTAGACTACATGATCATGGCGCCGGTCATCGCTTATATCGGCCTCCTCGACCGGTATCCTGGGCAAGGCAGGACGAAAAAGAGGATAAGGATAAAAATCAGGTGGTAGGAACCTATGCTGCGAATTTTGAGAGGAGAGTGTAATGGTCAGTCCGAAAAAAGCATTGGTCTGCGGCGCGGGAGGGTTTATCGGCTCTCACATGGTCAAGAAGCTGAAGGCGCAGGGCTTCTGGGTGCGCGGCGTTGATCTGAAGTATCCGGAGTTCGGAGAGACTAAGGCGGACGATTTTGTGATCAGCGACCTGCGGGACCCCGTGGTGTGCATGACAATAACGGACCAGCCGTTTGACGAGGTATATCAGTTTGCCGCTGATATGGGCGGAGCGGGTTTTGTCTTTACCGGAGAGAATGACGCGGCGATCATGCACAACTCCGCGATGATCAACCTCAATATGCTCGAGGCGGGAAGACAAGCGAAGATACGCAGGATTTTTTATTCTTCATCAGCGTGCATCTACCCTGAATACAACCAGATGGACCCCGATAACCCCAACTGCGCCGAGGACTCTGCATATCCGGCTGCGCCGGACAGCGAGTACGGATGGGAGAAACTCTTCAGCGAGCGGCTCTACATGGCGTACGCGAGGAATTACGGCATGGACGTCCACATCGCCCGGTATCACAATATCTTCGGTGAAGAAGGCACGTGGACGGGCGGAAGAGAGAAATCACCGGCAGCCCTCAGCAGGAAGATCGCCGAGACGCATGACGGAGGCGAGGTTGAGATCTGGGGCGACGGGAAGCAGACGCGGTCTTTCCTGTATATAGACGAATGCATCGAGGCGACGCAGCGGCTGATCAGGTCTGACGTGATGGGCCCCCTGAATATCGGTTCTGAAGAGATGGTAACGATCAATCGCCTTGCTGAAATAATCATGGAGATCGCCGGGAAGAAGGCGGGGATCAGGCATGTCCCCGGCCCCCTCGGCGTCAGGGGGAGGAGATCGGACAATCGCCTGATCCGGGAGAAATTAGGATGGGCCCCCTCGCAGCCTCTGAGGGAGGGGTTGAAAGTGACGTATGCATGGATTGCGGAGCAGGTGAAGGCAGCCGGCGCAGCCGGCCGCTGATTATTCCGGAGGCCTGATGCTGATATGCACATTGCAGGTCATATAGGCTTTACCCTCGGCCTCTCCCAGGTCCTGGGGGTGAGAGAAGCCCCCTTCTCCAGAAAACGGCTTGCTGCGGTCGCTGCCGTTGCGCTTCTCCCCGATGTGTTAGACCGGGCCATTCACCTGCTCATCCCTTCCTATCCCCTTCACGGTATATTTCACTCGATACCACTGTATGTCCTCCTGTTTATTGCTGTATCAGCGGCATACAAACAAATGATGATATATCCCGTCCTCGCGGCCTTCAGCGCCGCATTGGATCTTTTTAACGTAAATCCCGAGTCTCTTCTGTATCCCTTCTACTCGGAGGCCTCAACGGCACATCTGCCGGTCGTGCGGACCCGGATAGAGGGTTTCATGAGCTCCTTGCCCGGTATAATGGGCTACAGATTCCCAAGCGGCCACTATCTCCTCTTTGAGGCAGCAGGGCTCCTGATTATTTTGTTGATCCTCAGGAATGCCGGTAAAGAGCGGTCGGATGAAACCCGGCGCATTTCCGGGGCCAAAGGGGAGCGCATAAGGAATATTTTTCTCAGCGTGGTTTCCCCGGCTGGTCTGACCCGGTGTCCTGAACTCGATGTCGGGGATGTGTCCGCACTTACGGACATGGCGTTGCGCCATAATCTGGCCGCGCTCCTCTACGCCCGGCTGACTCGGCGCGCCGGAGAAGACGCCCCATGCGCTGTACCGCCCCTTGAGGACCTGAAGCGACGGTATGCAGGAAGCGCCCTCCGTTCAGTCAAACAGGAGGCAACGGAAAAGAGGGTGCAGGCCCTCCTGCGAAAAGGGGGGCTGGAATCGCTGGTCATAAGGGGAAATGCCATAGCAAGGGACCTCTATGATGATCCGAATTGCCGTACTTCGGCTGACGTCGATATCCTGGTAAGGCAGCGGGACGTCTTTTCAGCCGATGCGATTCTGAGGGACGCCGGTTTTGAACCCTGCGAGAGGATGCCCGTAACGTATTGCCTGTACCGGATACATCATGCGGAGTATCTCGACCGTCAGACGAATACCCACATCGAAGCGCACTGGCTCTTCGGCGTGCCGGGTTTCTTTGCTCTGACCTCTGATGATATATGGGCCTTAGTCGTGCCCGCGGACTCAGGCGGAATGAAGCTGTCTTCTGAAATGCAGCTGGTCATGCTCCTCATCCACCACCACTCTCACTCCTTCAGGGAGCTGAAAATACTCATCGATATCTACTGGACCCTGCATGCGCATGACGCCTCTGTCGACTGGCAGGCATGCGCCGGCCGGCTCGTCAGCAGGGGGCTTGGCCGGACGACCCTGATCGCGTTGAAGCAAATAGAGAGTCTCTGGCCTGATGCCCCCGGAACCGCAGCGTCCGTCCGGCTGCTGAAACAGAGTCTGGAGGGTAGGGGGTGGAGGGCGCCTCAATTTCTCCTCACCTATTTCCGGATGGATCCGGAGGGCAGCGCTCCTCGCCGGATTTACAGGGATAAACTCGTTGCGCGTCTTGCCCTGGACAGATGGTCGGCGATTGCTTGTTCATACGCGCGCACGCTGTTCCCGCCGCGCGAGGCGATCAGGGGTCTCTACGCAGACCGAAGGATGTGGGTACTTCCCCTGCACTATCTGAGATTTGTCGCGTGGCGGGTGAAAGCATGGATCGGCAGCGGATAGCAGGGAAAGATGCACGGCTCCATAATAGGAATATGCCAGACTATACAGAAACCGGAAGGACTATGACGGAGCGGCGGAATATATGACCGTAGGGCTGATCTACTATTTCATCTCATACTTCACGGCGGCGTTTATCCTGGCGCTCTGCCTTACGCCGCTGCTGCGTCCGTTTGCCTTTGCAGCCGGCGCGGTTGACACCGGTACAGGAAGGAGGGCGCATGCGGGGATCATCCCGAGGCTCGGAGGCATCGGCATCTTCCTCGCCTTTGTCATACCCATGGGCTTTTCTCTTACCCGCGGCGCGTGGGGCGATCTGTACGGGAAGATGGTGGGGGTCCTCGCCGCATCAGCCGTTGTCCTCGTCATAGGCATCTGCGACGATCTGAAGGGCGCCACTGTCCGCAACAAACTGATCGCAGAGGTCCTGGCGGCAGTCATCATCTACGCGTGGGGCATCCGCATCACCGACGTCTCGAACCCCTTCGGCGGGCATATAGCCCTCGGTTTATTCAGCCTGCCGGTCACGGTCCTCTGGATTATCGTGATCACCAACGCGGTGAACCTCATCGACGGCCTCGACGGCCTTGCGGCAGGCACGGGCATTCTCGTCGCCGCGACCTTCACCCTGCTGCCGGGAACGGATTTTCATCTGCAGCTTGCGTATATCATCCTCGCCGGCAGTCTTGCGGGGTTTCTCATCTATAATTTCCCTCCCGCGTCCATATTCATGGGCGATGCGGGGAGCCTCTTTCTCGGATTCTTCCTCGCCTCGACCTCGATCCTCTCCGCCCGCAAGGCGACCGCCCTCGCCACGCTCATGATCCCCATCGTCGCCTTCATGTTCCCGCTCATGGACATGTTCTATGCGGTGATCAGGAGGTATTACCGGGGGGTCCCTCTGGGAGAGGCGGACCGGGAGCATATCCATCACAAGCTCCTGGCCATGGGGCTCTCAAAGAAAAAGGTCCTCCTCGTCATTTCCCTTGTCAACGTCGTCGTGATGGTCATGGTGCTCCTGCTCGTCAGGCAGCAGCTCAATGTCGAATTCATCGGACTGATACTCGTCGTCCTGGCGGCTGTGGGCGGCCTGCGCCTCTTCGGGTATGTGGAGTTTGTTCCCTTTGTGAGGGAGCTGCAGCGAAATTTCGAGATCAGCCGGAGGAGCAGGTATTTCAACTATATCATCAAGCGCTTCAGGCGGGACGCCGGTTCCGCGCGGACCGTTGAGGAACTCAAACAGAGGCTGGATGAGCTGATGAGAGAATACAAATTCACCAGGGTCCGGATATTCCTCCACTCCTACAGCGAGAAAGAGCCCTTCTATGCCTATGCTCCGGAAGGGCTGCCCGCTTCCGGAAAACCGCTCATGCTCACCTTCGCTGTTGTCAGCGCGGAGGAGCATGTGGGACTCGTTCACCTGACCAGAGAGATGGACGACGATTACCTCCTCTGCGCCGCTGAAATGGCCCGCGCCATCTCAGAGGAGGTGGCGCGGTTTGCGCGACTACATCAACCCGTAATGTCCGCATTATCCGGGCGTCAAAAGCGCTGAAAAATTGTCTGTAATAGCGACACTATCTTATGGTTTCAGGCTTTCTTGCGCACGAAAAGGGAATGAAAACTGATATAATTTCTTGCGACCGTGAGGATACGCCCGGTTGACGGAGGAGACACCATGTATGCAGTGATACTTGCCGGAGGAAGCGGCACGAGATTCTGGCCCCTGAGCAGGGAGACGACCCCGAAGCAGCTGCTGAAGGTTGTGGGTGACGAGACGATGATCCAGCAGACCCTGGTCCGCCTGGGCGACGTCATGCCGGTGAAGAATATCTACATCATCACGGGACAGAAGTATGTCTTCGACATCAAGAACCAGACCGACCAGGTGGGGGGCGCCGGGTTGAAGATCATCGCCGAACCCTCGGCCAGGAACACGGCCCCTGCCATCGGCCTTGCCGCCCTTCATATCAGGAAGCGCTCGCCTGAGGCGGTGATGGCGGTGCTGCCGTCGGACCATGTGGTAACCAGACCCGAGGCGTTCCGCAAGGTGCTCATGCAGGCAGCGACTGTGGCGAAGAAGGGTTATCTCACCACCATCGGCGTAGTCCCCTCCAGGCCTGAGACAGGCTACGGATATATTCAGAAGGGCGCATCCCTGTCAAAGACCGACGGCATCGAGGGCTTCAAGGTGCAGCGGTTCGTGGAAAAGCCCGACGCAGCCACGGCCCGCAAATACCTGAAGTCAGGAGACTATCTCTGGAACAGCGGCATCTTTGTCTGGAGGGTGAAGGATATCCTCGCCGAGATGCAGAAACAGATACCCGACCTCTACCAGGGCCTGATGAAGATCGGGAGGGCCTTGGGCACGAAGAAGGAAGAAGAGGTGATGGCGGCTGTGTTCAAGGAACTTCCTTCGGTCTCCATAGACTACGGGATCATGGAGAAGGCGTCAAAGGCGGCGGTCATCTCGGCTGACATCGGATGGTGCGACATGGGCAGTTGGATAGCCCTGGCTGAGGTCTCGCCAAAGGACCGGATGGGCAACGTGATCACAGGAAATGTCATCGACATCGCTTCAAAGGACTCGATCATCTATGCAGGCAACAGGCTCATCGCCACCATCGGACTGCAGGGCACGGTCGTGGTGGACACCCCGGATGCCACGCTCATCTGCGGCAAGGAGCATACCCAGGACGTCCGCAAGGTGGTGGACGAGCTGAAGAAGAAGGGCGCCGAGGAGTTGCTCGAACACGTCACCGTCGTCCGGCCGTGGGGCTCCTATACTGTCCTTGAGGTCGGCCCCCGCTACAAGATCAAGCGCATTGTGGTGAACCCCGGCGCAAAGCTGAGCCATCAGCTCCACCACCACCGCTCCGAGCATTGGGTGGTGGTATCCGGCACAGCGCGGGTGACAGTCGGCGAGAAGACATACAACGTACATCCGAATGAATCCACGTATGTGCCCCTGTCAACAGGGCACCGCCTCGAAAACCCCGGCAAGGTCCCCCTTCATCTCATCGAGGTCCAGAACGGAGACTACACAGCCGAGGACGACATCATTCGTCTTGAAGACGATTACGGCAGGTAGGGCCGGTTGAACAGGGAGATATTCAGGCAGTACGACATACGCGGCGTCTGGGAGAAGGACCTCACGGAAGAGGTCGCCCTGCTCATCGGCAGGGCCTTTGGCAGCCTCCTTGAGGAGACGCTGCAAAAGGACCGGATCGAGGTCTCGGTCGGACGGGATGTGCGGCTCAGTTCCCCGGCCATCAGCAGCAGCCTGATCAGCGGCATCATATCCACGGGTGTGAACGTGGTGGATATCGGCGCCTGCCCCACGCCTGTGCAGTATTTTTCGATCCACAGTCTTGGACTCGACGGAGGCGTAATGGTGACCGGAAGCCATAACCCTCCTGAGTATAATGGCTTCAAGCTGAGCGTGGGGACCGGGACGATCCACGGCGAGGGCATCCAGAGGATCAGGGAGATCATCAGTGCGGGATCATTCAGGCAGGGTAGCGGAGCCCTCAGGGAATACCCGGCGCTCAGGGATTACGTCGCCCATCTCCTGTCCTCCTTTTCCAGCCTGTCGGGGATAACGGTTGTTCTTGATGCGGGAAACGGCACTGCCGGCCTCTGCGCCCCTGAGATAGCAGAGGGGCTCGGGGCCAGGGTGATTCGTCTCTACTGCGAGCCTGACGGCAGATTCCCCAACCATCACCCTGATCCTGTTCTTCCCGAAAACATCGAAAAGCTGATCCAGACCGTGAAGGAGACCGGTGCGGACATCGGCATCGCCTATGACGGGGATGCGGACAGGATAGGGGTCGTTGACGCGGACGGCGAGATCGTATGGGGCGACCGGCTGATGATCGTCTTCAGCCGGGAGATACTCAGGGAATCGCCCGGGGCCTCGATCATCGGCGAGGTGAAGTGCTCCCAACTCCTCTATGATGACATAAAAAAGCACGGCGGAAATCCGGTCATGTGGAAGACAGGCCACTCCCTTATCAAGGCAAAGATGAAGGAGACCGGGGCCCTCATCGCAGGCGAGATGAGCGGCCACATCTTCTTCGCTGACCGGTATTTCGGATATGACGACGCCATATACGCCACCCTCAGGCTCCTTGAGATACTCAAGAAAAAAGGAGGGCCTTTCCGAATCAGGGAAGCGCTCAATGACCTTCCGGAGGTCTTTTCCACGCCTGAGATACGCTTCGACTGCAGCGACTCTCTGAAATTCCGGGTGGTGGAAAGGATCAGGGACGCCTTTTCCGGGTATGATGTGAACACCACCGACGGCGCGAGGATACACTTCAGCGACGGCTGGGCGCTGGCGAGGGCCTCGAACACCCAGCCCGCCCTGGTGCTGAGGTTCGAGGCGCGGGATGAGAAAGCGCTCAGCAGGATCCGCTCACTTGTGGAAGAAGAACTCGGGTTGATCATGAAGTCGCTCACAGCGGACAAGGACAATGGGCCGGCTGGAGGTTCGGCATGAAGATACTGGTTACAGGGGGAGCAGGCTACATCGGCAGCCACATGGTGAGGACCCTCGGCGAAAAGGGGTATGACGTCGTCATCTTCGACAACCTCAGCACCGGCAGCGCGGAGGCGGTCCTGCACGGCAGGCTGATCGTCGGCGACCTCTCCGATCCGATCGCTGTTGACCGGGTCTTGAGTGAAGAAAGGTTCGATGCTGTCATCCACTTCGCGGCCCATATCGCAGTGGAAGAGTCTGTTGCGGAGCCGCTCAAGTATTACCGGAATAACCTTATCAATGCGGTAAACCTCATCAACGCATGTCTGCAAAACGGGGTCCTTCGCTTCATCTTCTCATCAACAGCGGCTGTCTACGGAATTCCGGCAAAGATCCCCGTGAGTGAAGACGCCCTTCTGCAGCCGATCAACCCTTACGGCGCCTCGAAGATGATGGTAGAACAGGTCCTCCGGGACGTGAGCAGCTCGTCCGCCTTCCGCCACATCAGCCTCCGTTATTTCAACGTCGCAGGGGCTGATCCCCTTTGCCGGATCGGCCAGCGTTACCCAAAACCGACCCATCTCATCACCCTTGCCCTGCGGACCGCACTCGGCATGAGGGACCACCTCGATATCTTTGGGACAGACTATGACACGCCTGACGGAACCTGCATCAGGGACTATATACATGTGGACGACCTCATCCTTGCCCATGTCCTCTCCCTGGAACATCTCCTGAATGATGGGACGGGCAGGCTCTACAACTGCGGGTACGGTCACGGCTATTCCGTGCGGCAGGTGGTGGATGTTGTCAGGAAAGTGACCGGCGCTGATCTGAGCGTCCGCGAGACAGTCAGGAGGCCGGGCGACCCGCCCGCGCTCATCGCGGATTCCTCACGGATAAAGAATGAACTCGGCTGGAAACCCGGACATGATGATCTTGAGTACATCATCAGGACTGCATGGGAATGGGAGAAAAGGCTGAAGGCCAAGGGCTGAGGGGAGGGCTCGGTCCTTGCCGTTTGTCGCGGGCTGCTGTTACAGCTTCAGCAGCACCATGCCGGAGGCAGGATCAAGCACCCGCTCTGCTGTGACCCCCTCGATCTCGGTAATCACCGCTTCGAGCACGAGGAAGGTCTCCGACTTCTCCCTGAGACACCCCACCTTCACCATGTCCTTCTTGCCGAAGGCGCCGTGGAAATGCACCTTCGGTTCATCCCCCTGCCGGAAGATCGTGCCGAAACCCACCACCTCGTGGACTTCACCCAACTGTCTCCAGACCGGCACGGGAGGAAATTCGTCCTTCTCCGGCCCGACCACGATGCTCCCTTCCCTCATGCCGCCCACGAGATAGAATGCCGCTGCCCTGATCTCCTCTTTCCTGGCGAGGGCGACCAGGTTTGCGAGCACATCGTCCCTGTCCTCAAACCTCGCCACAACAACCCTGCCCTGCCTGCCCACCTGATATTTCATGTCTCCTCCTTGCGCAGCTCTATCTCCCGGCAACCGATGTCTTACGACTGATACCCGCCGCTCCGATCTATTGCAGCAAAGTTAATATCTTCGCTTTAAACAGCCTTTGAGGGCACGATAATAATTTTCGTGCGGGCCAATCATGATTAACTCCAAGTCGGCCTTAATCATTCTGTACGAAAGGAGATACTGAATAGATTTGATCTTGAACTTGTATACATGCACGCCTCTGAGGTCTCCTTTCTTTTCCTCTCCGATCAGAGGATTGCCCGCTATCTTTTTGATTTCAGCATCTAATATTTCTTTTTCTTGCTTTGGTAATTTCTTTACTTTATTTTCGAATGTCCTTGACTGATAGATTTTCATCCGAATTTGTAGTTCGACCTTTCGCCTTGCTCCAGTTCCTCAAGTCCCGTGAGTATTTCTCTAATGAGACTATATGTTAAGTCAGGATTTTCTTCAGAGCATTTGCCTATCTTTGCCCAGTGCTCTATCTGACCTGTTATGGAGCGATGATCGACGCGACTGAATTTCTTTGCTTCACTGACTAATTTCTCTGATATTCTCACGGCCGTGGCCATTTCAGCACCTCCACATATTTTTTATATTATAGCCATCCGCATTGCATATTGCAATTATTTGTATGCATATTGATTCATGGGTAACGCTGCGGCTGACCAGCGCAGAGCGAAGGCTTTTGCCAAAACCAAACCACGCTCATCCCGCGTCTGGGTCGAGCCGCTTGGGGCTTTTCATTTTTTCTTTGCTTTGAATCCGGCATTTTCATATTTCATTAGATCGTATATTCCGCAGTCTCTGCTGCTGACCCCATTATTCTTTCGTGATCGAGAGAATGGAAAGCAACTGATGACCATAACAAATGCTCGTCAAGTATCAACGTCCCCAAAATTCGGAAGCGACGCATAACTCACCGTACAAAGGCGATGCGTGGAACAATGCTATCGACAAGGCATATGACAACCTGGAATTGCTCATTGTCACCCTTGCCGTGTAGCTGAACGCCCCGGTTTGCAGGGCCTGACTTGAAGGCTGCGTGAAGACAGGGAGGCCCTGGGGCTCATGTCCTGGGGTCTCCCTTCCTTTCTCGAATCGTCGCAAAGAGAACCTCTTATCCTTTACATGATCTTAGCATTATGCTAAGTTATAGTAGTGATGTAAGAGAGGTATTCAAAAGGGGAAGCATCAAAACTTATCAGGCAAATAGCAAAGCATGGGAGTGTAGTCCTTTCGGTGCATGTCCGAAAGAGGATGCATGAAAGGTCGTTTGAGATGCGAGATGTCCTCAGCGTACTAAAGAAAGGGGCTGTCTACTCCGAAGCCGAACTTCATCCAAAGATGGGCCGGTGGACCTATAGGGTGACTGGTAAAACTGTGGATCATGAGAACTTGGAAGTTATTGTTGATATAGATGCAGGGAGTAAGCGTCTTATTATTCTTACGGGAATAATAGATTGAAGGAGGTCATACAATGAAGTGCCCTATATGTGGCCGCGTAATGAAGAAGTCGAAAGGCAGTTACAGGTATGTGGAATCTGGACTTGATAATATAATCCTGTCAAACATACCCATATACACTTGCGCGTGTGGAGAGACCATGCCGGAGATCCCGCATGTTGAAAGACTACATCGCCTTATCGCCTCCGGACTAATTAAGAAGAAGACCTTGTTAACCGGCAAGGAGATAAGATTCCTGAGAAAAGAAATGGGCCTGGGCGCAAAGGAATTAGCGGCAGTCCTCGGGGCCAATCCAGTGACCGTCTCCAAATGGGAGACAGGCATGGAAAGAATCGGGACCGCCAATGACAGATTAATCAGAATGATGTATATGCAGACGGTTCAAGAACAGTGCCAGGCGGTCTTTAAAGGAGTGATATCGGAATTGCGGGACATTAAACCGAAAGAGGGAAGAAGGCAAACCATAATAATCCCTGCCAGTGATCTTGAGAAAGATCAGCCATGTCTTGTGTAACTTTGCTTGAAGTTCCAGTTTGGAATATCAAGTTGGGGCGGCACTCGCAAGTTGCCCCATGTCTTTACGGAAAACGGCGTCGCCATGCTTTCAAGCGTCCTGAATAGTCAACGGGCTGTCCAGGTCAATATCGAGATCATGCGGACGTTTACAAGGCTCAGGGAGATGCTCGCTTCCCATAAAGACCTCAGGATGAAGATCGCGGCAATGGAGCGAAAGTATGATCAGCAGTTCAGGATAGTCTCCGATGCTATAAAGCAACTCTTGGAGCCGCCGCAGAAGTCCAATAAACGCATAGGCTTCAGGGCGGGGGATGAATAGAAAGGGAGAAATAAACTACCCCGTCCGCTTGCGGGAGTAGTTTATGACGAAGGAAATGGTGGGCGATACTGGGATTGAACCAGTGACCCCTCCCGTGTGAAGGGAGTGCTCTCCCGCTGAGCTAATCGCCCGTTATGGCCGTCCTACCGAGAAATATTTGAACCCAAGGCCCTGCATCTTTCCAGGTTCATAGATGTTCCTGAGATCAAAGAAGTACGGGGCCTTCATCAACTTTCTGATGCGGGGGAGTTCAAGGTTTCTGAACTCGTTCCACTCAGTAACGATTATAACAGCGTCAGCGTCCTTAACGCAATCGTAAGGCCCCTTTGCAAACCTGATCCGCTTGCCGAATATCGCCCGCGCATCGGCCATGGACGCGGGGTCAAAGGCCCTGACCACCGCCTTCTCCTTTATGAGCCGCTCGATGATATGCACTGCGGGGGCCTCGCGCATGTCATTGGTGTTCGGCTTGAAGGAGAGGCCGAGCACAGCCATGGTCTTGCCTTTGAGGGGCCCCATTGCCTTATTCATCTTTTCGACGACGAATTCCTTCTGCAGGTCA
>JAKAGF010000026.1 GCA_021825805.1 Nitrospirota bacterium
ATCGTCGAGATCTGCCGCTTCCTCCATGACGACCCTGACCTGCTGCTCGATTATCTCGTGGACCTCTGCGGCGCCGACTATATGGGAAAGAAGGAGAAACGGTTTGAGGTGGTTTACCAGCTGTACTCCATCCCGCTACGTCATGCGATACGGCTGAAGGCCGAGGTCCCTGAGACGGACCTGAAGATAGATTCAGTGATGCCGGTATGGATCGGCGCGGACTGGCACGAGCGTGAAGCGTATGACATGTTCGGGATCGTCTTCAGGGGCCATCCTGATCTGAGAAGAATCCTGCTGCCCGAGAGCTGGGAGGGTTTCCCCCTGAGAAAGGACTACCCGCTTCAGGGGCCTGAGAAAGAGTGGCCGGGGTTCCTCGATGTCCTGGACAGGGCGAAGAGATACAGAGAATTCGAGTGGACTGACTGATGGAACATTCCGAACCTGTCATAGAGAAGCCTTTCGAGACCAAGGAACTGACGATCAGCATGGGTCCGCAGCATCCGGCGACCCATGGCGTCCTGAGGCTCGTCCTCGACCTTGACGGTGAAAACGTCGTCAAGTGTACGCCGTATGTGGGGTACCTCCACCGCGGCGTTGAAAAGCTCGGCGAGAACAGGACCTATCTTGCGGCCCTGCCCCTTTCCGACCGGCTTGACTATATCTCCTCGATGAACAACAACGTCGGGTACGTGAACGCCGTTGAAAAACTCTTTGGCATAGAGGCGCCGGAGAGGGCTAAGTATATCCGGACGATGGTGGCTGAGATGGGAAGGCTTTCGAGCCACATCATCTGGCTCGGCACCCATGTCATTGACATCGGCGCTACAACGCCCTTCCTCCTGGCCATGACCGAGAGGGAGCGCATCCTCGATCTCTTTGAGATGCTCTGCGGGGCCCGGCTGACGGTAAGCTACCCGAGAGTGGGCGGCGTCAGAAACGACATTTCCCAGGAGTTCCTCGACGAATTGTACGAGTTCATCCTTGAGTTCCCCCATCGCATCGATGATTACGAGACGCTTGTCACCGAAAACAGGATATGGAAAGACCGGACCGTTGGCGTCGGCATCATCTCGGCAAAGGAGGCGGTGAACTGGGGACTCACCGGGGGTATGCTCCGGGGCTCGGGAATCGATTACGATGTCCGGAAATATGTGCCGTATGACGCCTATGATAAGGTGGACTTCATGATCCCGGTGGGTAAGGACCCCGGCGATTGCTATGACCGGTATAAGGTGCGCGTGGAGGAGATGCGGCAGGCCAACAGGATCATTAAGCAGTGTGTTGAAAACCTTCCCGCCGGCCCGGTAATGGCGGATGCTCCTAAATTCACGCTGCCTCCGAAGGACCTTGTGCTCAGGGACATGGAGCATCTTATCCACCAGTTTGTGCTTATCACCAAGGGTCCCAGTGTGGCAGAGGGCGAGGTTTACGTGGGGACCGAGGTCCCCAAGGGAGAGCTTGGTTTCTACTTTGTGAGCGACGGGACAGGGAAGCCCTATCGCATGAGGGTGCGGGCGCCTTCTTATGTGCACGCCTCAGTGCTGCCGAGGTTATGCAAAGGCGGATACGTGGCTGACGTTATCGCCAACATCGGCACTATAGATATCGTTCTTGGCGAATGTGACAGATAGAAGGGCGTAGAAGAGGAGATATGTTCAGCGAAGCAGCAGTCAGGGAGATTCAGGAGATACGGGCGAAGTACCCCACGGCGAGGGCCGCGCTCCTGCCTGCCATTTATGTCGCGCAGCGTGAATTCGGCTGGCTGACCCCTGAAGCCTATGAAGCGGTCTCCGACCTGCTCGGCGTCCCCAGGGCGATCGCGCGCGGGGTCGGGACCTTTTACGCCATGTACAGGCAGAAGCCCATGGGAAGACACGTGGTGCAGCTTTGCACGAATGTCTCATGTATGATCCTTGGTGCGGAACGGCTTGTGGACTTCCTCAAAAGCAGATTCGGGCTTGAACCGGGAGGCACGACGCAGGACGGCAGGTTCTCCTTAGTGATCATGGAGTGTATAGGCGCCTGCGGCACTGCCCCCGCAATGCTGGTGAATGACGATTTTTATGAGAATCTGACGGAAAAATCCATCGAGGAAATTCTCGGCAAATACCGATAGAGATATGGAAAAAGTCCTTCTCAAAAATATAGAGAACCCCCATTCGGCTGACATCGATGAATACAAGAAGGCCGGAGGGTACCGGAGCCTGTCCAAGGCGCTCGACATGGCCTCGAAGGACATCATCGAGGAAGTGAAGAAAGCCGGTCTCCGTGGAAGGGGAGGGGCTGGTTTCCCGGTTGCGATGAAATGGACCTTCGCCTCCGGCGACCCCAAATTCCCCAAGTACCTCCTCTGCAACGCCGACGAGGGAGAACCCGGGACCTTCAAAGACCGTCCGATACTCGAGAAGAATCCCCATCTGCTGATAGAAGGCATGGTTATTTCAGGATACGCGTTGGGCGCGGAATACGGCTACATCTATCTGAGGGGCGAATATCCGGCTGCCAAGGACATCCTTAACAAGGCCATCAGCCAGGCGTATGAAAACGGATACTTAGGAGACGGCATCCTTGGCAAAAAGACCAGGTTCCATCTCGCGGTGCATCAGGGCGCCGGCGCCTATATCTGCGGCGAGGAGACGGCTCTGATCGAGTCGCTTGAGGGCGACAAGGGCCAGCCGAGGATCAAGCCTCCGTTCCCGGTCAATGTCGGGGTATTCTCGAAGCCCACGGTGGTGAACAATGTCGAGACTCTCGCCAACCTTCCATATCTCATCGGGATAGGCGGCGAGGCGTATGCCAGGATCGGCAGCCCTGAATGCCCCGGCCCCAAGATTTATTGCGTGAGCGGGCATGTGGAGAGACCCGGGGTGTATGAACTTCCCATGGGAACGAGCCTCAAAGACATCATCTATACCCACTGCGGCGGCATTAAAGGGGGGAAGAAGCTGAAGGCGGTAATCCCAGGCGGGATATCGACGCCTGTGCTCCCTCCTGAAAAAATCGATTGTCCCATGGACTTTGTCAATATGCCCAAGCACGGCAGCATGCTCGGCTCAGGGGCCGTCATCGTCATGGACGAGACGGTATGCCTGGTGAAGGTCTGCTACCGGGCGTTGAAATTTTTCGAGCATGAGTCCTGCGGGAAGTGCACACCCTGCCGCGAAGGCACGGGGTGGCTCAGGAGCATCCTGGGGAGGATCGAAAGCGGAGAAGGCATGGAAGGAGATGTGGATCTGCTCCTGTCCGTTGCGGGCAATATCATCGGCAAGACCTTCTGCCCTCTGGGCGACGGGGCCGCCTCGGTGACGCAGAACTTCATAAAGCATTTCAGGCCTGAATTCGAAGCGCACATAAAAAACAAAGGCTGCGGCGCAAGGCAAGAGAAACTATGATTACGGTTACCATAAACGGCAAAGAGATCAAGCTGGAAAAACCGGTTACAGTGCTTGAGGCTGCGCGGTCCGCCGGGATAAAGATCCCGACTCTGTGCTACCACGAGCAACTCGAAAAATACGGCGGCTGCAGGCTCTGCCTTGTTGAAGTGGAGAAGATGCCGAGGCTCCAGACCGCCTGCACGCTGATGGCGGCCGACGGCATGGTGGTGCGGACCGAGACCGAGGCGATAGCCGATGTCAGGCGGGGCGTCCTCGAATTCCTGCTCATCAACCACCCCCTTGATTGCCCTTACTGCGACAAGGCCGGCGAGTGTGAACTCCAGGACCTGGTCGAGAAATACGGTCCAACTACCGGACGCTTCAAGGAGAAGAAGCGGAAGGCGCCCGAGAGCCTGGAAGACCCTGTCCTCGTCAGGAATATGGAGCGGTGCGTTGTCTGTACCAGGTGTGTCCGGATGTGCGAAGGCGTCCAGGGCGCCGCTGCTATCGGGGTTATCAACCGAGGAGGTCATTCCCATGTAGAGCCTTTCTCGGGCGGCCGGTTTGAATGCGAATACTGCGGCAACTGCGTCTCTGCCTGTCCCGTGGGCGCCATCATGTCGAGACTCCACCGCCACAGCTACCGGCCCTGGCAGCTCGTGAGCGAGACTGAGACGATCTGCCCCTATTGCGGAGTAGGTTGCACCCTCGTCGCGCAGGTGCGCGACGATGTTATCAAGAGGGTGGTGCCGCGCATCGGGACCCCGGTCAACAATGGCCTGCTTTGCTCCCGCGGAAGATTCGGGTACGAATTTGTGGGATCAAAGGAGCGGCTGACAACCCCGCTCATAAAGAAGAACGGCGTGCTTGAGCAGTCAACCTGGGAAGAGGCGATAGGTTTTGTAGCCAGGCGGCTCGGGGAGCTCAAGACCAGATACGGCGGCGATGCGATAGCCGGGATAGCATCGCCCAGATGCACCAATGAGGATAATTATGTCTTCCAGAAGTTCATGCGTGTCGCCCTCGGCACCAACAACATAGACAGCACCGCCCGGACGGGATACGCCGGCGCTCAGGCTTTTATAGAGAACATATTCGGCCAGGGCGCAACCGCCAATCTCATCCCAGGGCTTGCCAATGCCGACGCTGTCCTTATCGCGGGGGGAGACCCTACGGCGGTCAACCCGATCCTCGGCCTCCAGATACGCTCCTGCGCAAGAAAAGGCGGTAACATCCTGACTATAGGCCACGTTAAGGGTGTCCGCCATTATAATCCGGCTGAATTGAAGCCGAATGTCCATACAGAGGCAGCGCTCCTTGAAGGAGTCGTTACGGCCCTTAAGGAGAAAAAAGGATTGCCGGGGTCCATTCAGACCCTTGAGTCGAAGATTAAGGAAATACACAGGCCGCTTGATGACGCTGCGCGGACCTGCGGTGTCACGGAGAAGGACCTGGCGGCGTTTGTGGAGGCGCTTTCCACGGCGAGCACGCCTGCGCTGGTTATCGGCAAGGAAGTCATACAGTCCGCCGGAGGGAGTTACAATCTGCTCCTCCTGTCCGCTGTCGCCTATCTGGTCAACGCGCGGATCCATCTCCTTTCAGAACGGGCCAACGAACAGGGCGTTGTTGACATGGGCTGCGCGCCCGACCTTCTGCCCGGCTGCCGGCCGCTGTCATACGTTGAATTCAGGCGCAGATATGAGGCTGCCTGGAAGTCTCCGATCCCTGAAAAACAGGGCATGACCATTTTCGATATGATCGACGCCGCAAAGGCTGGTTCCCTCAGGGCGCTCTATGTCATGGGCGAAAATCCCGTATTCAACCTCCCCAATGCAAAAGGGGTTGAGGCTGCCCTCAGGGGCCTTGAACTCCTCGTGGTCCAGGATATCTTTATGACCGAGACTGCGCGGATGGCGGATGTTGTTTTTCCGGCCTTGAGCTGGGCGGAGAGGGAAGGGACTTTCACGAACATGGAGCGGAGGCTGCAGCTCCTGAGAAAGGCGGTCAACCGGGAGGGGATGGAGGACTGGAGGATCGTCGTCGAGGTCGCAGGCAATATGGGAGTCAGGATGCATTTCAGCAGCGCCGAAGATATCTTCGCCGAGATCACGCGGGTCTCTCCTCTGCATCGCGACCTGAGTTACGAAGAGCTCGAAAAATCCGGCATCTATCCCTACAAGGGAGAGCCGCTCAGGGGGGTCACCGGCGACATCGCGGTTGCGAAACCGGCCGCAGGAGACGGCGGCGGGCTTTTCCTGGGAATAGAGCGTCCTCTCTTCCATTCCGGGACCCTCAGCAGGCGGGCCCCCGGTCTTGTCAAGATTTACGAAACCGCTGTGGCCAGGATCAGTCCGGCAACGGCAGCGGCCCGGTCGCTCAAGGAAGGCGACATGGTCAGGGTCTCCTCTGTCATCGGGTATCTTGAACTTCCTGTTGCCGTAGACTTCGCCGTGAGAGACGCCTTGGTGATGATCACCAATAACTTTGAAGGCAGGGGGGCCTTAAGCCTCATGGAACTTGTCCTTGATCCTGTGCTCCGCGCCCCTGTCGCGGACAAAACAGCGGTAACTATAGAGAAGGCGGGCAGATGACCGGTTTATTCGAAGCCATCGTAGGGCCAGGGTCGCTTGATTACATTATCAATCTCGTTATCATGCTGATCATAATCCTTCTCAAGATCGCGGCAGTGGTGGCGGTAGCTCTCCTTCATGTCGCGTACGCGACCTATTTCGAGCGCAAGGTCATAGGCCATATGCAGCTGCGGCTTGGCCCGAGGGAAGTAGGGCCGCTGGGGTTGTTTCAGCCTTTTGCGGACGGCGTCAAGCTGTTCTTCAAGGAGGATATCATCCCGGCTGACGCGGACAAGCCGCTCTTTTACCTGGCGCCGGTCATATTCTTCATCTCGGCCCTTACGTCGCTGTCCGTGCTCCCCTTCTTCGACGGGTTTGCGGTAGCGAATATCAACATAGGGCTTCTCTTCCTCTTTGCCATGTCTTCCCTGGGGGCATACGGCATAGTCTTATCAGGATGGTCGTCGAACTCCAAGTATGCATTCCTCGGGGGGCTGCGGTCAGCCTCGCAGGTCATCAGCTATGAGATCGCCATGGGTCTCAGTCTTGTGGGCGTTATGATGATGGCCGGTTCCCTGAATCTCAGCGATATCGTAAGGGCCCAGCAGCATTACCCCCTCGGACTCTTCGCAGTGCCGCAGTTCCTGGGGTTCTTCGTTTTTGTAGTCGCGGCTTTTGCGGAGACGAACCGGCTTCCCTTCGACCTCCCCGAGGCGGAGAGCGAACTGGTTGCGGGCTATTTTACCGAATACAGCGGTTTCAGGTTCGCCCTCTTCTTCCTCGGTGAATATACGGGCATGCTCATCATGTCCGCGATCGCATCCCTCTGCTTCCTCGGCGGATGGGGACTGCCGTCATTCGTTACGGCCGGCCTCCCTGTCGTCGCCGCAAAGGTCCTGGGGCTTTTCTGGTTCCTCGCGAAAGTCTATGCCTTCATGTTCTTCTATTACTGGGTCAGGGCGACCCTCCCGCGTTACCGGTATGACCAGCTCATGGCGATTGGATGGAAGCTGCTGATTCCCCTGGCGCTGGCCAACATCGTGATTACCGGGCTGGTGAAAATATGGATAAAGGGAATGGTATGACATCAGGAAAGATACTCAAGACAGTATTTTTCGTCGAGATACTCAAGGGCCTGGCCCTGACCTTCAGGACGCTCTTCAAGCATCCGGTGACGCGGCGGTATCCCAAGGTGAAGGTGCCGGCGAAGGCCGGCTTCAGGGGGCTGCACGCGCTCGCCAGGAACGCAGAGGGCAGGATGAAGTGCGTGGGCTGCGGCCTCTGCGGCGCCTACTGCCCCTCCAAGTGCATCCATATCTATACCTCGGAGGGGGACGACCATGCCAAGATCGTTGACCGGTACGAGATCGATGTCCTTAGATGCATCTTCTGCGGCTTCTGTGTTGAGGCATGCCCCTTCGGCGCCATTACCCTGAGCGAACATTATGAATACTCGGAGACCTCTCGCGGGGCCTTCTACATGACGAGGGAAAAGCTGCTGGAGAACTGGGACAAATATTTTGCAGGCCCCAAAGGGGAACGATACTTCAAGGAATTCTGGCTGCCGCAGTCGAACACGTACTCCTCCTACGAGGGGCAGGCGATGTTCCGGGGCAGGGCAAAGGGGAAGGAATAGTCATGCTGCCAAAGCTCTTCTTCGGATATTTTGCCTTCGCGATCATCGTCCTCTCTCTGCTCGTCATCACCCGGCGGAATCCCGTGCACAGCGTCATGTGGATGCTCCTGCTCTTCTTCCAGATCGCCAGCATGTATCTCTTCCTGAACGCGGAGTTCATCGCCGCCATACAGGTGATCGTATACGCCGGGGCCATTCTCGTGCTCTTTCTCTTCGTTGTCCTGCTGCTGAATCTCAGGGAGGAGCTGCTGACGAACCGGTTCATCAGCGCATGGCCGGTCGGCCTGGTCTTTGCGGGGGCCATCTTCGCCGGCGCCGTCAGCGCGGTCGCCGCCTTTGTCCCGAATTTTTCGGGGCAATATACGGTGGATGTGATAAACCGGGAGACCCACACGAAGGCGTTGGGGCAGGCGCTCTATACCGATTTCCTGTTCCCCTTCGAGATCGCCTCCCTGATACTGCTTATCGCTATCATCGGGGCGATCGTGCTCGCCAAGAAAAGGATGAGGAGTTAGCATGGTCCCGTTGAACTGGTATCTGATGCTCAGCGCCGCGGTCTTCTCGATCGGGGTTTTCGGGTTTCTCACCCGGAGGAACATCATCATCATGTTTATGTCCGTGGAGCTAATGCTCAACGCGGTGAATATCAGCCTCGTGGCCTTCAGTCACTACCTCCAGGACCTGCGGGGCCAGGTGCTGGTCTTTTTCATCGTGACCGTTGCCGCTGCCGAGGCTGCCATAGGCCTTGCCATCATCATCGCGCTGTTCAGGAACAAGGCCACGGCCCACGTTGACGATATGAACGAGATGAAGGGATGAGGAGCAAACGATGAACTACTACCTGCTGATACCCTTTTTACCCCTCGCGGCCTTTCTGATAAATATCCTCTTCGGGAAGAGCCTCCTGAAGGAAAACGCCCACTGGGTGGCGATCCTCGCGGTCGCCGGCTCATGGGTCATATCGGTCGCTACCCTCATCGACGTGATGGGAGGAAAGACGCTGAACCAGGACCTCTACACCTGGGTCTCCTCGGGCGGTTTCAAGGCCTCGGTCGGCTTCCTCATCGACCCGCTCACTGCGGTGATGCTCATCGTGGTCACCACCTGCAGCACGCTCATCCATATCTATTCGACCGGCTACATGCACGGCGATAACGGCTACTACCGGTTCTTCTCATACCTCAGCCTCTTCACCTTCTGCATGCTGATGCTTGTCATGGCCAACAATTTCATGCAGCTCTATTTCGGCTGGGAGGGCGTGGGGCTCTGCTCCTACTTCCTCATCGGCTACTACTTCAACAAGAAGTCGGCGTCGGACGCCGGGAAGAAGGCATTCATCGTCAACCGCTTCGGCGACTTCGGGTTCGGGATCGGCATCTTCGTGATCTTCCTGACCTTCGGGACTATTTATTATGAGCCGGTATTCAGCCAGGCCGGCGCGTTTGCGACGAAGACCGTCAACTTCCTGGGCTACGACGTTCACCTGATGACCCTCATCGCCCTGCTCCTGTTCTGCGGGTCTATCGGCAAATCGGCGCAGATGCCGCTGCATGTCTGGCTGCCTGACGCCATGGAGGGTCCCACGCCGGTCAGCGCCCTCATACATGCGGCCACTATGGTTACGGCCGGTGTCTTCCTCGTTGCCCGGTGCAGCCCGATCTTCTCCCTCTCCGAAACGGCGCTCATGGTTGTCGCCCTTACCGGCGCGATAACCTCTCTCTTTGCTGCAACGATCGGTCTCGTGCAAAACGATCTCAAAAGGATTATCGCCTATTCCACGGTCAGCCAGCTGGGCTACATGTTCCTGGCCTGCGGCGTGGGCGCCTATACCGCCGGCATATTCCATCTGTACACCCACGCCTTCTTCAAGGCCCTTCTCTTCCTCTGCGCCGGCAGCGTCATGCACGCCATGTCAGGGGAACTGGACATCCAGAAAATGGGTGGCCTGAAGAAGCATATGCCGATCACCTACTGGACCATGCTGATCGCGTCCCTCAGCATAGCCGGCGTTCCGGGTCTTGCGGGATTTTTCAGCAAGGACGAGATCCTGTGGATGGCGTATTCGGGCCCGAGCCCGGTGGGCAAACTGGTCTGGCTCAGCGGAACGCTTGTGGCCTTTCTCACAGCTTTCTATTCCTTCAGGCTGATCTTTCTCACCTTTCACGGAAAATTCCGCGGCACCCATGAGCAGGAGCACCACCTGCATGAGTCGCCCAAGTCCATGACCATACCCCTGATGCTTCTCTGTGTGGGAGCGGTGGCGTCAGGGTGGGTTGGCATACCCGCTCTGATCGGCGAAAATCTGGGGATACATAACTATATCGCGGAGTTTATGAAGCCGGTGCTGGGCCATCCGGAGGGTCACGGGACCCACGGCGAGGAAATGATGGTCATGCTGGTTTCGGTTGCGGTCGGATTTGCCGGCATCGGCCTCGCCTATTTCATGTACATGATGAGGCCGGACCTTCCAGGCAAGCTCGCGACCCAGTTCAGCGGTGCCTACAAGGTTCTTTTCAATAAATACTATGTAGATGAACTCTACAGCGCCATTATCGTACGGCCGACCATATGGATCGCCAGGAACATACTTATCGGCGTGACTGATGCGCGGATCATAGAGGCGATAGTCAACGGCGTTCCCTCTGCTATCGGCGGGTTCAGCAGGCAGCTGCGGAAGGTCCAGACCGGGTTTCTGCACCATTACGCGCTGATCATGGCGGCAGGGGTTCTCATTGTTATGGGCCTTATGCTGATGAGGAGCTGGTAGGATGGAGACGAACAGCATGGGTTTCCCGATCCTCAGCGCCCTTATCTTCCTGCCCGTTGCGGGCGCGGTGCTGCTCCTTCTCATCCCGCGGTCAAAGGAAATGCTGATCAAGGCGGTCGCGCTCTCCGTGAGCATTCTCGCCTTCATCATATCCCTGCCTCTGTTTAGTGGCTTCAACAAGGCCACGCACGCCATGCAGTTCGTCGAGCGTCAGGCTTGGATACCGACGTGGAACATCACCTACTATCTCGGGCTTGACGGCATAAGCATCCTTTTCGTCCTTCTATCGACCCTGATAACGATCCTCAGCATCCTCATATCCTGGGAGTCCATAAAGAACAAGGTCAAGGAGTTTTATATCTCGGTTCTCATCATGGAAGGCGCGATGATAGGCGTGTTCTGCGCCCTGGACTTCTTCCTTTTTTATATCTTCTGGGAGGCGATGCTCATACCAATGTATCTGCTCATCGGGGTCTGGGGCGGGCCCAACAGGGTGTATGCCGCGATCAAGTTCTTCCTCTACACCCTGGTGGGAAGCGTGCTCATGCTGGTCGGAATCATCGTGCTCTATTTCCATGCGGGAAGGACCTTCGACATACTTGACCTCGCAACGCGCACCTATCCCTATCAGCTGCAGTTCTGGCTTTTCTGGGCATTCTTTGCGGCCTTTGCCGTGAAGGTTCCTATGTTCCCGGTGCATACGTGGCTTCCCGACGCGCACACCGAGGCCCCTACGGCAGGCAGCGTGATCCTGGCCGCGGTCCTCATCAAAATGGGCGCATACGGGTTTCTCCGCTTCTCCATGCCTTTGTTTCCCGAGGCTGCCAGGGCGATGACCCCGGCGATGCTCACCCTTTCGGTGATCGCCATCATCTACGGCGCGGTGATCTGTCTTGCCCAAACCGACCTGAAGCGGCTCATCGCCTACAGTTCGGTGAGCCATATGGGTTTTGTGACGCTCGGCATCTTCGCCCTGAACACGCAGGGAATGGAAGGCGGTATTCTCCAGATGATCAATCATGGGATCGTTACCGGCGCGCTCTTCCTGAGCGTGGGGGTGATCTATGACCGCACGCATACACGCCAGATCGCCGACTACGGGGGCGTCGCATCAGTGATGCCTGTCTATGCGTCGCTTTTCATCGTCTTTACCCTCGCCTCGATAGGGCTCCCGTCCACCAACGGGTTCATCGGAGAGTTCCTGATACTCCTTGGCGGGTTCACCGCAAACCAGCCGGCGGGTGTGCTGGCTGCCACGGGTATCATCATAGGCGCGGGATACATGCTGTGGCTGTACCAGCGGGTCTTTTTCATGGAGACGAATGCGAAGGTCACGGGGCTCGCTGATGTAAATATGCGTGAGCTGGTCACCCTGCTCCCCATGGTTATCCTCGTATTCTGGATCGGCATCTATCCCGATACGTTCCTCGGATTCATGCACGAGTCCGTCCGTCACCTCATCGAGCGGGTGAATACCGGGGGCGCTCCGGGAGCAACGACGATAGCTAAAACCGTTTCCGAGATACTGCAATGAAAGAACATGGGGGTATGGATGCCGCTTGTGATGCCTGACCTGAAACCGATTACGCCTGAGATCGTCATGACGTGTCTGGCCCTCTTCATACTCGTGGCCGACGTTTTCATCAAGCGGAAGGAGACGCTCGCTCTGCTGAGCATCATCGGCATGGCGGCAGCGGCTTTTACCTTTGCGCTTCCCGGGGCCTTGAATACCACCTTTGGCGGCATGTTCATATCCGACGGATACAGCATGTTCTTCAAGATCGTCTTTGCCCTTAACGTTATCCTCACCATCCTGATATCGGTGAAGTATCTGGCCGTGGAGAGGGTGAACTTCGGGGAATATTATGCCCTGCTCCTCTTCTCAACCCTCGGGATGATGATCATGGCCTCTGCCGGCGACCTTATTGTCCTCTACCTCGGCCTTGAGCTCATGGCTCTGAGCACCTATATCCTTGCCGGTTTCATCCGGTACGACATGAAGTCCAATGAGGCGGCCCTTAAGTATTTTCTCCTGGGCTCCTTTGCCTCGGCCTTTCTCCTCTACGGCATCTCGCTTGCCTATGGACTTACCGGGACGACAAACCTGGACAGGATTGCCATGACGATTAGCGAAAAAGGTCTCGCCGGCAAACCGGCGCTCACCCTGAGCATGATTATGATCGCCGTGGCCTTTTCCTTCAAGATCGCGGCCGTCCCCTTCCATATGTGGGCCCCGGATGCCTATGAAGGAGCGCCCACATCCGTCACGGCGTTCATGTCTGTCGGCCCCAAGGCAGCCGGTTTCGCAGTCATCGGCAGGGTCTTCCTCATGGCATTCCCGATGGTCAGGGCCGAATGGGTGGCGGTGTTCATACCTATTGCAATTATGACCATGGCAGTCGGGAATATCGTCGCGCTCTCCCAGACGAACATCAAACGGATGCTTGCCTATTCATCCATCGCCCATGCAGGGTATGCCCTCCTCGGCATTATCGCGGGGACCGCGGACGGATTGGCGAGCATGATGAACTATATGCTTATCTATGCCTTCATGAATATGGGCGCCTTTGCCGTAATCATCATGCTGCGGTCTGAAGGGTTCAAGGGCGACGCCATTTCGGACTATGAGGGGCTGTCGAAGACACACCCCCTTGCAGCAGCGCTTATGCTGGTGTTCATGTTCTCTCTCACCGGCATCCCTCCGACCGCCGGGTTCATGGGTAAATTCTATATCTTCATGGCCGCCATCAACGCCGGATATACGTGGCTCGTCATCATCGCGGTCATCTTCAGCGCCATCTCCGCCTATTTCTATCTGCGCATTGTCATGAATATGTACATGAAAGACCCGAAGGAGACCGTCACGCTCACGACCTCTCCTTCCATGGGGCTGGCCCTTGCCATCACTACGGTAGCGGTGCTGGCGATCGGCGTGCTTCCAGCCAAGGTTATCTACCTGGCGCGCGTCGCGTTCCCCTGATCCGCTCCAGCGGTCTCTGCCGCATACCTCCTTTCCGGGACAGCCATATCCATTTCATAAGGGAGGGCAAGCCCCTGCCTGAAAAAGACCTGCATGCAGTCGCCGGAGCGTTCCTGAGGAACGGCATTTTGGCTGCAGATGACATGGGCCACAAAAGCGCCGTCGGGCTGAAGGCAAGGAAATCGTCCGGCGCCAACCTTCGGGTTCGGACGGCTGTCTGCGCCCTGTTCAAGAGGGGAGGATACGGATCATTCCTGGGACAGGAGATCCAGGGGAAGGAAGATATCGCCCCGGCGATAAGAGAAGTTGTTGATGCAGGCGCTGACTTCATAAAGATCATCAATTCAGGGGTCGTGGATATCACGGGAGCCGGAGGCGTGACAGCAGGCGGATTCTCTTATGAAGAGCTTAAGGTGATCTGCGGCGCGGCGGGGAAGAGGGGGCTGGCGGTTGCATGCCACGCAAACGGCGATGAAGCCATACGGGATGCCGTGAAGGCAGGGGTCGTATCCATCGAACACGGGTTTTTTGTTTCCATGGAGACGCTACATATGATGGCCGAGGCGAAGACAGCCTGGACCCCGACTGTATTTGCCCTTTCCAGCCTCGCCCCGGCCCTGTCTCCCCAACAAAGGGGATATGTGGAGGACGTTGTTGAAGCACACCTTGTGTCCATGGCATACGCCGCCTCCATCGGTGTCCGTCTTCGGGTCGGCACTGACAGCGGATCAGACGGAGTGGAGCACGGCGAGTCTTTTTTTGAGGAGCTTCGCCTTTTCAGCAAAGCGGGGCTCTCCAGGGGGGAGATAATTGCAGCCGCGTGCATGGAGGATGACGAGATTGGGAGAGGCAATTATCTGCTTGTCAGAGAGAATTTCATCGAGACAGGGAAGATTGAGGAGATAAGGAAGCAGGGGTAGGCGGTATCGTCCAACGGCATGCGTCTTTAGCGCTGCCGGGTCACCGCTGCCTGAGACCGATGTCAGGCCCTTCCAGTCCCAAGGGCCTTGTCCTATTTGAATTTTTTCGCCCAAATTGGTAAAGTGTTTCTAATTGTGATGATACCCTTTTCCTCCAGTAAGAAAGACCTACGGGTTCGTCAGGCGATCCTGAGGGGGGTTTATGAAGAAAATCTCAGGATAATCGGCAGGAGGAGGGTGGCCCTCGACCGGCCGAGACCGTTCTTTCTCAAGAAGCTATTCCTCTCCCTGATGCTCACCCTCATCGCGGTCCTGATCCACGGCAACCGCCTCACCTCTTCGTCTGTTCCGGAGCTGGCAGGTTTTAGTTTATTGCCTCAAAAAACCCTGCAGCATCCGTTTCAGGACCCGGCCGCCCCTTCAGACTACAAGTCCCTTATCAGCAATCCTGATTACCCTGTCAGCCGCATCTTCGGCCTGGGGATCAAGACGATCATGATCGACCCCGGCCACGGCGGCGCCGACTCCGGTACCTCCGGGAAGATGGGGACAAAGGAAAAGGACATCACGCTCGATATCGCCCAAAGGCTCAAGACGCGCCTTGAAAAATACGGCCGCTTCACTGTCCTTCTGACCAGGGACAGGGATGCAACGGTGCCGCTGAACAGGCGCGTGGAAATGGCGATCGCCAACAAGGCGGACCTCTTTATCTCGATCCACCTCAACTACCTTCCCGCCAGGCCGATCAACATCATCGAGACATATTATTTCGGACCCACGACGGACGAAAAAGCCCTGAAGCTCGCGGAACAGGAAAACGCCGGATCGCAGTACGGCCCGAGCGATTTCAAGAAGATCATCGCGAACATAGGCGATACCCTTAAGCTCCAGGAGTCGCGGACCTTCGCCTCATCAATACAAAAGACGCTCTACCAGAACATCAGGCGCGAAGTCGGCAATGTCTATGACTTCGGGGTCAAGCGGGCGCCCTTCGTGGTCCTCCTCGGCGTGAATGTCCCCTCTGTCCTGGCCGAGGTCTCCTGTCTGAGCAACCGCGAGGAGGAGATGAAGCTGCATACCGAAAGCCATCGCGAGAATATCGCCCACTATCTTGAGGCCGGGATTTTTGATTATATCAATAAAGGAGAAGCGCGCTATGAGCCAAGCAGACTCGCAGAAAAAAGGTGACGTCCTCTTCGTCGGCATCGACCTGGGCACCTCACGCAGTTCGATATCAGCAAGCAACAGCACCAGGGAATGGACCGAGAGCTTCGTGGGATGGCCCAAGGACTTCATCTCGCAGAAGATCCTCGGCAAGGCCGTGCTCTTCGGCGCCGATGCCCTTGAACACCGTCTCTCTCTCGACCTCTGCAGGCCCCTTGAGCACGGCGTTATTAAAGAAGGCATAGAAAAAAGCGAAGACGCGGTCAAGGAGATCATCAGGCACCTCATCGACATGGCCAAGCCGGCGTCAGGCCAGAAAATCCATGCGGTCGTGGGCGTGCCGGCCGACACCCTGAAGGTCAACAAACTGGCGATCAGGAGGGCGGTCGCTGAATTCGTGCAGTCGCTCCTGGTCGTGAGCGAGCCCTTTGCCGTTGCCTACAGCCTCGACCTCCTCAATAACGCGCTTGTCATCGACATCGGGGCAGGGACAACCGACTTCTGCATAATGCACGGCACCATCCCCTCGGAAGAAGACCAGAAGACGATACTCGCTGCCGGCGATTATATCGACGACCAGCTCTACAGCTACCTTGCCGAGAAATACCCGAACTCGCGCTTCAACAAGAATATGGTGCGGCAGTTCAAGGAAGAGTTCAGTTTCGTCAGGGAGATTCCAGGCGACATGCAGGTGGAGATCCCGGTGGGCGGCAAGCCGGTGATGCATGACATCAAGAACGAGGTGAAGCGCGCGTGCGAAAGCATCCTGCCTGCCATCGTCGAGACCACCACCGAGATGATCGCCCGCTTCGACCCTGAGTTCCAGATCAAGATCAAGAACAACATCGTCCTGGCAGGGGGCGGGAGCCTCATCAGGGGGCTCAGGGAATACCTGCAGGACGCGCTGAAGGAATACGGCCCGTGCAGGGTCACGGCAGTTGAAGATCCACTGTTCGCCGGCTCCGACGGGGCGCTGAAGCTGGCCCTTGACATGCCGTCAAAGTATTGGGAGCAGCTCTGATGCCGGGGAAAATATCAACCATCGCCAAGGAGGCCGCTAATGCCCGGTAAGACCGTCCTTGTTATCGATACGGATATCGAGACCGAACAGCAGATCATGGCAGCGCTTGAGGCTGCCGGCTACCTGGTCTTTGCCGCACAGACCGATGACGTGCTGTCGGAGACAGCCCTTAAGGTCAGCCCTTCCCTGATGTTCTTCAGCCCTTCCTCCTCAGGCGCAAAGGGGCTGGAGACCTGCAGGACCCTGCATGAGAACCCGGCTTTCAGGAACATCCCCATCATCGTCCTTTCTCCTTACGACGAGCCGATGGACGCCCGCTACACCTCCCTTTACGGGATCGTGGATATACTCCGTATCCCCTTCAGTCCTGAGGAGCTCCTGAAAAAAACCAGGGCAGCCGTGCCAGGGGCGTCTGTCGAGGCCCCGGAGCTTCAAAAGGAGTCGCCGGCTGTTATCAGCGAGCCTGAAGACCTGTCGCCGGTCTCCGGGGAAATCCTCTTTCCTGACGATGAGGAGCCCGTGGCTGTTGAGGCAGTGTCCGAACCTGCGAAGCCGAAAACCGGGAATAAGGACCGGATCGAAGAGCTCCTTCCCGATGATATTCCGCTCCATGAGCCTGCAAAAAAGAAGGGCCGAAGCCTTCTCGCGCCTGTCCTCCTGGTCGGGATCATCGCCATCCTCGGGGCGGCCTTTGTCTTTTACAGTGACTTGATCTTCAAACCCTCCGCGCCTGCGCCTGTTGCGAAGGCTCAGTCTCCTGTCAAGAAGGCAGCGCCGGAAACAACAGCCACTGCGCCAGCCCCTCAACAGCCTGCCCCCGCGGTCGAGGCAAAGCCTGCCAAGCCTGCAACGCCGGCTGCCCCTGTTGCAGCGAAGACCGGCCATTCGGTCCAGTTGGGGGCCTTCAAGGAGGCTGGACACGCCGAGGCCCTGGCAACGAAGTATAAGGACAAGGGGTATGACGCCTTTGTAAAAAAGACTGACAGCAAGGACAAAGGAACAGTCTTCCGGGTTCTTATCGGCAGGTTCGGCGACCGGAAGGAATCGGTCAGGATGTCTGAAAGCATCCGGTCAAAAGAGAAGGTCCAGGCAGTAGTCTACAGCGATTGAGGCGGAACAGCCCTGGCGTTGTCTAAGACAGAGAGGAGATATGCCTCGAAGCGCAGCGCCACGCTGTCCCAGGTGTAGTCTTTCACCCATTCCCGTCCGCGCTGTCCCATGGCCTGAAGATCATGCCCGTTCATCAGGGAAGTCAGGGCTGCTGCAAGGGCTGATGCGTCCTCTGACCTGAAGGATATCCCGGCCCCGCAGGTTACCGCGTGCCCCAGCTCGGGTATATCGCTGACAACAAGGGCCTTGCCGCATGCCATCGCCTCAAGCGTCACGATACCCTGTGTCTCATGCCGCGACGGCGCCACTACCAGAAGGGCATTGCTGAGCAGTCTGGTCTTGTCTTCTCCATCCACCCATCCCTCCTGCCTGATGCCGGACCGCGCCTTCTCCGGCAGACCGTTGATGAGAGCTGAGAACCTTTTCCGGTCGCGGCCGTCCCCTGCAATAACCAGCCCTATGTCTTCATGGCAGCTGCGGAATTCCCGGTAAGCCCTGAGCAGGATATCGAGGCCCTTGGTATGGATATCGATCCTTCCCATGTACAGTATGTACTTTGAGCTGCCGGGCCGGACGCCGAGGAGACCCTCCGGTATGCCGTTTGATATAACGCTGATGCGGCGGCCCTCTGAGTCGTCAAGGCCGTAACGTTTCCTGCTCGCCTCGGACACCAGGATGATAGTGCGGTACCGCGAGGGTCTGATCCGCTCGGCAAGATAGAGAACCGTGGAGTACAGGGGGTTGTACTTGGCAAAATATTTCGCGCCGGTATACCCCTGGGCCTGGAGCACCACCACCCGGTCATGGTAACTGTCGAGAAAGGTGGGGATGGCCGGAGAGAACTCTTCCACGATGATGTCATAATCAGCGCCGTGCTCTCTCACATAGCGGGAGGCCTGTCGCGCATACGCGAGGAGGGTGACCGTGAGACTCCTGCTCTCCGCGCCGGCATATATATGGCGGAGCCCCTGTATCCGGCTGTCCCGGGCGCCCGGATATCTCTTGCACAGGAGCGTGATGTCATGCCGGTCCTTCAGCCTCCGGTAGATCTCATAGGCCCGGACCCCCACGCCCCCTATACCGAAATAATCTCCCTCGCTTTCATAGAGGAGATGCAGTATCTTCATTCCGCAGCGGCCTTTTCGCAGGACATGAGTATCCCGGCGGCGGTTTTCTCCCATGAAAACCTTTTCACCCGATCGAACCCCTTTTTGATCAGTTCATCGCGCAGGCCGCGGTCTTCCGCAACCCTGGCGATCAAACCGCATAAGGCCCGGTCGTCTTCAGGATGAAAGAGCAGGCCCGCGTCGCCCACCACCTCCGGCAGGGAGCCGCCGTTTGAGGAGATCACAGGGGTCCCGCATGCCATCGCCTCCAGCGCCGTCATCCCGAATCCCTCGAAAAAGGCCGGATGGACAAGCATATCAGCATGGGAATAAAACCTGGACAGGTCCGCTGCGTCGATATAATCCATGTAGCGTATGCGGCTGTCTTCAGGCAGCGGCTCGCGGGAAACCTCTCTGCTTCCGACGATCAAAAGATCATGGGGAACGGCGCCCTTCATGGACAAAAAAGAACGCACAAGGGTTTTCACATTCTTGTACGGAAAAAGACTGCCCACAAAGAGGATATACGGTCCCTTCAGTCCATATTTCCTCATGAACCCGGGTCTTTCACTCTCAGCATGTGGTTTGAACACCCTGCCGTCAAACCCGTTCGGCACAACATCCACCCTGTCGGCAGACATGGAAGTCCTCGCGCAGATTTCTTTTTTCACGAATTCCGAGACTGTTACAACTCTGCAGGCAGCCCGTGAAAGGCGCCTGAGGGAGAATCCGTAATAGGCGGAAGAGACGCCGAACTGTCCGGGATAATAAAGGGGATGAAGGTCATGCACGGTCACGACCATACGAACAGGCGGGGCTATGGGAAACTCCGCTATGGGGCAGAAGAGCACATCAATGCCGTGCCGCCTTACAAGCAGGGGAATGACCGTGTTGTCGTGGATGAGCCGGGCAACGTTGTTCAGGAGCCGCACTGATCCCCGCACAGCCCTCGGCGTCCTTATGACATGTCCCGGATCAACTCCCGGGATCGGGACTGATGAAAAGACATAAGTCTCAGCGCAGAGTGAACTGAGGGCTGACGAAACCTGCCGAGTGAATACGCCTACGCCGGTCGGCCTCTCATTGAGGAAGGAGGCATTGACCGCTATCTTCACCGGCCGAGAACCTTCTGATAGGTCACTATCGTCTCTTCCGCCGCCAGTTTCCATGAATAGAGCTTTACGCGCTCCAGCCCCCTTGCTGACAGCGAAGACCTCAGTGCCGGATCAGTAAGCACTTTTTCAATCACATGCGTCAGTTCCTCATGGTCTGAGGCCTTGAAAGAGACCGCGGCGCCTCCCGCCACCTCGCGGAGGGTGGGGATATCCGATATGACAAGCGGCGCGCCGCATGCCATTGCCTCAAGCTGAGGCAGACCGAACCCCTCGTATAACGATGGATAGACGACAACAGCGGCGCAGTTATACAGATCGTTCATCGTCTCTTCGTCCAGATAGCCGGTGAATACAACGGACTCTCTGATGCCCAGCTCCGGGGCATACGCGACAATATCGTCATAATTCCAGCCGAATCCTCCGGCAATGACAAGGGTCAGATCATCCCGCAGCGCGACATCCCGGAACGCCCTGATGAGCGTCTTGAGGTTCTTCCTCGGCTCCACGGTGCCGACATAAAGGACGTACTCTTTTTCCGTAAACCTCCTGACCCTTTCCCGCGATACAGCCCTGTCCGAGACATGGTAGGCGGCAGAGGGCGCAAGAGGGATCACATCGATCTTCCCCTCGGGGATACTGAGGATGTCCACTGCCTCATCCCTGATGAACTGCGTATTCACGATAACGCGATCAGCGCGTTGCAGATTGGCCGTCATGTCCGGCCGGGCGGTTTCAGCTATGGCAGCGGGAAGCATTTCCGGAAAATGGACAAAGGAGAGGTCGTACAGGTTTGCAACAGCCCCTGCCGTCACCTCAGGCATCCGCTCAACGCTCGTTTCATGGTAAATGTCAAAAGGCCTGCCAATAGACTCGCGGCCGGACAGGCTGCTGATGAGAAGATCGCCTATGGATTTCACAAAGGACGGGTAGAACCTTCCGGCCATCCGGCGCATCCGCGAAGAGACCGCACCGAGAGAACTGAAAAGGCCCCGGGCCCCCTCCTCAACGGTGGGCACAACATCAACGCCGGCCTGCAGCAGTTCCCTGCGTATGTTGGTGATGTAATATCCGATCCCTGTCTTCCTGAAGATGAGGGGTTTGGTATTGAGAAGGACGCGCATAATTTCACCTGCCTGCGGTCAGGCCGGCTGTATGATAGGCACTATGGTAACCCGCATAGAAATAATTGTAACACAGGGAGGCATTTTGATGCCCTTCATGCTGCCTCAAAGTCGAGATATTGAGACAGGCCCATAACCACTTCCACATCGCGAATAACCACGCTTTTTTTGGGCTCCCCACTTTCTAAATAGCTTTCTTTGTAAATCAATGTGATCCGGATTCCTGTAGGACAGAATCCTACAAAAAAAAGCGGGAAAGCCTTATTCACAAAGGACTTGGCTCATTCTAAAATTAATATAATTTCATGTTCATGTCCCTTCGCCTGGTAAGCGGGGGCATGAGCAACAGTCCGCACTTTAACGGTTTG
>JAKAGF010000202.1 GCA_021825805.1 Nitrospirota bacterium
TACTCTTTGACAAGCAGGACATCCGCAGGCTCTCTGCGGAAGAGATAGTCTTCCGGGGGTGCTCCCTGGCGCCGGAGGGGCGGCAGGTCTTTGCTCCCCTGTCTGTCCGGGAAAACCTCATGCTCGGCGCCAATGTGCAGTACCGCAGGGGAAAACAGGCTGAGGTGAAGAATGATCTCAGCAGGATGTTCGGCCTTTTCCCAAGGCTGAAGGAGAGAGAGAAACAGCTTGCAGGCACGCTCTCCGGGGGCGAGCAACAGATGCTCGCCATAGCCCGCGCCCTCATGGCGCGTCCGAAACTCATCATGATGGACGAGCCGTCCATGGGGCTTGCGCCCCTGATCGTGAGGGACATCTTCTCGATCATAACCCTCCTGCGGGACGAGGGCAACACCGTCCTGCTCGTCGAGCAGAACGCAAAGGCTGCGCTCGGCATCGCCGACCGCGCGTATGTCCTTGAGACCGGAAGGATAATCCTGCAGGGACAGGCGGAGGACCTCCTCTCCAACCGGGACGTGCAGCGGGCGTATCTCGGCCGGGACCTTGATTCTGAAACTGATATCTAATACTATGGAGGCAGGCATGTACTGGGAACCCGAGAATGAGTGTATGGACAGGGACGAACTCGCCCAGCTCCAACTCGAACGTCTCGAAGCGACGCTGAACAGGGTATACCTGAACGTCCCCTTTTACCGGAGGAAGTTCGATGAGCTGAAGATCGATATCGACCGCATCAAGTCCGTCGAGGAGATCAGGCAGCTACCCTTCACCACAAAGAACGATCTCCGCGACAACTACCCTTACGGGCTTTTCGCGGTGCCGCTCCGGGAGGTGGTCCGGATCCACGCCTCCTCAGGCACCACCGGCATGTCCACTGTCGTCGGATACACCCGCAATGACCTGAAGACCTGGTCGAACCTTGTGGCCCGCGTTCTCACGGCCGGCGGCATCACCAAGGACGACGTGGTTCAGATAGCCTTCGGCTACGGCCTCTTCACGGGCGGCTTCGGCCTCCACTACGGCGCAGAGAAGATCGGGGCCTCGGTAATCCCCATCTCGAGCGGAAACACATCGCGCCAGATAAAGATCATGCAGGATTTCAAGACAACCGCCCTTATCTGCACGCCGAGCTACGCCCTCCTCATCGCCGACACCATCAGGGAGATGGGCATCAACACCAACTCCCTGTCCCTCAAGTACGGCCTCTTCGGGGCTGAGCCGTGGTCAGAGAGCATGCGGCGGGAGATCGAACAGAAGCTGAAGATCATCGCCACCGACAACTATGGGCTGAGCGAGGTGATGGGTCCCGGCGTTGCCGGAGAGTGCCTTGAACGCAACGGCCTGCATATCAATGAAGACCACTTCCTGGTCGAGATCATCAACCCCGAAACCCTGGAGCCGGCAAGGCCGGGCGAGGTGGGCGAACTCGTCATCACGACACTTACGAAAGAGGCCTTCCCCGTCATCCGGTTCAGGACCAGGGACCTGACCAGGATCGTCACCGAGCCCTGCCCCTGCGGCAGGAAGTTCATGCGCATGAGCCGCGTCATGGGCAGGACCGACGACATGCTGATTATCAAAGGCGTAAACGTCTTCCCCTCCCAGATTGAGGCGGTCCTCTTTGACATCGAAGGCACGGAGCCCCACTACCAGATCATCGTCGAGCGGAAGGGCGCCATGGACAGCGTCAAGGTGCTCGTTGAGGCGTCGGAGTCGATATTCTTTGACGAGATGAAGAAACAGAACGAGCTGATCGAGCTCATCAAGCGGAGGCTCGCGGCGGAGCTGGGCATAGGAGTTGACGTCAGGCTCGTCGAGAAGAAGACCATCGAGCGCTCCGATGGGAAGGCAAAGCGCGTCGTGGATATGAGGAAGCTATAGCTTCTGCCGGGCCGTCACGGGACTGGAGACGGCCGGATATGACTCAGTGTCTTATTGTGGGGTCTTTTCTTCGCTCCTTTTCGCGTCTTTGTCAAAAAGTTCCGGGTAGACCTTGCGAGCGCATTCAGGACAGATGCCGTGGGTGAACTCGGCCTCTGTATGTTTAGCTATGTAGGACTCCACCTTGTTCCAGTACCCATCGTCATCCCTGATGTTCTTGCACCAGGCGCAGATCGGCAGCAGGCCGCTCAGGGTCTTGACCTCGGCCATGGCATCCTGAAGCTCGCCGATCAGCCGGGACCTCTCTTCGAGATCAGCCTTCAGTTTCGATACAAGAATGATGATGACGACAAAGAAAGCGAGGTGTACCAGTCCGTTCCATATCTCAACAAACAGGGATGAAAAGACCTTCCCTGATGCATAATCCGTAACAGACATGGTAATGAGCGCGAGAGCCGCCATAAACAGGCCTGACGTTCTGCCGGCCAGCCAGACGACGAGAATGATGGGGATCAGATAAAAAACGGAAAGGCCTATGTCAGAGCCGGTGACATAGTCGAAACACCCAACGACAAGGTTTATGACAAACCCCAACGCCAGCGCAGACGCCGGCGTCCGCCTCTTTATTGTTTCAACGGTTATCACTGCATGTGCCTGCCGGGGCCGGGCGAAACCGTCCCGGGAATGACCCGGATGCGTCCGGACAGCCTACTTCTTGTCTTCTATGAGGTTGTCCTTCTTCTCGTCGGAAATCGCCTTCTTGAACTCCCTGATGCCCTTGCCGATACCCGCGCCCAGCTCAGGCAGTTTTCCCGGCCCGAAGATGATCAGAACAATGGCCAGTATCACCAGCATGTGCATCGGCTGAAACAGTCCCTCAAACATAACGCGCCTCCCTGTGTGGTTATTATTTTTTATTATAGTACGTTTGCGCTGATAAAGAAATCCCCCCCGGCGTATGCGTCGCCGGTTGCCTGTCCCGCCTCCCCGGCGGCCGGCAACGACCGGCAGAAAAAAAATGATGAAATGTTTTACAATCAAGGCTGAATTCTGCAGCAGGGAAGGGAGTATATAAATGAGTTTCCAGTATGTCCGCGAAATGCCGAGCGTCAGGGAGGTCCTCGACAGCATACCTCTTTCCGAGGAGCTGAAGAAGATCAAGAAACAGCGGGACGAGGAGATAGCAGCTGTCTTCAGGAGACAGAGCGACAAGTTTCTCGTGATCATCGGCCCCTGCTCGGCCGACAACGAGGACGCTGTATGTGAATACGTCTCCCGTCTCGCCCGTCTGCAGGATGAGGTGGAGGAGAGGCTTATCCTCATCCCCCGCATTTACACAAACAAACCCCGCACCACAGGTGAAGGGTACAAGGGCATGGCCCACCAGCCCAAGCCGACTGAGGCGCCCAACATGGTCAGGGGGCTCAAGGCGATCCGCAGGATGCATATCCGCGCCATGCGCGAGTCTCATCTCACCGCTGCGGACGAGATGCTCTATCCGGGCAACTACCCCTATCTCGCCGATATCCTCAGCTATGTGGCTGTCGGGGCCCGGTCGGTCGAAAACCAGCTCCACCGGCTCACGATCAGCGGGCTCGACGTTCCCTCAGGCATGAAAAACCCCACGAGCGGGGACATCGAGGTGATGCTCAACTCCGTCCAGGCTGCCCAGCTTCCGCACGTATTCGTCTACAACGGATGGGAAGTGAAGACGCCGGGGAACCCCCTGACGCACGGCATACTGCGCGGCGCCGTTGACCAGTACGGATCCAACTCCCCGAATTATCACTACGAGGACCTCAAGCGGGTGGTCGATGCCTACAAGAAGCGCAACCTCTCCTATCCCGCCATCATCGTTGATACCAATCATGCCAATTCGAACAAGAAGTTCCATGAACAGCCGCGGATCGCGAAAGAGGTGATGATGAGCCGCCAGAACTCCAAGACCCTGAAGACCAAGGTCAGGGGTCTGATGATCGAAAGTTATCTGGTGGAGGGAAGCCAGAAGGTCGGCGAAGAAGTATACGGTAAATCCATAACCGATCCCTGCCTCGGATGGGAAGAATCGGAACGCCTCGTCCGGGACCTCGCTTCCTACATTTGACCCGAACGCGGACAGACAAAAGCATCAGGAAGGGCCGGAGGGAAAACCTGGATCGTCGGAGAGGATAAGGGGCCCTTCAGGGCCCGTTTATGCCTGTTTCTTGAATCTGAGGGAGCGCATGCGCTTCTTTCGCGCCTCCCTCTGTTTCCGTTTCCGCTTCACGGAAGGTTTTTCGAAGAAGCTCCTCTGCTTGATCTCCTTGAAAAGACCGTCCTTTTGAATCTGGCGCTTGAGGGATTTTAAGGCCTTCTCAAGGTCTCTCTCATGAACTTTAATGTCCAAAAGACTATCTCCGTCCCCTGCCGCCGCCGAAGCCGCCGCCACCGCCGCCGCGGTTCTTGTTGAATCCGCCCCTGCCGCCGCCACCGCCGAAACCGCGCCTCTCCCGGGGCTGCTGGGGTTTTGCCTCGTCAACCGTGAGGCTCCTCTCCATAAAGGTAGAACCGTTGAGGCTGGATATCGCCTTCTGGGCATCTTCGGTGGTGGCCATTTCCACGAAACCGAATCCTTTGGGGCTGCCCGTGCGCGCGTCCGTGATGATCTTTACCGATACCACCTCTCCGTGCTGCGCAAAGAGGTCTCTGATATCATCCTCTGTCGCCTGAAAGGACAGGTTGCCCACATAAAGCTTCTTCTCCATGCTCGTCTCCTTTGGTCTTAGGGATAAAAAAAACCCCTCGAAGTCTTTCAAAGTCTCCGAGGGTCGCAACTCTAAAAGCTCGTATTAGTATAGACGAACGCCCGCAAATTGTAAATACCGGCCTCCTGCCGCTGATCATCTCCCGAAAATCCTGCATAATGGCGGCAGACTGTGCGTATCCCTCATCCTTATCCGTATCACCTATCCCCTCTGCGGCCTCTTGAGAAAGGCGGTCAATATGATCGCTGCGCCCGCAAAGACGGCAGCCATGTAGAAACTCGACGAGAAGCTCCCGGTCTGCTCTGCAA
>JAKAGF010000203.1 GCA_021825805.1 Nitrospirota bacterium
GTCGCTCGGAACTGCTCGGACGCAGAAGGTGGCTGCGGTGTCCGATGATGAGCAGGTCAGGGGAGAACTCGGCGAGCGCCTCCACAAAGGCCTCATGGAGACGGCCTATAACCGTACCCTGCCCCGTCTCGATGCCGGCAGCTCCGAGCCGCGAGGTCCACGCAGCCATCTCCTCCTCCTCCCGTCTTTTTTCTTCTTCGATATAGGATGACAGGTAGGCCGGCGGGGTGAGCATGTAGTCGATGACGTAGAGGAGCTGCAGCCGGCTGCCGGACGCGGATGCCGCGCATGCCGCATAGGCAAGGACTTTCTCCGTATCAGGGCCGAGATCTATGCCGGCCAGTATGCAGGGCCTGCCGGTCACTTCTTCAGGGGCCTACTGAACCCTAACGTTGCAAACCAAAGAGGTCTGGCATGCATAAAAAGCCCATATATGGCGGCAGTATCAGTTCTGATCACGGATATCGCGGACATAACTGCCGGTGTAATCCTCAATATGTGGCAAGACTGTCCGCATGTACGCGCAGGATATGGGTCTTTTTCTGCACACCCGCCCTCTTTTCATGATATTTATGCAACTGCAAGATGAATTGGACAAGCATCGCAACCTCCTTTTGCGCGGGTCATCGCATGTGAACAGCTTATCAGAGAAAGGCCGAAAACAAAAGGGACAAACACGGTTTGTCCCTTTCCATAATATCATTTCTAAAAAGACTTATTTCTTGACAGCGTCCTTGAGTGCCTTGCCGGCGGTAAACTTCGGCGTCTTCGCCGCAGGGATATTGATCACCTGTCCCGTCCTCGGGTTGCGCCCCTTTCTCGCCTTCCTCTTGGTCACTGCAAAGGTCCCGAATCCGACGATAGTCACTTTCTGTCCCTTCTTAAGCGCCGCCTTAACGGCATCCAGAGTGGAATCAAGTGCCCGGTTCGCATCAGCCTTGCTGAGACCCGCGCCTGAGGCTATTTTGTCGATAAGCTCTGTCTTGGTCATTAAGTGTTTCCCCCCTTTCTTGTTATTTAGTTAATGAAGAACTCTGCTGATAACAGTATCAAGAAGTTTTTTTTTTGTCAAGCCCAAAAAGCTCATTTTTCGGGAAAAAACGGCGCTTCCGCGGCCTAAAGCGCCGCCTCTCAGCATGCCTGCATTTTGGGTTATTATCCTCCCTCGCAGCCGGCCGCATCGATCTGTTTTCACGGAGCAGCGCGATGGGATATAATCATCGCATGAATGCGCGGTGGAGTCGTCATGCTTGAGGCTGAAGTCAAGATACTCGGGATCAACAGGAAGGCCGTGGAACAGCGACTCATATCCCTCGGCGCCTCCTTGGTATTCGACGGTCCCATCCATGCCGTCTATTATGATTCACCGGACCGGAGTGTGAGGAAACAGAAGGGGACATTGCGGCTGCGGAAAGAGGGGCTGCGCGCTGTGCTGACATACAAGGGACATGTGGAAGACAGAGACGCCAAGGTGCGGCAGGAGACCGAGGTGACGGTGTCGGACTTCGAGGGGATGCGCTCCATCCTGGAATCCCTCGGTTTCACCCCGTGGCTCGAGATGGAAAAACACCGGACCTCTTACGACCTGTCCGGAGTGCGCTTCGAACTGGACAAGTACCACGGAGAGCACGAATACATCCCCGAGTTCCTGGAGATCGAGGGGCCTGACGTCCCTTCGGTGCGCGACTGCGCTTCACTCCTGGGATTCAGGAAGGAAGACTGCCTCCCGTGGGACGCAGTACAGCTCGCCCGCCACTATAAGGTGAGCACATAGTGACCGTCTGAGCTTCATTGTCTGTCATGCCCGCAGGTTGTAAGCGGGCATCCAGTGCCTTCTGGATTCCCCGGTCAAGCCGGGGAATGACGCTGGCTTATGTTTATACTAATTTGAGGTAGTGAGGTAGTAGTGAGAACCCAGCTCCGGAGTTCGAGCGACTGCCGGTATCCCCGCGCATTTATATCCGCCTGTTTTGGCAGTTCCAAGGTTTATATTGTTGCTATTCTTCGATTATAATGATGCAATCCATGGAAGACCTTAAAAGGATTTTTCACCTCGTCGGTCCGTACCGGAAGCGGGTTGCGGCGGCAGCCGTCATCAGCCTCGCCGTTTCGGGCCTGAATGCCGCGCTTGCCTGGCTGGTCAAGCCCGCCATGGACAACATCTTCATCAGCAAGGACGCTCGCCTGCTCCTCGTCCTGCCGGTCGGCGTCTTTCTCCTCTTCCTCTTCAAGGGTATATTGACCTTTTTTCACGAATACCTCATGCGCTCGGCCGCACAGAAGATGGTCATGAACCTCAGGAACCGCCTCCTGGGACATGCCGTCGGCCTGCCGCTGGGTTATTACGGCAAAAACTCAAGCGGAGAACTCATCTCCAGGGTGATCAACGACACGGCCGTGCTGCAGGAACTGGTGTCTCTCACCATCAAGGACCTCTTTATCGAGACCTTCTCCGTCATCGCTCTCACCGCGGTCGCCATCTGGCGGCGGTGGGACCTGACCCTCATCTCGATCATCGTGCTGCCGAGCGCCTTCTACGTTGTCGGCAGGCTCGGCAGGAGGATGAAACAGATAAGCAGGCGCACGCAGGAAAAGATATCCTCGATAACCGAGTTCCTGAACGAGACCTTTTCCGGGATAAAGATCATCAAGGCCTTCAACCGCCAGGCAGACCAGACCGAGCGGTTCCGCCTGATCAACAGGGATTTCTACCGCGAGAACATGCGCGCAACGCGGGTGTCCGAGGCGTCGTCCCTCATGATGGAGGCGGTGGGAGGGCTCGGCATAGCCTTTGTCATGTGGTACGGCGCGCGGCTCATCATCAACAATGTCATCACGGTCGGAGATTTCACCTCTTTCCTCACCGCGGTCTTCCTCATCTACACGCCGGCCCGGAGGCTCGCACGGATCAACATCGGCATCCAGCAGGCGACAGCGCCCCTGGCCCGGATCGACCATCTCTTCTCCGAGGCGCAGGAGAAGGACGGCGACGTCATCCTGCCGGCCATCAGCAGTTCCATCGACATACAGGACGTCTCATTCACCTATCCGTCGGAGAAACACAAGGCGCTGGATTCGATACGCCTGACGATAAGAAAAGGGGAGATCGTCGCCTTTGTCGGAAAGAGCGGCGGCGGCAAGACGACCCTCGTGAACCTCCTGCCCGGCTTCTTCAGGCCGACAGAGGGGAAAATCTGCATCGACGGCATCGACATATCAACAGCCACCTTTCCGTCGCTGCGGGGGCAGTTCGGCATCGTCAGCCAGGAGGTGGTGCTCTTCAACGACACCGTCCGGGCGAACATCGCCTACGGCAAGCCCGAGGCCTCCCTTGAGGAGATAGTCTCAGCCGCAAAGGCCGCCTATGCCCATGACTTTATCGCGGAGCTGCCCCAGGGCTACAACACCATCGTCGGCGAACGGGGCATGAGACTCTCGGGGGGGCAGCGGCAGCGGCTGTCTATAGCGCGGGCGATCCTCAGGAACCCTCCGATCCTGATCCTTGACGAGGCGACTTCATCGCTTGATACAGCCTCGGAGATGATGGTGCAGCGGGCCATGGAAAACCTCATGATGAACCGCACGACCCTGGTGATCGCCCACCGGCTCTCCACCATAAAGAGGGCTGACCGGATAGTCGTGATCGACAGGGGCAGGATCGCCGAGTCCGGCACGCACGAGGAACTCTACGGCCGGGGAGGCATATACGGAAAATTGTACGAGATGCAGTTCAGCGGTCAGGAGCGCTGAAAAGATTCCGGGAGACGGCGTGATTCCATCGGGGTGCGGTAAGACAAGACAGTGAAGGCATCGCTCATAATAACGACATATAACAGTCCCGTTGCTCTGGAGAAGGTCCTGGACAGCGTGCTCTTCCAGAAAAGGCGTCCGGATGAGGTGGTCATTGCGGACGACGGCTCAGGAGAAGAGACGGCAGCGGTCGTCAGGGCATTCGGCGGCAGGGTGTCCTTTCCCGTGCTGCATGTCCGCCAGGAAAACATGGGGTTCAGGGCCGCCATGATCCGCAACAAGGCCGTTGAACGGTCATCAGGGGACTATATCATCATCCTCGACGGAGACTGCATCATCAACCGCTATTTTGTGGGAGATCACGCGGCGCTTGCCGAGAAAGGCCACTTCATACAGGGCAAACGGATACTGGTCAACAAGAAGGCCCTCCCCTCGTTTGATTTTCGGACGGCGAATTCCGTCGCCGCGCTCATCACTCTCGCCGCCACCGGCGGCATCTCGAATGTGCACCATCTTGTCAGGATGCCTTTTTTCCCTGCGGTCAGCAACAGGAAACTCAAGGGGATCAAGTCGTGCAACATGAGCTTTTTCAGAAAAGACCTTGAGGCTGTCAACGGATTCAACGAGGATTTCGTCGGCTGGGGCAATGAGGACTCCGACCTTGCCTGCAGGTTCTTTACCTACGGCCTCCTGAAGAAGGTCCATCCCTTCATGATGGTCTGTTTCCACCTGTGGCATCCGACAAACAAGAGCGTCAACACCTATAACCGGCAGCTCCTCCGGGCGGCCATGGCCTCAGGGGAGTACTTCTGCAGAAACGGCCTGCGGAAACAGGCCGGGGGATCATAATGCATCGTGCAGCAGGAGCGGAAAGAAGGATCAGCGCGGAGGCCATTCTCCAGGCAGGCTGCTGCGGCATGTTCTTCTTCCTGCCCGTAGCCACATCACCGACCGTGATCTGCGGTCTGCTGGTGCTCTTTGTCTGGCTTTTTTCCGGACGGTTCCTGAGGGACATACCCGCCTGGCGGTATGCTGACACAGCCCTTCCGGTCGTGCTGCTCATCCTCCTGCCGTGGGTCGGGCTGCTGTATACGCCCGTACCTGCGGACGGTCTGCCCGTTGCGCTGAAATCCCATTACTGGCTCTATGCCGTTGCCTGTGCCCCGGTGGTCTGCGGCATGA
>JAKAGF010000204.1 GCA_021825805.1 Nitrospirota bacterium
TTGTTGTCGTACCCGGCGGAGGAGGGTATGTGTACATGGTGCCGGATATGTTGGGCATATACTTCTACGGCGGCTACTGGTATCGCATCCACGACGGCCGCTGGTTCCGGGCAAGACTCTACAGCGGCCCCTGGTCCTATATTGTGAGGTCCAGGGTTCCGCGCTATGTGATGGGTGTGCCGCCGGATTATTATCTCTATCTGCCGCCGGGGTATCACCGGGTATATTACGATGACCTGCGCACACACTGGCGGTCGTGGGACAGGGACAGGCACTGGAACGGGTATGACTGGTACAAGCACGAGTTCAAGGAGCATGAGAGGAGACGCCATTCCGGAGACTACCCGCCGCGCCGCGACCCGAGGCGCGATGGCCCGCCGGGTCATGACGACGGAGTGAAACACGGCGGCTGGGGACACAAACACGATGAGGGCGCGAAGTATGGCGACGACGAGAAGGAAGACAGAGGCCGGAAGCACGGAGGCCGGCACACTCACCCGGATGAAAAAGGAGAACTTGAAGACGGACGATAGGTTTTAACCGATGCAAGAGAGGGCAGGCTGAAGGACCTGTACGCGGTCCCGAGCAATGCGGCTGCCGCCGGTCTACTCGAAACTGATGAATTTCTTCGGATCGATCTTCCGTGCCACCCGCGCCGGAAGGACGCCCGCGAGGAGGGTTGTCAGAAAGAGCGCAGCCGAAACAACCGACAGGTATCCGACCGGGACATCAAGGTCTATCTGCCAGCCGAAAGAAACCTTGTTGATCACCTCGATGAAGATAACGCTCATGATGCCGCCGATCACGCTGCCGAGGATGATCCCCGTTATGCCCACTATCCCGGCCGATAGTATCAGCATGCGCCTAATCTGTCCCCAGCTTCCACCGAGGTATCTGATGACGCTGATCTCCCTCCTGCGTTCGAGCACGAGGGAGAAGAGGGTGTTGACGACGCCGATGAGGGCAACGGCAACGGCGATCAGCTCGATGGCATAGGTGATGGCGAATGTCCTGTTGAAAATCGAGAGGACCCTTTCCCGCAGCTCGCGGGTGTTCATGATGTCCAAGGAGTAGCGCGGAGAAAGGGCGGCCTGCAGCTGCCGTATGAAGCGGCTGATATCCACTCCCTCTCCGACATATAAGCCCAGTTGCGTCGCATCGTCGAGCCCCCAGTACTCGTCGAGCCATCGCCGGTCCATGTATATAAAACCCGAGGTGGTGGAATAGCTGCTGAAGACATCCCTGATCAAGAACCGCACCGGGCCCCGCGGTGTCTGCAGTTCAAGCGCATCCCCCTTTTTGAGGCCGTATTTTGTGGCTATGTACGTGGAAATACCAGCCTCCCGCCGGGCCGCGGATTCCCTGAACCGTGCGGCAGACCCCGAATGCCTCTTCTGAGAGAATGTGCGGGCTACCTCCGTGTCGCCGAAGCCGGCAACGATCTTCTTTCCGCCATAGCCGATCTCCAGGGTCCTGAAGCGGTCGATACCCGCCACCCCGGGAAGCCTCTGCAGGGTCTGCACAAGGTCCGGCGAAAGGGGAAAGAAACAGAAATTCGATCTGCACGAGGAGGGCTTTATGTATACGTCCGCCGAGATGTTCTGGTTGATCCACCGTGTGAGAGAGTTCCTGAAGGAGACGATCACGATGAGGAGCGATACGATGAGGCTGCTGCTTATCGCCACGCTCATGAGGGCGACCGAGAAGCGGTAGATGCTGCCCTGCATGTCGGCCGAGGCTATGCTGCCTGCCGGCCCGAATGTTGTTCCAACGGGACGCTCCATGAGCCTGATGAAAAAAGAGAGGTAAACGGGCGAGACGAGCGTAAAGCCGAGGATGATCAGGAGTATGCCGGCATAGGCAAGGAAGGGAAAAGGAAAGGGCATGAGGCGGTAATCAAGATAGGCTGATGCCATTCCCACTGCGATGATAATAAAACCGATGCACGAAAACAGGCCTCTTCGGCGGCGGCGCCTGCCTTCAAAGGAACCTTCCCTGGAGCTTTCTGTCGGCAGTATCCGGGATGACTCGTATGCCGGTATTACCGATGCGGCAAGGGATATGACCACGCCCAGAAGGAGGGCGGAGAACGCCTCTGCAGGCGTGATGAGGTAGTCGGATATGGTAACGGCGCTGTACATCGACGTAATCGTCTTCTGCACCGCAGCCACCGAGACATAGGCAAAGGCCTGGCCGATCCCGATGCCCAGGAAAGAGCCGATGGTCCCGAGAAAGAGACCCTGTATGACGAAGAGGAGGACGACCGTCCGCCTCCCGGCGCCGAGTCCCCTCAGTATGCCGATCTCAGTCCTCTTCTTCACCACGGTGATGAAAACGGTGTTATAGAGGAGGAAAACGCCCACGAGGATGGCGATGAGGCCCACGAATTCCAGATTATATCTGAAGGAGGCGAGCAGTGATTTCCGGTTTTCGATCACCTGCGCCTTCTTCTCCAGAGAAAGCCCTGGCGGGAGGATCTTCCTGATCCGGCTGGCTGTTGTTTCGTCTGCTGCGACATCTATGCGCGACAACTTTCCAGTCAGGGCAAATGACTCCTGAAAATTGCCGATGTCCATGATCACGGCATTTGACGGGACCGAGGGGGCGTCTATGATATCGACCACCTTCAGTTCGTGCAGACTGTCATATACCTGCGCAGGCAGGGAATCCCCCTTTTTCAGGCTGTGGGCATCGGCAAAGTGTCTGGTGATGATGATGCCGTTGAGGTCCCTGAAGAAGGTCTCCGTGTCGAACCGCTGTCTATGGGCGGGCCTCAGGAATCCCAGGGTTTTTATTGTATAGACCCCGTTTATATCAAGCGATTCCCCGAGGGAAGGGAAATAGGCGCTTGCCTTAAGGACAGGGAAAGAGTCTTCAGCGAGGCTGCGGACCCTTTCATATATTCTCTCATCGAAGTCTATCCCAGCGCTATGGGTTATCTCGTATTCGGTATAGGGGGTGAGGCTGCGGATGTCTGATTCAAAGGACGATATGGCCCTGTCTGAGGCGACCCTGATGCTGGTAAAGAGGCCGATGCCGAGGGCCACGCCTATGATCGAGAGGCTGGTCAGGAACCGCTCTGTCCTTATGCTCCTGATGACGAATAGCCGGACGAGCTGCAGAAGGCTCACGGCAGGATGACCCCGTCCCTGATCCTCACCATCTTCCGAGAATACCGGGCTATATAGTCCTCGTGGGTCACGAGGACGACGGTCTTGCCCTCCTCTGCCGCAAGCGCGCCGAGGAGGTCCATGACCTCCCCGCTGTTTTTTGTATCAAGACTGCCGGTGGGTTCGTCGGCAAGGATGACCTCAGGGGCATGAACCAGTGCGCGGGCAATGGCAACGCGCTGCTGCTCACCCCCCGAAAGCTCGCGGGGAAAACGGCCGGCCTTATCGGCTATGCCCACCCGTTCAAGATATCTCAGGACCCTCGAGCTGTCGGTGATATCATTGAGTAGAAGCGGCATCCGCACGTTCTCGAAAACCGTTATGTTCGGCAGGAGGTTGAAGAACTGGAAGATAAAGCCGACCTTTTGCCTGCGATAGGCGGTCAGTTGATCGTCGGAGAATGAAGACAGGTCTTTGCCATTCACGGCTATACTGCCCCTGTCCGGCAGGTCCATGCCGCCGATGAGGTTCAGGAGGGTGGACTTGCCTGAACCCGAGCTGCCCATGACCGAGATAAACTCACCCCGCTCTACAAAGAGGTTGACTCCCTTGAGCACAGGAGTTGAACCGTAATATTTTTCCACGCCTTCAAGTCTGATCATGGATCAGTATCCCGTAAGTTCGACATAGGCCCTGCCCGAGGCGGTTCCCGTTACCGAGCACGTCCCTTCCCAGTAGTAATTCCCCGTTGAGTTCAGCCCGATGAATTCCTGGTCCCGCAGGAGGGGGGACACATCAAGGTCCAGACCTTCCACTGGGATGCTGACCTGCCACCGCGACGGGTAACGCGCCTTTGTCTTTGCCGACGTGTAGTGGTCCCGTACTGTTATGGAAAAATCCCTCTGCGAGAGGCGGCGGTAACGGCCGTCCCTGCTGACCATCGTCCCTGATGACGCAGGGTCCGGCGAGCCGTCCAGCCTTCTCATGATATACAGCATGATCTCCCGCCCGTCATCCAGTTGCAGGCTGAACCAGTCCCATCCCTTCTGGTCCGGCGCGAGACCTCGCGATGAGATCTCCCGGTCAAACCAGCTCGTGCCCTTAACCCTCAGGGGCTTGCCCTGTATATGCAGCCCGCCCTCGGTCTCCATCCGGGTGAATGAGAAATACAGGGATGAAAAGAGAGGATATCCGGCTGACTTCCGGGAGTAGCCGTTGTCCCCGTGCAGGACCGGCGGCTTTGTCGGCGTGAGCGCAAGGTCCAGGCTGTATGCCCCGTTTCCCGCCCTGACATGCATCTTCTCCATTACGCCCTCAAGCGCGTTCCCGTTCACCCATACCTTGAGTTCCCCTGATTCGGCCCCGGCAAAACCGTAGGCGCCCGAATCCGCTGCATCCGTATGATAGTACTTTTTTCCGGTGATATCAGAAATGGCGAAATGGGAGATATAGAGGTCATTCACCCCGAAACGGGAACGGTATTCCCGTTTCTGCACCCCGGCGACAAAGAAGGTGACCTCGTAACCGAATTCATTTCCATCTTCGTCGCGGAGATGGCCGGTGAAGTACCACCACTGGATCCTGAAGTCGTCCCTGTAAAACAGAGCCCAGGGAAACGAGGGGCGCGACCCTTCAGTGACATCCCTGAATTCCTGCGCAAAGCCGCTGCCGGTTAGGACCGGCGAGAAGGAGAAGAGAAAAAAAACATGAAGTATCACCGTGAGGAACGAACGTGGTATTATCGCAGGCGTCATTTCTACTAATTGTAGTATAATTT
>JAKAGF010000205.1 GCA_021825805.1 Nitrospirota bacterium
GGGGTCGGAAGGGCGACATCCACCTCAAAAAGGAACAGCTCAGGCCGCTGCCGCGGTTCCTCAAGCTCCCCCTTATTCGGGGCGTTGTCGCCCTCTTCCATGCCCTCATCCTCGGCGTCAAGGCGATCGAATTTTCAGCCAACAAGGCATACGAGGAGGAGACGGAGGAGAACCTCGGAAAGTTCTCGATCGCGGTGACGATCGCGGTATCATTTCTCCTGGGGATAGGACTTTTCATCCTCCTGCCCCTGTACGCGACGAAGCTCCTCGGCCTTGTCTTCCATAACATATCCGCAAGCTCTCTGCTCTTCAATTTCACCGACGGGGTGATCCGGGTCCTCATCTTCCTCCTGTACGTCCTCCTCATCGGCGTGTGGAAGGAGATGGCGCGGATCTTCATGTATCACGGGGCGGAACACAAGGTGATCCATGCCTACGAAGAGGGCAGGGAGCTCACGGTTGAGAACGCCAGGGGCTTCAGTCCGCTGCATCCGCGCTGCGGCACGAGTTTCCTCATGATCGTGATGGTCGTCAGCATCATGGTATTCTCCCTAATCCCCCAGCACTGGCCGTTCATCCATAAGTTCCTCTCCAGGGTCGTTCTCATACCCCTCATTGCAGGCACATCCTTTGAGCTGCTGAAGCTGTCGGCAAGATGGAAAGACAATCCCCTGATGAACCTCATGATCCAGCCCGGACTCCTCCTGCAGCGCCTCACCACGCGGGAGCCTGACGACGCCCAAATAGAGGTGGCGCTCAGCGCCCTCAAAGAGGCGCTGAGCCTCGAGGAACAACATGCTCGATAAACTCCTTGCCCTGGAAACAAAATATAACGCGTTGACGGCGATGCTGAGCGATCCCAAGGTCATCTCCGTCCAGTCGGAGTTCCAGAAGCTCTCGCGGGAACATGCCGAATTGCACCCCATCGTCGAGAAAATACAGGAGTTCAAGAAGCTCCTTGCCGACCTTGATAGCACCGAAGGATTGCTCAGCGGCGGCGACAGTGAGATCAAGGAATTGGCCCGTATTGAACTGGACGAGCTGAAAAAGAGGAAGCCGAACCTTGAAAACGAACTTCGTCTGATGCTTCTGCCCGCGGATCCAAGGGACCAGCGCAACGTCATCCTTGAGATCCGGGCGGGCACCGGCGGAGAGGAGGCGGCCCTCTTCGGGGCAAGTCTGTTCAGGATGTATTCCAAATATGCTGAATCCCGGCGCTGGAAGGTGGAGATCATCAACATGAGCGCCACGGGCCTCGGCGGGATCAAAGAGGTGATCGCCTCCATCCAGGGCAAAGGCGCGTACAGCCGCCTGAAGTATGAAAGCGGCGTGCACCGGGTCCAGCGGGTACCGACCACCGAGGCCTCGGGGAGAATTCACACATCAGCCGCAACGGTTGCCGTCCTTCCCGAGGCAGAGGAAGTGGACATCAAGGTTGAGGAAAAGGACTTGCGGGTTGACACCTTCTGCGCATCCGGCCCCGGAGGTCAGGGAGTGAACACAACCTATTCGGCGGTCAGGATAGTCCATATCCCGACCGGCCTCATCGTACAGTGCCAGGATGAACGCTCACAGATCAAGAACAAGGACAAGGCGATGAAGGTGCTCCGCTCGCGGTTATACGAGCTGGAGCTGGAGCGGCAGGAGAAAGAGCGGTCCCAGGAGCGGAAATCGCAGGTCGGCTCGGGCGACCGGAGCGAGCGGATCAGGACTTATAACTATCCCCAGAACCGCGTGACCGACCATCGCATCGGCCTCACGCTCCACAAGCTCGAACAGGCGCTCGAAGGGGCGCTTGATGAGATCATCGACGGCCTGGACACATACTACAATTCCGAACGGCTGAAAGAGCTGTAATCCCGGCCGACCGCAGGGGGAGTTACATAACATGAGACTCCTGGACGCCCTCGGATCAGCAGCCCAAAGGCTCGAACGGGCGGGGATAGACGACCCGCCGGCAGACGCCGAGATAATCGTGCTTCACGCATCAGGTATGGACCGCCTCACCGCTTATTCACACAACCCCGAGATCGACGGCAGCGCGCGGGCCAGGATAACAAGGCTTGTCAACCGCAGGATCAAGGGGGAGCCGGTCCAGTATATCGTCGGGTCTGTTGAATTCCTTGACCTGCATATTTCGGTCGGCAATGGCGTTCTCATCCCGCGGCCTGAGACCGAACTCCTCGCGCAGGAGGCGATCGAAAGACTGAAGGGGTTGGGAAGAGATGATCTCCGGATTCTTGACCTCTGCACCGGAAGCGGATGCATCGCCCTGGCTCTCGCCGGGGAGTTTCCCGCAGCTGATATCATCGGCGTTGACATCTCCAGGATTGCGATCGGATTCGCCAAAAAAAATGCGGCTACAAACAAGATCGCAAACATCACATTTTTGGCAGGCTCGCTCTTTGATCCCCTGGCTGATCAGGTCTTCGACATCGTTATATCCAATCCTCCCTATATCCGGACGAATGAGATTGATACCCTGCAGCGTGAGATATCGCAGTGGGAACCCCGGGAGGCCCTCGACGGCGGCAGGGACGGTCTTGATTACTACCGCGCCATCTTGTCAGGAGCGGGGGATCACCTCAGAGACGGCGGGATGGCGATGCTGGAACTGGGGTATGACCAGGCAGCCGCGGTGCGGAAGATCGCGAGAAAGAAGGGATTCACGGAGATCAGCCTTAAAAAGGATTATGCCGGGATCGAGAGGATATTCTCCGCGGTCTTTGGGAAGAAGGTCAGTCCTCGCACCGGCAGGGGTAGTAGATAAGAAGGGCTGACTTTATCTTCGAGAGCGCCTCATCCTGTGTCTTGCCTGTAGCCCTTACTCCGGGAAGCTCCTTGCACTCCGCCACCCACGTGTCGTCGTCATCCTGATAAATTGTAAATTCCCGCATATTTGAATATACCATGGCATATGGGTCTTTGCCCTGCTCAGGCTGCGGGGTGTAAGCACTGCCGGCAGGGCATGAGATTCCCCGCCAACTCAGCGCCCTGACGCGTTGTCGCGGAACCCCTTAAAAGCATTGACTTATTCCCCTTGCTTGACTATAATCATGCAATTTTGAAAATCTGTGATATCAAGTCGTTCTAAGGAGGAACCAGCTATGCCTGTTGTACAGCTTCGGAATAGGACTATTCTTTATTGCCTTATCATTTTATTGTGCGCCGGCATACTCGCTGGGTGCGGGGGGACAAGCCGTAAGGATATCACCCCTCCGGCTGTTGTCTCAAAGACACCTGTTGATGGCGCCACCGCCGTCCAGCTCTCCTCAGCAATCAGCGTCACCTTCTCCGAGGGCGTTAATTTCGATTCGTTCACCGTGACGAACGACCGAAATGTTCCGATTATCGGTACAATTTCGGGCAACGGGACAAACGTTGCCGCGTTCACGCCGGCGATCAACCTCAACTTCAACACCAAGTACTCGGCTCGGGTAGTCAACGTGAGAGACGGCGCCGGCAACAGGCTGGGGGATGTTGCCTGGACTTTCACCACAAACCAGGCGGTCATGAACTACCATATCACCCCGGACAGCCATGCCTATGACGTTGGCCAGTTCAATTCTATCGCCATGTCGCCGGTCGACGGGAAAGCATATATCGCCTATTACAATACGTCTCTGCATCAGCTCTACCTGATCGGGACTGTAGACGGATACACCTTTGACGGCCCCTTCCGGGTCAGCGGATCGGCAAGCAGCGACTGGGCGGGCAAGTTCTGCTCGCTCGCGATTGACGCAACGGGCAATTTTCACATCTCTTATTACCACGAAGGTATCGGGCTGAGATACGCCACGGCCGCAAACCCCGCCGGCCCATGGACGCTCACAACGGTCGACAACGGCCTCGGCAAAGCAGTGGTAGGGACTGACACGGCCATCGCCCTGGACAAAAACGGCAAAGTACATATCAGTTACTATGACACCACCAATACGGCTCTGAAATATGCCACCAATGCCTCCGGCGCCTGGGTATCTGAGACAGTCGATACCGGTCTGCCTGGGGACAACCCAGGGACGCATACCTCCATCAAGCTGGATGACAACGGCGTCGTCCATATAGTCTATTATGACTTCCACGCCGACATAAACAACGGCAATCTGAAATATGTGTTCGGCGCCGCGGGCGCCTGGTCCGACCGCAGAACGCTCGACAGCACCGGTGATGTCGGAGAGTTTGCCTCGCTCGCCATTTACAAGGGCAAAATATTCGTCGCCTATAACCACGTCTATCCCGACGGTCACCGTTTTGTGCGCATCATCACTAACGCGTCCGGCAGCGCATGGATGCACCGCGATATCGTCGAGGTAAGCCTGGTCGCCAACGACCCGCAGAGCCGTACCTCAAACCCCATCGTGATAGATCCCACCGGCCTTGTTCATCTCGCCTACTACAAGGCAGGGACCGTCTATTATGCGACCGGAATCCTGTATGACGCCGTGCAGAATATCTGGGACTGGGCAACGGCAAAGGTCGTTGACGACAGCCAGGTCCATCAGGGTATCCGCGCATCCATAACCGTGGACTCGAAAAACGCGGCGCGCGTCTCCTATTACGATGCAACTGATGGCGGCCTGAAGTACGCACAGTAGCGTTCAGCCGCTAAGCGCAGCAAAGGGGACAGGCAGCGCTGCCTGTCCCCTTTGCGTATACGCTGAAGACAGACCGCCCGCCTTTTCTTTTCCGTCCGTTCCTTTTACAATACTCGTGCAACACCTTAGGGAGGAGACGTGGACAAACTCACAATCAGGGGCGGCAAAAGGCTCAAAGGGACCGTTGAGATCAGCGGATCAAAAAATGCGGCCCTGCCGCTCATGGCCGCGTCGATCCTCGCTTCCG
>JAKAGF010000206.1:0-612 GCA_021825805.1 Nitrospirota bacterium
ATGGTGGCTGAGCTCAGGAAGGCTATCGAGCTTAACCCGAAGAACACCGACGCTCTCAACTACCTCGGGTATTCATATGCGGATAAGGGCATACACCTGACAGAGGCGGAGTCCCTCGTCGGCCGGGCACTGGAGGCAAGGCCGGATAACGGTTATATTCTCGACAGTCTCGGATGGGTCTATTACAAGCAGGGGAAGCTGGAGAAGGCGCTTGAACTGATCAAGAGGGCTTCCCAGACGACAAAGGACGACCCTGTCGTCCTTGAGCACCTGGGCGATATCTACAAGTCCATGAACGAACCCCGGAAGGCTGCCGACGCGTGGGAGAAGTCCCTTTTACACCATGAAAAGGAGGAGGGGCTGAAGGAGCGGGTCGAAGAGAAGATCCGGGAACTCGGCCTGCCAGCCCCGGGCCGTTAGCTGTCCGCGGCTTCGGACGACGCGACATGAAACTTGCTCTCAGGGCGCCGGCGAAGATCAATTGGTTCCTTTCGGTCATCGGGAAACGGGGCGACGGCTACCACGAGATCTCGTCCGTCATGCAGTGCGTGAGTCTCTTTGACAGCATCTCCCTCGAACGCTCCGGCTCTATTGAACTCGTCACGGACATGG
>JAKAGF010000206.1:622-4817 GCA_021825805.1 Nitrospirota bacterium
TCATCTACAAGGCGGCCGTCCTGCTCAGGGACTTTGCGGGGTATAAGGGCGGGGCTGTCATAAGCCTGAAAAAAAATATCCCGTCAGCAGCCGGGCTTGGAGGCGGCAGCAGCGATGCGGCGACCGCGCTTCTGGGCCTGAACCGCCTGTGGGAGCTGAATCTCCCTGTCTCTGTCCTTGCGGAACTTGCCGGCAGGATAGGCTCGGACGTGCCCTTTTTCATCGGTGGACCCCTGGCCCTTGCCGAGGGGCGCGGCGAGCGTCTGACCCCCCTGTCCCTGCGGAGTCCGGTCTGGCTGCTCCTGGTCAAGCCGTCCTTGTCGGTTTCTACACCGTGGGCATACGGCCACTACGCGCCGAAGTTGACAAAAAAGGTCATTGATATTAAACTGTTCTGTCTATCCCTTGACAGGAAAGACTTTGTTTCATTGCGTCAAATGGTCTTCAATGACCTTGAAGAAGCGGTATCCGGACGGTACCCTGTGATCGCTGAAATCAAGGAGGCGCTTCTGAAAAGCGGCGCTGTGGTCGCCTCCATGAGCGGGAGCGGGCCGACGGTGTTTGGCGTGTTCGGGACCCGCGAGGAGGCTGTTGCTGCGTCAGGGCGCATGGAAGGGCACTGGCGCGGTGTGGTGAGTACATTGACAGCGGCCGGATATCACGCTGAGCATGAGGAAGTATCCTGATGTCTTCCGGAACGGTTCCGTCGACAGTCTGCTGTTCGCTACTGGGGCGTCGACAAACGGCAAGTCAGGAGATTTTGGATCTCCCATGTGGAGGTTCGAATCCTCCCGCCCCAGCCAGTCCTGAAGGGTGTTTTCTTCGGGATAGAGGAGCAGAGGTCTTACTAAAGAACGCCTTGCGGCCTGCCGGGCCGACGGGCAAGGGGGTACGATGCTGCAGGGTTTGAAACTTATTACAGGCACGGCGCACACTTCCCTCGCCAGAGAGGTGGCCGCGTGCTTGGATATGCAGGTGGGCGACGCGACCGTCTCGAACTTCAGCGACGGCGAGATACTCGTCAGACTGAATGAGAATGTGCGGGGTTGGGACGTCTTTGTGGTCCAGCCGACGTGTGTGCCGGTGAACAACAGTATTATGGAGCTGCTCCTCATCATCGATGCCCTGAAGAGGTCCTCGGCCGGAAGGATAACCGCGGTGATCCCGTACTACGGGTATGCGCGGCAGGACAGGAAGGTGCAGCCGAGGGTCCCCATCTCCGCCAAGATGGTGGCCGATCTGATCACCACGGTGGGGACGAACCGCGTGCTGACGGTCGACCTGCACGCAGGACAGATACAGGGGTTTTTCAATATCCCAGTGGACAACCTGTATGCAACGCCGGTGTTGCTGGACTACGTGAACAAGCATTACGATGCCGCCAGACTCGTGGTTGTTTCGCCGGATGCGGGCGGCGTGGAGCGTGCGAGGGCCTTTGCGAAGCGTCTCAAATGCTCCATCGCGATCGTTGACAAGCGGCGGGAGAAGGTGAATGAGTGCGAGGTGATGAACGTCATCGGCGATGTGGACAAGATGGACGCGCTCATTCTCGACGACATGGTGGACACCGCCGGCACCATGGTCCAGGCTGCGGCCGCGCTGAAGGAAAAGGGCGCGCGCAAGGTTTCCGCGGCCTGCACACATGCGGTGCTCTCGGGGGTGGCCGTTGACCGGATAAACAGTTCGGTCATCGAGGAGATGATCGTCACCAATACGATACATCTCAACAGCAAGCAGGAGAGCTGCAGGAAATTGACCGTGTTGAGCATAGCGCCTCTTCTGGGAGAGGCGATCAAACGAATTCATGAAGAATCGTCCATAAGTTCGTTATTTGTGTAGAGGAGGAGATATGGAAAGGATCAGCATAGCAGCGGAGAAGAGGGAAAAAAGCGGGAAGGGGGTTGCCCGTTCACTGAGAAGGGACGGCAAGGTCCCGGCCGTTCTTTATAGAGAGGGAAAGGCGCAGTCCATCCAACTCGGCAGAAAAGAGCTTGTCAAGCTCGTCAATGCGGCCACGGCCGAACAGATCATGTTCGAGCTGCAGTTCGCCGACGGCGAGCGGAAGCTGGCGCTGCTGAAGGACTTCCAGGTTGACCCCATCCGGAGCGAGCTGCTCCATACCGATTTCTTCGAGGTCTCGCTCACCGAGAAGGTTAAGGTCACGATCCATGTGACGACCACGGGCGAGCCGATCGGCGTCAAGAGGGACGGCGGCATGATGCAGCACACCCTCAGGGAGGTGGAGGTCGAGTGCCTGCCGGACAATATCCCCGGCAAGATCAAGCTCGATATCTCGAAGCTTGAAATCGGCCAGTCCATCCACGTGAGCGACCTCACCTTCAGCGAGGGGGTGAAGGTTATCTCGGACCCCCACGAGGTCATCGTGACGGTGATCGCGGCCATAGTCGAGGCCGCGCCTGTGGCGGAAGCTGCTGTTGAGGCTGCGCCTGCTGAGCCCGAGTTGGTGAAGAAGGGCAAGAAAGAGGAAGAAGGGGCTGAAAAGGCCGAGAAAAAGGAGAAGTAGTCGTTGTGGCTCGTGGTCGGTCTCGGGAACCCTGGAAGGAAATACGCAACAACGCGTCATAACGTCGGGTTCCTTGTTGCCGAGGCGATTGCCGGGGCCAACCGGCTTCTCTTTCAGGATAGGACGGACTACAGAATATGCAGAGGCTCCATGGGGGACGAATCGATCGTCCTCCTGGAGCCTTTGACGTTTATGAACAGAAGCGGCTCTGCTGTGAAGAAGGTGATGGACAGGATGAATATTCCTCCGGAGAAGGTTATCGCGATCCATGATGATCTCGATCTCCAGACAGGGAAGCTGCGGATCCGCAAGACAGGTTCTTCCGGCGGTCACCGGGGCGTTGAGTCCGTTATCCAGAGCATCGCATCGAGGAATTTCGCGAGGGTCAGGATCGGCATCGGCCGCGACCCTCTCGCAGCGACAGAGGAATACGTGCTCTCGAAGTTTTCAAAGGGCGAGACGCCGCTCATCAGGGACGCTGTCGAGCGGGCTGTCGAGGCTGTCGGCGTGATTATCACCGAAGGCGTCGATAAGGCGATGAGCCGGTTTAACTAAGCCCCGGACGAGGATCTTTTTACGCAAGGCCCTTCAGACCCGCCGGACACTGGTTTTCCATAAGAGATATTACCCGAGGCTGGAATATAACCGGGCTTTCGTTTTCTTGACAAGTTCCTGTTGATGCAATAAACTAAGCCGTTATGAAAGCATTCATCGCAGCCAACTGGAAGATGAACAAGACAGTCTCCGAGGCGCGGGAGTTCTTAAAGACTTTTATCCCTCTCGTCAAAGGCGTATCGGATGTTGACATCGTAATAGCCCCGCCGTTTATATCCCTTGCGGCGGCATCAGAGGAGATGAAGGGCAGTAATGTTCAGCTTTCATCCCAGGACGTCTTCTGGGAGGAGAAGGGCGCTTTTACCGGCGAGGTTTCACCCCAGATGCTACTTGATGCGGGCTGTAAGCACGTCATCGTCGGCCACTCCGAGCGTCGGCAGTATTTTCATGAAGACGACGGCGTGGTGAACAAGAAGATAAAGGCGGCAAGGAAGGCCGGCCTCGACGTTATCTTCTGCTGCGGGGAGTCCCTGCAGGAGCGGGAGGCGGGAAAGACCTTCGAGGTGATCCAGAGGGAGGTCGAGAAAGGGCTCGTCGATGTCGGTCCTGATCATCTCGTTGTCGCCTACGAGCCCATATGGGCTATCGGCACGGGCAAGACGGCCACGCCGGAGCAGGCCCAGGAGGCGCATGCCTTCATAGCCGGGATGCTCGCCGGGGTGTATGGAAATAAGTCTGGGATTATTCGTATAATATATGGCGGCAGCGTGACGCCTGATAATGTCGATACCCTCATGGGGTGCAAGGACATCAGCGGTGCGCTCGTGGGCGGCGCAAGCCTCAAGCCGGACAGCTTCAGCCGCATAGTACATTTTAAGAAGGAGAAGTAATGTTTTTTACCGTGGTCCTTATCTTTCATGTCATTGTATGCTTATTTCTGATCTTTATCGTCCTTATCCAGAGCGGCAAGGGAGCTGAACTCGGAGCAGCCTTCGGAGGCTCCAGCCAGACACTCTTCGGCGCGCGCGGCGCTGCCACGTTCTTCAGCAAACTGACGACCATCGCCGCCGTCGTGTTCATGCTTACGTCCTTTTCCCTGGCCGTACTGACCACCAG
>JAKAGF010000207.1 GCA_021825805.1 Nitrospirota bacterium
GGGACCTTATCCTGCTCAAGGGCGAGGGCCCGTCCGTAGACGATGCGCAGAGACTCAAGACCGACCTGGATACAGTGCTGACCGGGGTGAGCCTGTCCGAAACGAAACCGTCCGGCCAGGGCAAGACCCTGTTTACGATCATCGCCAAAGGGAGAAAACAGTGAGGTCTCTTGCAGATAAAAAACTTCTCGTGCCTGCCGTGTGGGTCTCCGCTGTGATCCTCTGCATCGTCCTGACCATGATCTCTTTTTCACTGAAACGGGAACAAGGGGTCCTGAAGGCGCAGAGGAATGAGCTGCTCGCCCTCAGGGACGATTATCTGAACCTTAAAGGCTCTGTGGCCGCAGTGGAAGGGAGGAAGTCTCTTTCGCGGGTGGAGGGCGTCATCCCGGCTGTGGATGAGATCTTCAAGTCTCTTGGTCTGAGCCAGAAGGTAAAGTCCATGAAGGCGGTGGCGACGAAAGAGCAGCGCTACGCAACAGAGGAGGAGGCAGATGTCCAGGTGGAGAAGGTCGGCATGAACGAACTGGTGAACATCCTGTACAAGATGGAAAACGCCCCCATGATCCTCGCCGTGAAGAAGACCATCGTCAGGACGTCATTCGACAACCCCTCCCTGCTCAACGTAACCATGACCGTGAGTCTCATCAGGCCCAAGTGAAAAAAGCCGCCCTCGTCTGCGGCGCCGCCCTCCTCCTGTTCTTCGGCATCTGGATAGTCGTCTTTCCTGAAACATACCTCGCCAACCTGATCGAAAACTCCCTGAACGACCCTGAAATGCGGGTGGAAGTATCCGGTCTCAGCAAGGGACTCCTGTACAGTTTTGGCGCGGGGAGCATAACCTTGAAAAAGGCTGACAAGACCCTGATCGTCGCGGAGCGGATCCGGGGCAGGATAAACCCCTTTTCCCTTCTTCTGCTCAGGCTTGACATGCGCTTCAGCGGCGGCGCGGGCGGGGGGAATATCAACGGCAGGGTGGACCTGATCAGGGGCAAAAGCCGTGTGCTGGTTGCCGTTGAAAAGGCTGACCTCGGCTCCATCCCCCTCTTCTCCCTGGCGGGCGTCAACGGCTCCGGCGCCTTTTCAGGAAGGATGGAGATGAACGGCTCCGCTGGGGAGATCAGGTTTGAGATCACGGACGCCCGGATGGAAAACAGTTCTTTCGGCGGCATTGCGCTGCCCCTCAATATCTTCCGGTCGGCAAGGGGCGTCCTGTCCGTTGCCGACAAGACGGTCTCTGTCACCTCCTTTGCCCTTGAAGGCACGGACATCTTTGCCCGCATAAAGGGAACAATCACAGGCAGCCGGCTCAAGCTCGCCATGGAGGTTATGCCTGAGCGGTCCTTCATGGAGAAGAACCCCCTGGCCGCGCTCCTGGAGGCATACAAGGTCTCCCCGGGCTACTACGTCATACCCGTTGACGGCGATCTTTTGTTCTAAGACGGCGCGCCGTGGAGTTCGATTTCCGCGCGGTCAGAAAGGCAACGATGTCAAGGCATGGCAGCAAAAGGCGATCAGCAGATCATCGTTTCATGAATTCAGGAAGGTCCTGACAAAACTGCCCCGATAGGCGGCCCCGCTGGGGCTCTCCTTCACCACATCGGCATTCTCCCAGTTCTGGAAGAGGTCGATGATCCTGTCGAGAGAATCGTGCTGCAACTGCTCGATCGCCTCCCGGTCCGGCAGCGATGTGACGAGATTCCGGTCGATGAAATCCCCTATCCTCTCCCGGTTCAGCACCGAAAGGAGGACCATGCCCTTGAAGATCCTCTTGTTCGTCTTGAAGGAGAACAGGAGCCGGTCAAGAGAATGCTCAAGGAAGAGGTCGTTCCTCGCCTGCACCTTCCGGTCGATGGCAACGGCCTGCAGCCAGTATTTCTTTTCGATAATGCTGTCAGCCTTCAGCTCCATCACCGCATGTCCTATATTCCTTCGGTCAGCGGTATAGATATTATGGGCAACAGTATCAGCGGCCAGGTGGCCCATATAGCCGTAGACAAAAGCCTTCTGCTGGTCGGTCCGGGCGGACTTCAGGAGATCGAAGGCAACGTCCCAGTTGTGGGAGCTCTTGTGGTCAGGGAGATACTTCTTGCCTATGATGCTGTCGGCCATGAGGTTGCCGTAAAGGAAGTCCTTTCTGTATCTCCTGAGCACCTCCATCAGAGAAGCCGGGATGAGGGGGCTGAGGGAGAAGAGTTCATTGCCAAGGTATATATGAGTGAGCGGCCCCCACGCGAAGGCGGAGGCAGGGATGATCAGGAAGCATGCGACGAGCACTGCTATGCGGGATTTATTCACTTCAGTTCCTCCAACACGCTCAGGATGAGTCTCACGCCAATGCCCGTTGAGCCTTTCGGCATATAGGGTTTGTCCTTTTCCGTCCATGCGGTGCCGGCTATGTCCAGATGGACCCACGGCGCATCTCCGGCGAACTCTTTCAGGAACCATGCCGATGTCACCAGGGAGCCGGTCCTTCCAGCAGCGTTCTTCAGGTCGGCAACATCACTCTTGAGGTACTCCTTGTATTCCTCGAAAAGCGGCATTTCCCATACCCGCTCACAGGTCCTCTCGGATGCGTCCCTGAAGCGTTCGATAAGTCCCCGGTCATTGCCCATCATGGCGATAGCCTCATTGCCCAGGGCTATGGAACAGGCGCCGGTGAGCGTCGCTATATCGACCAGGGCGCGGGGCTTGTACCGCCGGGCATATCCCATCGCATCGGCGATCACCATGCGGCCCTCCGCGTCGGTGCTGATCACCTCCACGGTTGTTCCGCTGATCGATCGCACCACATCCCCCGGTTTCGTTGCCGACCCGCCCGGCAGGTTCTCGGTGGCAGGCAGGATGCCGATCACGTGAAGAGGCATGCGGGACTCCTTGACCGCCTTCATGACGCCCAGCACCGCAGCGCCCCCGGCCATATCGTACTTCATCTTTTCCATGCCTTCGGCAGGCTTCAGGGAGATTCCTCCGCTGTCGAAGGTGATGGACTTTCCTATGAGCGCCACCGGCGCCCCTTTGCCGCCTTTGTATTCGAGTATGATGAACTTGGGCGGCTCATGGGAGCCCCTGGCAACGGACAGGAAGGCGCCCATGCCGAGCCTCTCGGCGTCTTTCCTCCCGAGCACCCGGACGGTCATTTTCCCGCCCCGCAGTTTTGCGGCCGCGCGCGCGAGGTGCGAGGGCGTCATGTCATTGGCCGGCGTATTCACGAGGTCCCGGGCAAAGGAGACCGACGCTGCAACGGTCTTAGCCCGGCCGACCGCCTTTGCCAGGGCCTGCGACGGCCTCGCCAGGATGGTTACTGTCTTGAGTTCTTTGTAATTGTTCTCTTTCTTATATCGCTTGTACGCATAGGAACCCAGGAGCGCGCCCTCGATGAAATCAGCCGGAGAGAGCTTAAGGCCGGATATCACTCTTGTGGAAAGGGCCGCGGTCTTCATCCCCGCGCCCTGCAGATGGGATGCAGCCCTGCCCCCGGCCTGCCTGAGGGTTTCGGCTGTGATCTCCGCCTTCTTTCCGAGACCCACAAGAAGAAGACGCCCGGGTTTCAGGTCGTCAGATGCGGGCAGGAGCAGGACCTCGTTCTTCCTGCCGCTGAACTCCATAGAAAAAACCTTCTTGATGAGTTTGGATACGGATGGACCGAGGCTGCTGTACGCAGAGGGATCAGTTTCCGCCATCGGGAGGATGAGGGCGTCACAGGCGCACGAAACCTCCCGCGCATTCTTTATAAAGACATCCATTATAACCGCCTCTTCCTTAAAAACCTTCGCCTTAATTTTAGCTTATCCGCGGCAAAAATGCCACCGCAGCAGGCCTGCGCGTCCGGTATGCCCTGGTTGCGGATTGACACCGGCATCGCGTTGCGGCGATGATGTAGTATGCGGGTGGACGAGGTGACGGAAGCGGCAAAAGACTTCTCCAGGAAGGGCATCCAGAGGGCCTATGGCGCACCTTTTACCGAAGGCAATTCCGTCACGCTTCTCTGGAAGGAGCATGAGTCCTTCCGCGGCATCTTTGACGCCCTGGAGGAGGCCCGGGAGATCATCTGCCTCGAATTCTATATCTTCAGAAATGATGAGACAGGCGCCGAGCTTGCGGAGATACTGCGCAGGAAGGCGGCAGAGGGCGTAAAGGTCCAGGTCCTCTATGACCACTTCGGCTCCTTCGGCACGCCCATGAAATTCTGGAAGACGCTGAAGGAGGCGGGGATCAGGGTACGGGCGTCCCGTCCCTTCAAATGGACGGCGCCCTTTCACTACGTACACCGCGACCACAGGAAACTCATCGTCATCGACGGCCAAAAGGCGTTCACCGGCGGGCTGAATATAGCCAATGAATACCGGGGGTATCACCGCCTCAGTCTCAGGAAAAAGGGCGGATGGCGGGACACCGGGATCATCCTCGAGGGGCCTGTTGCCCTGAGGCTCCTGGAGACCTTCAAAAAGTCATGGGAGATATGGAAGGGAGAACCGATACTCTTCGACAGGGACGTGCAGCCGGTGGCCGGGGGCCTGCCGGCGCTCCCTATCTTCGCCAGCACCGCCAGGGGCAGGAGGCGCATGCGCAAGCTGCTTTACTACAGCATCACCAGCGCGCAAAAGAGCATCTATCTGACCACAGCCTATTTCACGCCCAGCAGGAGGATGATCCAGGTCCTTGAGGAGGCGGTCGCCCGCGGCGTTGACGTGAAGCTTCTCCTGCCGGGGAAGTCGGATATCACGGCCGCCTTTTATGCGGCCCGGGCCTTCTTCACCCGGCTCCTGAGGGCCGGAGTGGAG
>JAKAGF010000027.1 GCA_021825805.1 Nitrospirota bacterium
TTTCGTCTTGTCGGAATCCAGAATGCAGTCCTTGATCGTGGCCGTTGCGATGAGTATCTCAACCGCGGGGACGCGCCCCTTGCCGTCAGCGCGGGGGACAAGGCGCATGGATATGATGCTCCTTAAAACAGAGGCGAGCTGGATACGCACCTGCTTATGCTGATAGGGCGGGAAGACCGATATGATGCGGTTTACCGTCTCCGATGCATCGATGGTGTGGAGGGTGCTGAGGACTAAGTGACCTGTTTCCGCCGCAGTGAGCGCGGTCTGGATCGTCTCGAAATCGCGCATCTCGCCGACAAGGATAACGTCGGGGTCCTGCCGGAGAGCGGCGCGGAGGGCCTTGCTGAAGGACTCGGTGTCATTGCCGATCTCCCTCTGGTTGACGATCGACCTCTTGTCCCTGTGCAGATACTCGATGGGGTCCTCAATCGTCATGATATGGGACGTCTGGCCGGCATTTATGGTGTCTATCATGGCGGCGAGGGTCGTGGATTTGCCGCTGCCGGTGGTGCCGGTCACAAGGATGAGGCCTCGCGGCTCAAGGGCGATCTTCTTGATGATCTCCGGCAGAAAGAGCTCCTCGATGGTGGGAATCCTCATGGGTATGACCCTGAATACAAGGCCGATGGTGCCCCTCTGGATAAAGATATTGCACCTGAACCGGCCGAGCCCCGGAACACTGTAGGCAAGGTCGATGTCGTTCTTCTTCTTGAAATATTCCCTCTGGGTCGCGTTCATCACGGAGAAGGCTATCTTGAGGGTGTCTTCGTGCGTCAGCCTGTTCCCCGAGGGGAACGGCGCAAGCTCTCCGTTGATGCGGAGTATGGGCTGGGAACCCACTTTGATATGCACGTCCGAAGCGCCCATGGCATGGGCGCCCTTCAAGAGTTCATTGATATCCATAGCTGACTCCATGCTCGTTATCGCTTGTTGAGGTTATACGCATCCATGATCTTATCCTCTATCTCCTTCGCCGTTTCAGCGTTGTTTTTCAGATACTCCTTGGCGTGCTCCCTTCCCTGACCGATCCTGTTGCCGCTGTAACTGTACCAGGCGCCTGACTTCTCAACTATCCCCTTTTCAACTCCAAGGTCCACAAGCTCGCCTTCCCTCGAAACCCCCTGATTGAAGAAGATGTCGAATTCAGCCTGTCTGAAAGGCGGCGCCATCTTGTTCTTGACTACCTTCACCCGGACCCTGCCGCCGATCACCTCCTGGTTCTCCTTGAGGTTTTCTATCCGCCTGATGTCGAGCCTCATGGATGCGTAGAATTTCAGCGCATTGCCCCCTGTGGTCGTTTCCGGGCTGCCGAACATGACGCCGATCTTCATCCGGATCTGGTTGATAAAGACCACCGTTGTGTTGGACTTTGAGATGGAGGCGGTCAGTTTCCTGAGGGCCTGGCTCATCAGCCTCGCCTGCAGGCCCGGGAGCGAGTCGCCCATATCGCCTTCGATCTCGGCCTTCGGCACCAGGGCTGCCACCGAGTCTATGACGATCACATCCAGGGCCCCGCTCCTGACTAAATATTCAGCCACCTCCAAAGCCTGTTCCCCGGTGTCCGGCTGCGAGACGAGAAGGTCCTCTACCCGCACGCCTATTTTCTTCGCATATGCCGTATCCAGCGCATGTTCCGCATCGATGAATGCCGCTGTGCCGCCGGACGCCTGGGCCTGGGCCACGGCGCTAAGGGCGAGGGTCGTCTTTCCGGAGGATTCCGGTCCGTAGATCTCGACTACCCTCCCCCTGGGAAGACCGCCTATGCCGGTCGCCACATCAAGGGAGAGGGAACCGGTCGGGATGGCCTGGACACCCTCCACAACCCCGTCTTCGCCGAGCTTCATTATGGAGCCCTTGCCAAAGCTCTTTTCGATCTGCGTAATGGCCATCTCCAGGGCCTTCATCTTGTCCTTGTTCGGTTCCTTATTAGACATTGTTCCTCCCTTTCAATCCTATCTCAGCCAGACTGCTGTACTCTGCTCCGGACGGCTTCAATTCGCTTTTCATCACTGTTATCCCCCTTATTTCAATATCCCCGAAATCGGTCCCCTGCAGCTCTTCTATCTTCGTCAGCAGCATCAGCATGCCCTTGCCGGAACGCACCCTTCCGATGGTAAGATGCGGTGAAAAAGGCCTGTCATCAGCCGGAAAACCGAATGCAGACATCGCGCTGTCAACCGCCTTCCGCAGCTCTTCCATGAAGACGCCGTCTTTGACGCCTATCCAGATAACCCTCGGCCTGCCTCCTGCCGGAAAAAATCCGATACCAGCTATTTTAATATAAAAGGAAGTATAAGGTGCTATATTTTTCTTCAGTGAATCTGTTATCGCCTCTACGACCGACTCCTCGGCGCTGCCCAGGAACTTAAGGGTAATGTGGAGGTTCCCCTCAGGGACCCACCTTACGTCAGGATTTGTCCTGCTCAGGAACTGTATGGTTTCTCCGATCTTCTTTTTTACCGCCTCAGGGATTTCCGCGGCTATGAAACATCTCAGAGCCATACCCGTAAAACCTGCCTGAGAAACCTGAGCGACTCAAGGGCGGCAGCCTTCTTGACGGCCTGCCTTCCTCCTTTGAGTACAATGCCCTTGGATTCAATAACATCTCCGGCCTTTGCCGCGATATACACCAGGCCGATGTCCTTGCCTTCCAGGGCCTCGGGACCGGCGTTGCCGGTGACCGCAAGGGAGACATGAGTCCCGCTGAGCCTTCCGACCGCCCGCGCCATGGCCACCGCGGTCTCCTCGCTGATGACGCCGTGCTTCTTCAGGACCGAGGGACTGATCTTGAGAATCGATCTCTTCGCATCTTCAGAATAGCTGACAATGGAAACTGAAAAAAACTTTGATGCCCCTGGAAGACTCGTCAGAGCATTCGCGATGCACCCGCCTGTGCAGGATTCAGCAACACTGAGCATGAGTCCCTGCTTTTGCATCAGGTTTTTTATGTCCCTCACTACCGCCGGAAAATCTCTATCCATGAACCAATATCCACAGATGAAGCAACAGATTCACATATATTCCGGCCATCACGTCATCCGCCATAACGCCGGTCCCCTCACTTAAAGCTGTTTCTAATTTTGCTATCGGAAATGGTTTTAGTATATCGAAAATCCTGAACAAAATAAAGGCTGCCACGAGGTAAGCAGGCGTCTGGGGAACAAGGAACACTGACACGAGAAAGCCGGCGAATTCATCGATGATGATGTGGCCGCTGTCCTTATGACCGATCACCTTTTCAGCTGTAGTCGATGACACAACTCCGACCGCAAGAACAACAGCTATCACAATCAAATGAGGGAGAGGTTGGAGATGAGCAAACAACACAAACAGCAACCCCGCAAGGGTCCCCCATGTTCCGGGTGCATAGGGGAGATATCCAACAAACCAGAGAGTAGCGATATGTTTAAGGAGTATCTGCGGACAGGCGATAGGCCTCAACAGATTTCCACTGGTCCGGAGAAATCTTGAGCGCCTGCATCAGACAAAATCATACGTCTTCAATTATCTTGTATTTATAGGTAATTGTAGCCGAACCCTCAAGTGTTGCTTTAACTGAACAGTACTTATCCATGGAGAGTTCGATAGCCCTTTTTACAGCCTCTTCCCCGAGATTCTTTCCTTTTACAATATACTCGATCTCGATCTCGGTAAACCGCTGCGGGTACTCCTCAGCCTTTTTCCCGTTGACGTTGATCTCAACTCCTGTAACCTTCTCCCTCTTCTTCCTTAGGATCGAAACAACATCCATTCCAGAGCATCCGCCCACGCCGATGAGCAGGAGTTCCGTAGGCCTCAGACCTGTGTCTCTTCCGCCGAACTTCTCCTCGCCGTCCATGACGATCGCATGCCCCGACTCACCCTCTCCCACAAACTGCAGGCCGTCGGTATAGGTTATCCTCGCCTTCATCCTCTTCAGCCTCCTGTATCGCCTTTACCCGCCCTCTTCCTTGAGGAGCTTGTACTCGATGCTGTCCACAAGGGCCTGATATGACGCCTCGATAATGTTTTCCGAAACACCCACCGTGCCCCACCTGTTCTGTTTATCGCCTGATTCAACAAGCACCCGCACCTTGGCGGACGTGCCCTTGCCTGCCGTAAGGACGCGCACCTTGTAATCGTGGAGCTTGACGTCTTTGAGACCGGGGTAGAACTTATCCAGGGCCTTCCTCAGCGCGTGGTCAAGGGCGTTCACCGGACCATTCCCCGTTGCCGCGGTATGTTCGATGTGGCCGCCCACCTTTACCATAATCGTAGCCTCGCTCAGAGGATACTCGCCCTCCCTGCGCTTCTCAATGATGACCCTGAAGCCCACGAGGTCGAAGAACCTCTTGTGCAGGCCAAGCGCCTTTTTCATGAGCAGCTCAAAAGACGCCTCCGCGCCTTCGAACTGGAAACCCTGACTCTCCAGTTCCTTCAGTTCGGAGACTATATTCTGTATCTGGACGGAATCGCTGGTAAGCTTGATGCCGAACTCTTCCGCCTTCCGGAGGATATTGGACCTGCCCGCCTGATCTGAGATAAGGACCCTCTGCGTATTGCCGACCTGCTCCGGTCTGATGTGCTCATAGGTCTCGGGCCTCTTAAGGATAGCATTGACATGCAGCCCCGCCTTATGTGCAAAGGCGCTGTCACCGGTATACGGCTGACGCTTGAAGTGCCTCAGATTCGCGATCTCGTTCACGAACCGTGAAACGTCGCGCAGTTTCCTGAGATTCCCGGCAGCGATGCCGGAAAGGCCTATCTTGAGCTGGATGGCGGGGATAATGGAGATGAGGTTGGCGTTCCCGCACCGCTCTCCAAGCCCGTTGATCGTCCCCTGCACATGCGATGCGCCCATATCGATACTGATAAGCGAATTGGCCACCGCGCACTCGGAGTCATTATGCACATGAACTCCCACCGGCGCGGCAAACTCCTTTACGATCTTCCGGACTATCTCACCGGTTGCCGTGGGCATTGTCCCGCCGTTGGTGTCGCAGAGCACAAGGCATTCAGCCCCAGCCTCCTGGGCCGCGGCAAGGCACTTTACGGCATACTTCGGATTGTGGATATAACCGTCGAAGAAGTGCTCCGCATCAAAGAAAACCCTGTCAGCATGCTTCTTCAAATACGCAACCGAATCATGGATAATGTCGAGGTTCTCCTCAAGGGAGATCCTGAGGGCCTCCTTAACATGGAAGTCCCAGGTCTTGCCGAAGATAGTGATCGCCTGCGTCTTCGCCTCGATCAGGGCCTTCAGGGTCTCGTCATTGGACGGCTTGCGTTTCGGCCTATGCGTGCTCCCAAAGGCCACCACCACCGAATTCTTCAGCCTGAGCTTCTCCGCCTTCCTGAAGAAGTCCACATCCCTGGGGTTTGCGCCCGGCCAGCCTCCTTCGATATAGTGGACGCCAAGATCATCGAGTCTTTCCGTGATCCTGACCTTGTCCTCAACGGAAAAGGAGATGTCTTCCGACTGGGCCCCGTCCCTGAGGGTTGTGTCGTATATCTCTATCTTCCGCACGCAGAACCTGTCCTGTCAGCCCTCATCCCGCAAGCCCAAAGGAGTCGTGAAGCACCCGCACCGCGAGCTCCGTGAATTTCAGGTCAATGACGCAGGAGACCTTTATCTCGGATGTGCTGATCATCATGATGTTGATGCCGTGGCCTGCAAGCGTCTGGAACATCTTTGCGGCAACGCCTGAATGGGTCCTCATGCCGACGCCGACTACAGAGACCTTGCTGATGTCATCCCTCGCATCAACCTTCTGGGCACCCAGTTCCTTGGCCAGCGAATCCGTCACCTCCAGGGCCTTGCGGCTGTCGGTCTTCGGGACCGTGAAGGAGATGTCCGCAAGCCTGCCGTCGCTGCTGATGTTCTGAACGATCATGTCCACAACGATATTCGCCCCGGCTATGGCCTCGAATATCTTGGCTGCTATGCCCGGCCTGTCAGGAACATTGATCATCGTGATCTTCGCCTGGTTCTTGTCATAGGCTATTCCTGACACAACAACGTTTTCCATGTCCTTATCCTCCTCCACAACAAGTGTCCCGGAATTATCATTGAAACTCGATCTGACCACCACGGGCACATTATATTTCATCGCGAATTCAACTGATCTGGTCTGCAGCACCTTGGCGCCGAGGCTCGCCAGTTCCAGCATCTCCTCATGCGATATCTTCCTGAGCTTTCTCGCATCAGGCACGATATTGGGGTCCGTGGTGTAGACTCCGTCAACATCAGTATATATCTCGCAGAGGTCCGCCTTCACCGCCGCGGCAACGGCGACAGCTGAAAGGTCCGACCCTCCCCGGCCCAGTGTAGTCACCTCCGAATCTCCCTCAGTCACGCCCTGGAACCCGGCGATAACCACGACATAACCGTCGTCCACCGCCTTTTTGATCCGGTCCCCGGCTATCCGCTCGATGCGCGCCTTGGTATGGACCGTATCCGTATAAATTCCCGCCTGCCTGCCGGTCATGGCGCGGGCCCTCAGGCCCAGGGCCTCTATCGCCATGGCGGTCAGGGCGCTGGTCACCCGTTCGCCTGACGAAAGGAGCATGTCCATCTCCCGCTCATTGGGAGTGGAGGATATCTGATGGGCAAGGCCGATGAGCTTGTCCGTCTCCCCGGACATGGCGGATACGACTACGATCACCTGGTTGCCTTCCCCGGCAGTCCTGGCCACCCTGGCCGCGACCGCCTTTATCCTGTCCACGTTGCCGACTGATGTGCCGCCGTATTTCTGAACTATGAGTGCCACATACTCCTCCGGGTCTATGATTTTCCGAAGATCAGATAATCCATCAGCCGGTAGCCTTCCTCAAAAACCACAAGGTCCTTACGGCCGAGCAGGTCCTCATTGAACAAGGCCCCTTCATTCTTCCGGGGCCTGCTGTTGTCAAAGAGCGCAAACGGCACCGGGTCATCCGAATGGGTCCTTATGGAGACCGGGGTCGGATGATCCGGCAAAAGAAGTATCCGGTATTCAGGAAACGACTTCATGCCCTCAACGACGCGGGCGACCACCAGCGCATCAAAGTCCTCGATGGCCCGTATCTTGTCGGACACGTTCCCCGAATGGCCCGCCTCGTCAGGCGCCTCCACATGAAGATAGACGAAGTCGACTTCCCGCAATGCGTCAAGCGCCGCATCCGCCTTGCCCCGGTAGTTCGTGTCGAGATACCCGGTCATCCCAGGGACCTTGAGGATCCTGAATCCGGCGCAAATGCCAAGCCCCCTCGTCAGATCAACGGCGGAGATCAGGGCGCCTTCGATGCCGTACTTTTCACGAAACAGCGGCAGACTGGGTTTTCTGCCCTGACCCCACAGCCACACGCTGTTCGCCGGTCTTTTCCCTTCTTTCACCCTCTGTCTGTTCACCGGATGGTCCTCGAGCAGGTCCACCGAATCCATCATGATCTTCCGGAGTATATCTTCCCCGGTTCCCACGGGCAGATAATCAGCGACCTCCTTGCCCGTTATGTCATGCGGGGGGACACATTCGGCATCAGCGCTCCCATTCTTCCAGACCATGAGATGACGGTAACTTACGCCGGGATAAAACCGGAAGACATCAGAGCCGAAATTGCGGTCTATCTCGCCGATCAGTATCCTGGCCTCATCCGTTGTGATATGGCCGCTGCTGTAATCCTCCATGATCGCCTTTGTCTTTTCCCTGTTGTATCTGAGGGTGACAAGGTTGCAACGGTATGCCACATCTCCTTCCTCGAGATTCACGCCGATGCTTGCCGCCTCAAGAGGCGCCCTGCCGCTGTAGAACTTCCGGGGGTCATAACCGAGAATGCTCAGGTTGGCGACATCAGAACCAGGGTGCATCCCTTCCGGCACGGTCCGCACCTTCCCCACAATCCCTTCCGCGGCCAGTCTGTCCATATGAGGGGTCGCAGCCTTCTGAAGGGGGGTCTTGCCGTCCAGTTCCCTGACAGACCGGTCGGCCATGCCGTCGCCCACTATCACCACGTATTTCATTTCTCAGCTATTCGATGACATCGCCTTCAACCAGCTCCACTTCGATGCCTTTTTCCCTGAGCCAGTGAACTCCCTTCTCAAGGGCGTCGGAATCTCCTTCCAGTTCAAGGATCATCTCTCCCACTGTCTCGGTCACCCGCGCCCTTCTGATGTTCGGCATGACGTTAAACTGCTTTGCCATCGTGAAGATCACCGGCTCCTTGATAAGGTGCTGGGGAAACGTCAGCTTGACCCGCTTCCTCGTGTCCCCGCCGCCCGCGATTGCAGGCACGATCGAGACCTCATCTCCGTCTTTGACCACGGTATTCTCGGCATCGAGAAAGCGTATGTCCTCGTCATTCACATAGATGTTGACGAACCGCCGTACTTTGCCGTTCTCGGAAATACGCTCGCCTATTCCAGAGTATTTCCTGTCCAGATCGATGATGAGATCGATGACCTTGCCCGGGGTCCCCTCAACCTCTTCCTTGCCCTGGGTAAGACGCTGCAACGGTGTTGGAATCCTGACCTTTACCGACATGTATCCTCCTCCTTGCCAGATTAACCTTTTTGTATCTTCTTCAGGACTTCCTCAAACGACGCAAGGCTCGGCCTGATATGGTGAGAAGACACCGCATGGCCGTGCAGCGCCTCCTGCGTCTTGAGTCCGTTTCCGGTTATGCAGATGACGGTAACGCCTTCCCGGCTGATCTTCCCGCCTTCGATCAGCTTCTGGGCGGCAGCCAGCGTCACGCCGCCCGCTGTCTCCGCAAAAATACCCTCTGTGCGGGCCAGCAGTTTTATCGCGTCTATGATCTCCTGGTCGGAGACGTCCTCTGCGTACCCGCCTGTCTCCTTAACCACCTGCGCTGCATAGAACCCGTCCGCCGGGTTCCCGATGGCAAGCGACTTGGCTATCGTATTAGGTTTCACCGGTCTTATAACATCCGTCCCCTGCTTCACAGCGGTCGCTATAGGCGAACACCCGGCAGCCTGGGCGGCAAAGACCTTTGTCTCAAGGTCTTTGATAACACCGATCTCTTTGAATTCCTTGAAGCTCTTCCAGACCTTGGTGAGCAGGGAACCGCTGGCGCAGGGAACGACAACATTGTCCGGCGCCTTCCACCCCAGCTGCTCGACGACCTCGAACCCGATCGTCTTCGATCCCTCCGCGTAAAACGGCCTGATATTGATATTCACAAATGCCCAGCGGTACTTGTTGGCTATCTCGCTGCAGAGCCTGTTGACGTCATCGTAATTGCCGTCAACAGCGATGAGGTTGGGCTCATAGACCAGCGAGGCGATGATCTTACTCGCTTCGAGGCTGGCTGGGATAAAGATAAACCGTTCGAACCCGGCCTTGGCACCGTGAGCGGAAACCGAGTGCGCCAGATTCCCCGTCGATGCGCAGGCCACCGTGTCAAAGCCGAATTCCCGCGCCTTGGTGAGGGCGATCGCAACCACCCTGTCCTTAAAGGAAAGAGTCGGATGGACCACAGTGTCATCCTTGATATACAGTTCATCCACGCCGAGGACCCGCGCAAGATTGTCAGCCTTCACCAGAGGGGTAAAGCCGGAATCCAGCCCGACCTGAGGGTCGCCGTCTATGGGCAGAAGCTCCCGGTACCGCCAGAGGCTTCTCTCCCTCTTCTCGATCTTCTTCCTGTTCATCGCCCTTGCTATGCTTTTGTAGTCGTACGCCACTTCCAGAGGCCCGAAACAGAATTCACAGACATAAATGGGTTCCACGGTGTATTCCCGTCCGCACTCTCGACATCTGAGGCCTTTTATATAACCCACGGCGCCACCTCCCCTGCTTGAAAAATATCATTATTTTACTTGAAACGGGTGAAGAATTCAAAGACAGGCTATTCCGGGGAACAGACCTTTCAATTCGCCACAGCCGGGGCGCGCTTGTTTTCGGGAAGGAAAAAAGAGAATGTGCGTCAGGACCCGCGCAGAGAGCCGTTGCTGCCCGGTCCGCTCACGACCGCGCTGATACCACCCCAAAAAACAGTCTTTCTTCAGGTACAATAGCGCATGCCGAAACTTGCCAAAAAGCGACTGTAAGGAGACTTCGTGGAACTGATCAAGACCTTTTTCGACATCTTCATGCACTTGGACAGGCATCTCGAACTGATCATACGAAGTTACGGTGTCTGGACGTACCTGATCCTCTTTCTTATCATCTTCTGCGAGACCGGGCTGGTGGTAACGCCCATCCTGCCCGGCGACTCCCTGCTGTTCGCGGCAGGCGCCTTCGCTGCCATGGGATCGCTCCAGGTGGAGCTGCTCTTCGCTCTCCTCGGCGCAGCAGCCATTCTTGGAGACACGGTAAATTACGGGGTCGGGCATTTTCTGGGACCCCGGATCTTTCATAAGGAACATGTCAGGTTTCTCAACCGGGAATATCTTGACCGGACCCACCGCTTCTATGAAAGATACGGGGGAAAGACGATCATCCTCGCCCGCTTCGTGCCCATCATCAGGACCTTCGCTCCTTTTGTGGCGGGAATAGGCAGCATGACGTATCCCCGGTTCCTTGTCTACAATGTGACAGGAGGCGTCATCTGGATCGCTGTCTTCGTCCTCGGCGGCTACTACTTCGGCAACATCCCGGCTGTAAAAAGGAATTTTACGCTCGTGATCGTGGCGATCATCATCATATCCATACTGCCCGGGGTCATCGAATATCTCCGCCATCTCAAGCGGCGATCAGCATGATCCGCATTCCTCCACGCACGCGGTTGCGGAAAGTCACCTGCTGTTTTTCATAGCCCGATGATTTGGGGCTGATCTCCTGTATAATAGTGGAAAGTTTTTCAGGGCAGCAGAGGGCCGCGGGAGGTGTAATTAAATGCAGCCGCTGGAAGAATTGACTAAAAAAGGCCTGGTCACCATAGGGCTCATCATCCTGATCGTCGCCTTCGGAACAGCGGGCTACATGCTGGTTGAGGGATGGGGGTTTCTCGACTCCTTCTACATGACGATCATCACCCTCACCACCGTCGGCTTCATGGAAGTCCACCCTCTCTCTGTAAACGGAAGGCTTTTCACTATCGTCTTGATCATGGGCGGCGTGGGCACGGTCTTTTATGCCCTCAGCACCGGCGCAAAGGTCATCCTGGAGGGAGAACTCCGGGATATATTCGGGAGGAAAAGATTGGAAAAGAAGATCAGGGAGCTGAAGGACCACTACATCGTCTGCGGCTACGGAAGGATGGGAAGGATCATCTGCAGGGAACTGAAGCAGAAACACCTGAAGTTCGTGATCATCGAGAAAAACCCCGAGCTTCTGCAGGGGATCGACAATGTCTTCATCTTCAAGGGCGATGCCACAAAGGACGAAACCCTGAAGGAAACCGGGATCGAGCGGGCGAAGGGTCTCATCTCCGTGCTTCCGACTGACGCTGAAAACCTGTACGTTGTCCTGAGCGCACGCGGCCTGAATCCAGGCCTGCAGATTGTGGCCCGGGCCGGAGAAGAGGGCTCTGAGCAGAAACTCCTCAGGGCGGGCGCCGACAGGGTCGTGTCACCCTACCACATAGGCGGACTGAGGATAGCCCATACCGTGCTCAAGCCGGCTGTGGTGGACTTTATCGAGTTCGCCACAAAAAGCGGCAACATCGACCTTCAGATGGAGGAAGTCATCATTCACGAGGACTCTGAACTCGTGGGGCTGACCCTCGATGAATGCGGGATCGGCAGGGAACTGGGCGTGATCATCGTTGCCATCAAACATGCTGAGGGCGACATGAGATTTAATCCGACGTTCCGTTCGATCATCAAAAAGGACGACACCCTCATCGCCCTTGGCGAGACCTCGAAGCTGCAGACTCTCGAGGACATGGCGAGGAAGACCAGGAAGAAGGCCTGACTCAGGAGGTCCGGGACTTCTTCCCGATCAGCACGGGACAGGGCGAGAGACCCAGCACCCTTCGTGACACGGACCCCAGCATGCCCTTTATGCCCCTGATACCGCGGGAGCCGACAGCTATCAGATCGATACCCCCTGTTTCGGCAATTCCGAGGATCTCGATTGCCGGGTCGCCGGACTTCACCACCCGGCGGATCGCGCTGAATTTCCCTCTGAGAGCAACCTCGGCCGCAGCGAGAATCCTGTCCGCCTCCTCAAAGCTTCGCTCCTTTATCAGCTCCACATGCTCCTGCATCAACTCCCGCATCTCTATCGCATACCGTTCAGGAATATCAGCCATGCCGGAGGGCGCCACATTCATGACAATAAGCTCGGCGTCACGGGGGAAGGGGATCATGGAGAGGACATGTCCGGTAGCCTCTGCCGTGGGCGATCCGTCAGTGGCAAAAAGCACCCGCATGTCCCCTGTAAACGCCTGATGGGACTTTGTCACCAGAAGCGGTATGGAAGAAACAGCCGCCACGGACCTGGTGACACTGCCGATAAAGAGGGACTTCAGTCCCCGTATGCCGCGCGCTCCCATGACGATAAGGTCCACTCCGGCCTCTGTTGCCACTCGCATGATCGCCTCGTCAGGCGCGCCCTCCTCTTCCTGCGATATGATTTTCGCCCTGACATGACCGAGGATATCAACCGCAGTCCTCCTGATTTCAGGCGAAACCCTCCTGATGAAGCGTTTGATCTGCGCCTGGTAGTCATCGTCATAGGGCACGCTCGTAATAACATGTAGGACGATGATCTCATCCTGCGGGGAATAATTGAGCCGCGTCAGGAAACGCGCCGCGTCCTCAGAAAAAGCGGAGCCGTCTGTCGCAAGGAGTATCTTCACCTTCCCTCCTGAGGCTATCTTATCATGCCAACCGGCGGTTGCATAGCTTCACAAAATCCCCCCTCGCCCCTCTTTGCCAAAGAGACGTGATTTCCCTCCGGACATGAGGGACTTTATCAAGGGAAACCGCGATTGCGGGGACACCTCAATAACGATACTATGAAGGCAGGGCGGATTCACTGAAAACAGCGCGGGGATGAAAGACAGGAAAGAGACGAAGAGCAGGAAGTCCCGAAATCAGACCCCCTTTTCCCCTGCCGGTTCCCCCGTTGGTTCGGCAGCCGGTTCACCCGCCGTCTCCTCCGGCGTTCCCTCTGTCTCCACTCCCGGCTCCTGCAGTGCCATGTCCTCCTGCGGAGAATCCTTCTTATGCAGCTTCTTCTTCAGCTTCTCATCGCGCTTCTTGAGGCGTGACAACTCTTTTTTTCTCTTCTCGCTCTTAAAGGCGCCTGCGCGTCTGGCCACTGTGTCTCCTTTCTTCCGAATATCTTACGTCAACCCGTCTCAAAAAAAAATCCCCCCGCTTCCGGGGGGATTTTTCGCTGATCCTTACAGCTTGACGACGTTTACCGCCTTGGGGCCTTTCGGGCCTTTTTCGATATCAAAGCTGACGGCGTCGCCCTCGGCAAGGGACTTGAATCCGTTGCCTGCGATGGACGAATAGTGCACAAACACGTCGCCGCTGTCTTCGGTGGTGATAAAGCCAAAACCCTTTGACTCGTTAAACCACTTAACCGTTCCGTTTGCCATCTCGGTTACCTCCTCTGCATGGATTAAAGTCTCAGGGTCACTGACAACAAAAAAGGCCCAAAGCTAAAAGTCTTTGTGGCCTTACTGGCTGAAAACTTCTGACACTTTCAGTAAGAATGCCACAATCCGAACCAAATGTCAAACAAATTTTGTGCTGCCGCCATTTAAGAAGGCCCTCCCCTTAAGCGCCTCAAGTCTCTGAAATTAATCACTTTATACAACCTCGTATCAGCCGCCCCTTCTTCTCGGAAGGCCGTCTCTAATAAACCCCTCTATGGCAACCTTCAACTCTTGACCCTGCATTGAGGCTGTTCCTTTCAAGGGTGTGATACAATACAAGCACTCTATCATCGTGGGAGAACGACCTCTCGCATGGCTCTGTTCAAAGACATCCTTTCACGCATCGAGGCCAAGAAAGACGACTATCTTCGGTACGATTTCACGGCAGAGGAGAACGACGCCCTCAAGACCTTCTTCGATCTGTCCCAGGAATTCGACGACATGGAGGACTTTTACAACCTCTGCGTTGCGATACCGAAGTCATACTTCGGCCTTGAGGCGAGACTCTACCTCTGCGATCCGCGGCTCAACAGCCTCGGTCTGATGGCAAAGACCTCAGAGGCAGGGCCTGCCCTGCACACCCCGCCGCCCGACGACGTCCGTCCCTCGCGGCAGCCCTATTATACGCAGAGCCTCGTCCTGACCATCAGGGGAAAGAAGAGCCTCATCGACCAGATACCTTTTCATCTGGAGGAAGATGTGCTCGGTCTCCTCGAGGTCTATCCGCTCACTGACTGGAACAGTTCGCGTGAGCTCTTTTTCGAAAAATTCGCCAACAGGATCGGCTTCAACCTGCACAACCGCTTTCTCGATGAAAAGAATATCGAGCACCTGCGGTTCATCCGATCCCTGGTCGCCGACATCGAGCACAACATCATCGTGCCGAACATGGTCTACAAGCTGTTCCTCAAGAGGCTCAGGGCGAAGGTGAAGAAAAACGCCGAGATCGAAAGTTTTCTCAACGAATGCGCCGCGACCCGCACGTGCTCCGCCGAGGACGTCGGCAGGATGCTCAGCGAACTCTCTGAGGTGAATGAAGGACTCACCGCTGAACTGGAGAACATCGAGAAACATTACAAGAACATGAGCCTCTTTATCGAGACCCTCTTTCGGAAGAGCCACTTTGACCAGGGCCGCCTCACGCTCAGAACAAAGGAATGCAACATGAAGAAAGATGTGGTACAGCCTCAACTGGAGCGCTTCCTCGAACAGCTCAGGAAGGAGGGGATCTCGATAGACGACCGGATGAGCGGCATCCCGGACGAAGAGGTGATCAACGTGGTCGACGTGGGGCTGATGGCCCAGGTCTATGCAAACCTGTTTTCGAATGCGGTCAAGTACACCCAGGAGGTCGAAATCTTCGGCGAGAAAAAGAAGTATATCGCCTACGGCCACCAGATCATCAGGGACTTCTTCGGCCATGGGCAGGACGGCGTAAAGTACAATGTCTTCACTTCAGGGCCGAACATCTCCGAGGCGGAACGGGACCGGCTCTTCGAGGAGGAGTACCGCGCCTCTAACGCGGCGGACAGACCCGGAACCGGCCACGGCCTTGCGTTCATCAGGAATGCGGTCGAGATCCACGGAGGCGTGGTCGGCTATGAGGCGATGCCCTTTGGTAATAATTTTTATTTCATACTGCGGAAGTAGATGGAAACTGACCCGGAAGTTCACCGACAAGTCCTTTCTTTCAAGAAAGCGAAACTCCGCGGCATTACAAAGGAAGATGACCTGTTCGCCCAGCGGATAGCCTCAAGGGGTGAAGCTGATGTCTGAGCTGCTTTATCCAATCGACCGAACAGCCTTTCTGCCACCCAATCCATTACTGCCTGCCAGACAGTCTCCTTGCTGGGAAAGTGCCGGAACAGCGCACCCTGGGGTCAGATTCATGTATTTGGCGATCGCTGCCGTGGTAATCTCACGTGGATTCTGCTCAGCTGCCAGCCGGATTACAGCCTTGACCAATTGTTTTTTTAATGTATCTTATCAGGTTTATTATGCAGGTAGTGTCAATAGGATGGGTTGCTGTAATCGTTAACTATGCTCCATAGGAAATAAGCCTCGGTCGCCATATTGGTGCCCGAGGCGTCTGTCACTTAATCATTAATGATGATGTTCTGCTGGCTTTTCTTCTTTCGCTCCCCCATGGTGTTCGCCGCCGGCAGCTACGCCCATGTGAAGCCGTTCAACGTAATGGGTGAATAGTACATAAGCCTCCACGAACTCCCTGCCCTTTTCTACGCTTTCGTCCGCATGCTCTTTCGCTTCCTTTACACGATTGAACCGCTCATGGATCCCGGCGGTCATGGCTTCCGTCACATGCTTCACCAGATGATCAGCAGACCCCGATTCGAGCGCCCTGTCAGCGGCCTGAATGATCGGCTCCACCGGCTCAGACTTGAGCCCCGTGAAAGGCGCTCCCTCGCCCGCCCGGTGGATGCGGACGAGTGTTTCGAAGAAGTAGCGATCCGCCAGTTCCTTCGCCTCTTTCCCCTGTTTGCGGGCCGCAAGGGTCTTCTGGAACTGCTCCTTGATCTCGTCCTCGTCCTTCTTCCGCACCCATTTGAGCACGGACGTTACATCGCCCTTTTCCAGCGCCATACGCGCCGTATTCACCACCGGCCCGTCCATGGTGTCGCAGTGGGCTCGGGCCTCACGGGAGGCCGGAATCCCCAGAACGAACGTAAACGCTAAAATAAGCATCCAGCTAAATCCGATATTCTTCCCCATGCTACACGCTCCTTTCGCCATGCACGTCCCTTAGGCCGCCGCTTTTTTCGCCGGCCGCAGGGTCAGCAGGTCCCAGACCATGATCACCACGCCAGCGAGGAAAAAGAACCCGATAACAAACGTCACTTCCATCCAGAGCCGCATGTAGGATTGGGCCGCCATGTATCCCATTCCGAGCACTCGCTCGATATAGGACTGCACCACTCCGGCGATGCCGAATGAAAGCCCCATAAGCATCATAGCGCTGGACATGGTCCAGAAGGCCACTTTGCCGCGCGAGGCGTCGTAGATCTCAATCCCCTTGATCTTCGGCATGGCGTAATAGAAGACCATGATGTTCAAAAGCGCGTAGGCGCCGAAGAACGCCAGATGTCCGTGCGATACCGTGACCTGCGAACCATGAGTATAGTAGTTGATCTGCGGCAGCGTGTGCATAAAGCCCCATATCCCTGCGCCGATCATGTGCATCACCGCGCAGCCGATCGCAATGGTCCAGGTGAGCGGATTGACGATCTTTGTCTCACGCTTCTTGACGTGGTTCATGGTGTCGATAAGCATGAGCAGGATCGGAAGCGGCTCAAGCGCCGAGAAGATGCCGCCGAACCAGAGCCAGTACTTTGGAGCGCCGATCCAGTAGTAATGATGGCCCGTGCCAACGATCCCGGTAAAGAGGAAGAGGCCGATCTCAACGTACAACCACTTCTCCACTACCTGCCGGTCAACGCCAGTGAGCTTCATCAAAACAAACGCGAAAATGGCGGCAGTCACGAGTTCCCATGCGCCTTCCACCCAGAGATGGATGACCCACCACCAATAGTACCAGTCTATCACTTCATTCTTATAGAATGGTATTCCGAAGAGGTACAGGAGCGCCAGGAAGAGCAGGCCGCCAAGGAGGGTGCCCTGAATCACGGTCCATTGTTTCGCCACGTACATCGTCATTCCGACATTGAACAGGAATGCGAGAGCGCCCACAACCACAATGAGATCAAGAGACGTCGGTATTTCCAGGAGCGGGCGTCCCTGTGTCCAGCCGAATATAAATCCCACAAGAGCAACAACTCCTGTGGCGACCAGGACGATAAGTTGGAACCAGGCGAGCTTTGATGAATAGATCTCGCTCTTTGTTTCCTCGGGCACGATGTAGTATGTGCCTCCCATGAACCCGAGCAGCATCCAGAGCACAAGGAGGTTGGTGTGCATTGCTCGGGCCGTGGCAAAGGAGAAGTTGTCCACGATCCACTGTGGAACAGTAAAGGTGTAATTGTATACAAGCCACAGTCCCAACACGACCTGGAGTGTGAACAGGAGTAGGGCAATGGCAAAATACCAGTATGCTATTTTCTGCGAGCGGTATTCCATCGTGTCCTCCTATTTTAAATTCGCCAGGAACCCGGCGACCTCTTCTATCTCTTTTTCCGAGAGCGCTGTCTGGGGCGGCATCATGGCTTTGGGATTCACTGCCTTGGGATTCTTGATGTAATGCTCGATTTGTTCCAGGCTCAGCTTCCGACCGATCGCATCCAGTGCCGGACCGAAGGTCCCGCCAGTTCCGTGCAGGGCATGACAGTTCATACATCCCCGGGATTGAAAGACCGCGGCGCCCGGCGAAACTCCCACGCCCGCGACCATTCTCTCTTCGCTGCGAGAGAGGCGTTTTTTGCTGTCCTGCGGAGGCCAGTCGCCATTCTCAATGTTTCCGACCCAGGTGAAGAACGCGATGAGATTGTCGGTTTCCGCATCCGAGACCTTCAAATTCGGCATCTTGCGCCACGAGGAAGCCAGGGCCTTTTCCGGATCTTTTATGCGGAACCGGATTCCATCGGCGCCGATGCGCTGGACAACCTTGGTGAGATCAGGCGCATAGTAGGCGCCGAACCCCAGTATGGTATGGCAATCATTGCAATTATATTTTTCAAAAGTTCTTTTTCCCTCGACGACGTTATTGGACAGCTTGTCCACGTGAGACAATGCCTCGATCTGGCGGTGGGTGTCCCATGTAAGGCCGAGAAACAAGATCGCCGAGGAGACAGTCCCTACCAGAAAAATCCAAAAAGCAACTTTTTTTGACATCCTGCACCTCCTTATGGTTCATGGCGAATTGTAAGAATGCATGATGTAGTATGACCGCAGTCACAGTATATCATAAGCATGACGCGCCTCCTACCGGTTCTTCGAGGAAGCTACGAAGCCCAAGGTATCGGACGATTCACCTGGGAACAGGGCCCAAAACAGGAGGGTCGAGATACGGATGAGGGAGAAGGAGACAGCCCTCTATCCCGCGAGATAGTAAATCCCGAACCACATAAGGCATCCGGATATCGCAAGGACTTTTTCGAAGGTGTTGAGGCGCGCGCTCCGAGCTATGAAGTAGATGCTGAGCGGTGAAGTCAGGAAGCACGCGGTAATGTAGATCCACTTCGGCAGGGCCTCCCGTTTCTCTTCGTCCGGAAACATGGAGCAGAAGGGGCACTCGATCTCCCCATTCAGCCGGTGGCCGCACCTGGCGCACCGGATGATGCCGAGGATTTCGTCGGTGTCAGAAGGATCAACGGGCATTCGAACTTCTCACATCGCCCGTTTTACGTCTTACTCCCTGCTCAGCCTGTGGACCGTCTCGACCATGGCGATGGCGCTTTCGACCGGCGTCTCGGGGAGGATGCCGTGTCCGAGGTTGAAGATATGCCCTTTGGCGGTCTCCGCCCTGTTGAGGATGTCCTGTACCCTTTCTTCGATCTGCTCCTTTGCGCCGAACAGGGCGCACGGGTCAAGGTTCCCCTGCACCGCAACCTTCTTGCCGAGGGTCTTCACGGCCTTGTACATGTCCACCCGCCAGTCTATGCCCACCACATCGGCCCCTGTCTTCTTGATGATATCGAGCAGCCCGGCGCAGTCGTTGACAAAGAAGATGACCGGCACATCGAACTTCTTCAGGGCCTTGATAGCCTTCTTGACGTGAGGAAAGATGATTTTTTCGTAATCATAAGGGGAAAGATTGCCTCCCCACGAATCGAAGATCTGCACAGCCTGCGCTCCTGCCTTGATCTGGGCTGACAGGTAGTCGATGACCGTTGCCGTGATCTTTTCCAGCAAGCCCTGGAAGAGTCCGGGGTTCTGGTACATCATCCGCTTGGTATTCACGAAATTCTTCGAACTGCCGCCCTCGATGATATAGGTCGCAAGGGTATACGGCGCACCGGAGAAACCGATGAGCGGCGCCTTCCGCTCCAGCTCCTTCCGGAGGATCCGTATGGTCTCAAGGACAAAGGGCATGCTGTCCTCTGTATCGGGTATGATCAGCCGGTCGACTCCGGCCTTGGTCCGGACAGGCTCGCCCAGGACAGGCCCCTTCTTGTCCGAGAATTCCAGGCGCATGCCCATCGCCTCAACAGGGATGAGGATATCGGAAAACAGGATGGCAGCGTCAACGCCGAGGATATCCACCGGCTGCATGGTGACCTTCGCAGCCAGCTCAGGGGTCTTGCAGAGGGTGAGGAAATCCACCTTCGCACGGACCTCCTGGTATTCCTTCAGGTACCTGCCTGCCTGCCGCATGATCCAGACCGGCGTATGGTCTACCTTTTCTCCGCGGCATGCCTTCAGAAATGTATCGTTCATGGATTCCTCCCTCGAAATCGTATAAACCCGCAACCGCGTTGCGGGCTATTTGTTCTTGCCGGTGAGACTCAGCTTGCGGGGAATATAGCTGCAGAAGGGTTCTTCCTCCAGATAGTCCCCATAGATCGAATACGACCGCGCCCTGCAGCCGCCGCAGACATTGATATATTCGCAGGAACCGCACTTGCCCTTGTATTTCTTGAAGTCGCGCAGTTCCCTGAAGAGTTCTGAATTCTCCCAGATGTCCTTGAATGACTGCTGCCTGACATTGCCCGCCGGCTTCGGGAAATAGCTGCAGGGAAGGACATTGCCGTCAACATCGATGAGGCAGATGAGCTGCCCGGCAAGACATCCCTTGGAGCCGCCGGTCGAAAATTTGAGCGTCCGCCGCTTGTGCTTGTCGCCCTTCTCCTTTGCCTGCTGGAGCACCACGCGGTAATAGTGGGGAGCGCAGGTCGG